>CAJXVR010000010.1 GCA_913061285.1 uncultured Verrucomicrobiota bacterium | reverse complement strand
CGAGATGTAGAGAGGTCTCGTGGGCTCGGAGATGTGTATAAGAGACAGGGCGAAGGATGATCAAGAAATTGAGTGGCTAGCCAAGGCACAAGCGGTGACTGCGGAGACGATGACGCGCGCGTGTCAATTAGTCGCTCATGCCGATGTCGCGAGCGACGGCACCTTGATTCATGACGGAAGCCCACTGACCTCAGAACGCTTGCAGAGCCAGATTAGCATCTGGTTGCTCGAAGCCAATTTTTCAAATCCAGGAAGCATCGTTGCCGGGGGACCCGAAGGCGCCGATTGCCACAATCATGGAAGTGGCGTGCTTTCAACAGGACAGCCGGTGATCGTGGACATCTTTCCCTGTGACAACGCGACCTATTACAATGGCGACTGCACACGAACAGTGGTTCATGGAGCCATTCCCGAGACGGTGCAATGCATGCATGCAGCTGTGGCTGCTGCAAAGGCCGCAGGCACAAAAGCGACTCGTCCAGGAGTGACGGGCGAATCAGTTCATCGAGCCACCATCGAAACCATCCAGCAACACGGCTTTCTGGCGGAACGCCCTTCGGGGGCCATGGGCACGAACACGCCCTCAATGACTCATGGAACGGGGCACGGCATAGGACTCGATGTTCACGAGCCCCCATTACTTGACTTTAAAGGGCCAGAACTTGTTAAGGGCGATGCCCTGACAATTGAGCCAGGACTTTACTCTCCCGAGATTGGGGGCGTTCGGCTAGAGGATCTCGTGATTGTCACTGAGGATGCTTGTAAGAGCTTGAATCCAACCCTGCCTGAAGGCTTGGACTGGTCCTAGGCCTCTCCTCGACGATATGCCCCAATCACGAAGGAACTGCCACGCTGGATCTCAAGACAATTCGAGAACCACCGGACAGTGATCTGAGCCCATTATCTCGGGCAGGATCGATGCATTCTGTAGCCTAGGCCGCAGTGAATCTGAGGCGCAGAAATAGTCAATACGCCATCCAATGTTCTTGCTACGGGCTCCAGCACGATAACTCCACCAAGAGTAATGTCCGCCCTCGGATTCAAATTCACGGAAGGTATCGACAAAGCCAGCCTTGAGAATCTTGCTGAATGACTCGCGTTCTTCCGGCGTGAAGCCGGCATTGCGAGTGTTGGCTTTGGGACGAGCCAAATCGATCTCTTGATGTGCCACATTCAAGTCACCACAAAAGACAACCGGTTTGTCTTTCTGCAGGCGTTTCAGATGTTTAAGGAAGGCTACATCCCATTCTTTGGTTCGGTAGTCGAGTCGACGAAGTTCGTTCTGAGAATTGGGCGTGTAGACATTCACGAGGTAGAAATCGTCGTATTCCACATTGATCACCCGCCCTTCTTGATCATGTTCGCGCACACCGATCCCGAGACTCGAACTAAGGGGCTTCTGCTTGGTAAAGACAGCCGTTCCAGAATAGCCCTTCTTCTCTGCCGAATTCCATACCTGATGGTATGCCTCAGGCCAGGCCACCTCAGCAACTTGTTCTTGCATGGCCTTTGTTTCTTGCAAACAAACGACGTCGGCCTCAAAGCGCTGGAGGATTTCTAAGAACCCTTTTTTTAGCACAGCACGAACGCCGTTCACATTCCAAGAGATCAGTTTCATAGCAGCGTTCCATCCTTCTCGTTAAGGCCGAAGAATCGGCGCGCGTTCTCCGTGGTGGAGCGCGCCAAGGTGGTATAGTCGATCCCTCGTAGTTCGGCAATCACCTTCCCGATATGAGGCAAGTGGCAAGGTTCATTCCGAGTTGACTTGGGCTTCGGTCGAAGATCGCGGGGGCTCAGGTAGGGCGCATCCGTTTCAATCATCAAGCGATCCAAAGGAATCTCTGGAACCAACTCCCGAAGCTCTCCGCCCCGCCGTTCGTCACAAACCCAACCCGTCACCCCAATGAAGCAGCCCATCTCAAGATATTGATGCAAACTAGCAGGATTACCGGTGAAGCAGTGAACAACGGCCCCTTGGAGACTAGCAACGGCGGGTTCTAAGATTTCCGCGAATGCTTCGTGAGCATCCCGTTCATGAAGAAAGACCGGCAATCCCAATTCTTTTGCCAACTCGAGCTGTTCTCTGAAGCAAGATCGTTGTTCGTCCTGAGGAGAATAGTTTCGGAAAAAATCGAGCCCACACTCACCAATCGCTACCACCGTTTTCTTCGCTGCAAGCGCTTTTAGTTCAGCGAGGGTCTCAGCATTGAATTCGGAGGCATGATGAGGATGAATACCAGCGGTTGAATACATTCGCCCAGGAAATCTCTCGGCCAGCGAGCAGGCCTCTTCGCTTCCAGCGAGCGTCGTCCCCGTCAGAATCATCTGCGCCACGCCCACGGCAATGGCACGATCGACGACTTGGGGGAGATCTGACTGGAACGACTTGTGGGTCAGGTTCAGCCCGATATCAATCACCGGTGGACAGGCAACAGCCATTGATATCCGATCAGCCTTTAAATCGAATACTGGGTGTCCCCGTCACGCCGGGATGAGCCACGAAAATCCCTCCGGCATCCGGTTGCTTGGGCCGATCCTCTTCTTTGAGATCCCGACTCGCCGTCGTAATGTAGAGTTCATCCATCTTCGCTCCACCAAAACAACACGAGGTCACACACGCCACGGGCACCTCAATCTTGGCCAGCATTTCACCTGTCTTAGGATCAAAGCGGCCTACTCCCCAACCTTCCCAGAGCGCCACCCAGAGCATGTCCTCGGAGTCGATCGTCATTCCGTCCGGGTAACCAATCCCTTCTTCCAAAGCGATGGCTGTTCTCCGATTGCTAATCTCGCCCGAGCCGGGATTGAAATCGAAACCATCAATACGCCGCGTCGGCGAATCAATGTAATACATCGCGGATGAGTCGGCGGTCCATGCCAAGCCATTAGAGATTGTCACCGAGCTGACCTGCGAGCTCACGGCGTCGGGTGCCGTCACCCGGTAGAGGCTACCAGCCCCATCGGCTTCTTCAACCGACATCGTTCCGGCCCAAAGGCGCCCTTGGAGATCACATTTGCCATCATTGAATCGATTTTGAGAGAGGTCCGACTCCGGATTCGCATACGGCGTGCTCGTTCCAGTATCACAGGAAAAGCGAATCAGCCCCTCCTGCGTGCCTGCGAGCATATCCCCTTGCTCCGTCAGCACAGCAAAGCCCACTCGCGTTCCTAAGATCCATTCCTGATTACTCTTCGAGGAGGGATCAAAACGACAAATGCGACCGCGCTCGATATCCAACCAGTAAAGTCGCTGAGATCGTTCATCCCAAACGGGCCCCTCTGCAAGCACGGCTCCTCCGCTAAACACACACTTCGATTGCAACGTGATCATTGCGTACGTTCTATCCTTGAAGGCAGATTTCAGCAATCGAAAGCTGAGAAAAAGCGAGACCTATTTCGAATCGCCTACCGATTCCCCCGAAACGCTTAGGGCTTCTTCTTCAGCGCTTGATCAAAGGCATCCGCCAGAGAGCCCGCGGTAAAACTACGCTGCTCGCGAGCGGGGCGAGGGGCGCGCCCTCGTGGCGCATTCGCCGGAGATCGTCGTTCACCTCCAGACTGACTTCGAGGTCCTAGCTCAGGATTCGACTTGCATGAAAGTCCAATCCGGTTGCGCTGAAGATCGACTTCCACCACAGTCACTCGGACCTTTTGGCCGACCTTGACGACGGTTGCCGGGTCAGAAACGAAATCATCAGAAAGCTGACTGACGTGAACCAATCCATCTTGGTGCACCCCAACATCAACAAAGGCACCAAAGGCAGTCACGTTCGTCACAATACCGGGCAGTTTCATTCCTTCCTTGAGATCCGACGGTTTCTCGACCGATGCATCAAAGGAAAAGGCCTCGAAACGTTGACGTGGATCACGGCCAGGCTTCGCCAGCTCTTCCATGATATCAGTGAGCGTCGGCAAGCCAATCCGCTCGTCCACATACTGCTCCAGCCCCACCTGGTTCCGCAGCCCAGTTTGCGCAACCAAATCACTCACCCCACAGTTTAGGTCAGCAGCCATTCGCTTCACGACATCGTAACTTTCGGGATGCACCCCACTGGAATCCAGAGGATTCTTCGCCTGCCGAATCCGCAAAAACCCAGCAGCTTGCTCAAAGGCTTTGGGCCCGAGCCGAGGTACTTTTTTGAGCTCAGCCCTGGACTTCAACGGCCCATTCTCGTTCCGATAAGCAACGATGTTACCTGCGATTGTCTCATTAAGCCCGGCAACATAACTCAGCAGCTGTCGACTCGCCGTATTCACTTCAACCCCGACGCGGTTCACACTCGAAACGACCACATCCGAAAGTTTCTCCTTCAAGAGACGTTGATCCACATCATGTTGATACTGTCCCACCCCAATGCTCTTAGGCTCCAACTTAACCAATTCAGCCAACGGATCCATCAAGCGACGTCCGATGGAAACTGCCCCCCGAACTGTGAGATCCTTGTCAGGAAATTCTTCTCGGGCAACCTCCGAAGCGGAGTAGATTGACGCGCCGCTTTCATTGACCATGACAATCGCGATTGACGCTGGCAGCCCACAGGAACGAGCAAACGCTTCCGTCTCTCGACTCCCCGTCCCATTCCCGATCGCTATGGCCTCCACCTTGAAACGAGACACCATTGCCAGCATCTGTTCCCGGGCGCGAGCCACTTGAGAAGCGGAATTTCCAGTCGCAAAAACGACTTCATCATGCAGCAACTTGCCCTGAGCATCCAAGACCACCACTTTGCACCCGGTGCGAAAGCCTGGATCCATGGCCAACACGCACTTTTGCCCCAGCGGGGCTGCCATCAGCAATTCGCGTATATTCTCACCGAACACTTGAATCGCCTGCTCATCGGCTTCCTTCTTTCCTGCCAAACGCGCTTCGGTCTCCAAAGAGGCGGACAGGAGCCGTTTGAAACTCTCTTCGCAGGCCTGAGCCACTTGCTTGGCGGCCCCTCCTTTTCCGAAGGCGAACAAGCCTTGCAACTGCGCCACAGCCTGCTCCTCATCGACTCGAATTCGGAGTAGCAAATGCCCTTCCTTTTCCCCGCGCCGCATGGCTAACAAGCGATGGCTCGGTACTTTTGCCAAGGGCTCGGACCACTCAAAATAGTCACGAAACTTAGCGGCTCCGGGGTCCTTCTCTTGTCCCGTAATGCACTTGGAGCTAAGAATCGCCTCTGTTTGGTAGCGTTTTCGAATAAGCCCTCGCGCCTCAGGATCATCACTAAAGCGTTCGGCCAGAATGTCGCGAGCCCCAGCCAGTGCGTCAGCGGAGGTGAGCACCGCCTTATCCTTGTCCTCACTTTCAACAACGAACTTGGCCGCCTCATCACCAACATCGTCCGAATCCTGATTGCTCATTAGCCAATTCGCCAATGGTTCCAATCCACGATCCTTAGCGATCGTCGCCCGCGTACGTCGTTTCGGCCGATAGGGAGCGAACACGTCTTCAAGAGCGGTCAAGGTCAGGGCCGCCATCACTTTCTCCCGCAGGGAATCCGTAAGCAGTTTTCGCTCGTCCAGGGACTTGAGAATGGCTTCCCGCCGCTTCTCCAGATCAATGAGTTGATTCAACCGATCACGAATGGCAGCAATTGCAACCTCGTCCAAGGACCCAGTCGCCTCCTTACGATAGCGGGCGATGAAAGGCACCGTACCGCCATCAGCCAGCAAACCCACGGTGACCCGTACATTCGCTTCATTTAAGTTCAACTCCCGTGCAATTTGGGAAATAAACCGCTCACTGGTAATTGCCGCGGAGGAAGCCGTTGGATTGGAAGGACTGATTGCCATTCTTAGTGCTCAATAAATTAGAAAACAGCCCGGGTTCTATGACTTTTTCCTTTGCCTGCCAATCTGAAAATAGAAGATTCATGAAAGCATCTCAATAGAGCCTTCATAAGGAGATTTTTTCTCGCTATCCATCGGAGATGAGAGAGTTTTCAAACTCGGCCTTTCCGACAGAATATCGACTCAAACTCAAACGATCGATCCTACGCCAAGGCCTATTCTTCGGCCACTAAGGCAACGCGAAAGCCAACATTGCCGACATAGCTCGTGAACCAATTTCGGTGCCGATCGGAAGTCCGACAATCTTTGCCCAACTCAAGCCAACTCCCGCCTCGAATCACGTATAAATCACCACCTTTACCCCCTATTGGATCCTCAACATAGCCGCCGGGCAGGAAGTCATACTGGTCAAGACACCACTCGTGAACATTCCCATGCATCCCATGAAGCCCCCAGGCATTGGGTAAACGAGTCATCACTGGATGGGTGGAGCCGCCACTATTCTTACCATACCAAGCATAGGCCGCCAGAAGCTCATAATCAGGATCGTCACCGTAGTGAAATCGAGTCGTTGAGCCCGCCCGGCAACCATATTCCCATTCCGCTTCAGTAGGCAGTCGGTATTTGTAGTCTTCTCCCAAGAGTCCCGCCGCTCGCTCCAGAATAGTAAGGCGGCGACAATACTCCATCGCATCCTCCCATCGGGCATTGGTCACAGGATGTGACGGGTCGAACTTGAAGCGTGAGGGATTGTATCCCATCACCGGCACAAACTGGAGCTGGGTGACCTCGTGAACCCCGAGTGCATAGGGTTGGGTCAGACGAATCACGGTTAAGGGCCGCTCATCATCATCACGATCCAGATCATGCGTCGAGCTCCCCATGACGAAAGCACCTGGATCGATCCAAATCATCTCAGTGGTAGGCGGCAACGTTCCCGAGAATGCTGTTTCCTCGTCGACTAAGACCGCACGATATTCCAGTCGATTTAGCCCATAGGTTTCTAAATCAACGCACAGGACGGGACCGTCGCTGCGAAGTTCAAAATCGACCGGTGTCCATCGAGCCCACCACCTACTGGCAAATTTCGCCGGGGCGGACTCGATTTGATACTTATTGCCATTGGCCCCACGAAGCCAAAACATCATACAAGGTCCATTGGCCAACTCGAAGCGCTCTGGCTTAAGAAGAATCACCTTTCGAGGTTCTTCAGCCGCCTGCGAATTCAAGGGGAAAGACAAACAGATACCTAGAATCACACTCCATACGAATAAGCGATCGAAAGGTACTATCATACAAACTTATACTTTCAAAAATAACTCATTCAATCCCTGTAGACAGAGACACATTGAGGAGAACGGGCGTGATTTTAGTGAACTGCTGACAACTCGTCAACCCCGCTAACATAGGCCCTTAGCTGGGCCGCCAGCAACGACGGATGCCTCAGAGGATTTTGATTCCAATCAAAGCAACAGATCGGCGATCTGAGACTGCGATGCCGTCCCAGTCGTCCCCAACTGATGCACAACCACAGAGGCTCCGGCCATGGCAAGTTCAAGAGCCTCTCGAACACTTGCGTCAGCGGCCAAGGCAGTCGTTAGATTGGCAGTCACTGAATCTCCAGCACCAACGATATCAATATCGCCACGAACCGGGAAGCACGCCTGGTGAGAGGGGCATTCACCGGCCGCCCCACCAATCACTCCGCCCTCAGCGAGCGTCACAAAGGCAGGACGTTGATGACTCTCACAAAGGCTCGCGACTTCACGGAAGATCTCGTCACGGCCCAATGGAGTTGATGAATTCACCATCAATTGAAGTTCGTTCGCATTCATTTTGAAACTCAAGGGAGGATAGTCAGCCAATCCCTGCCGACTATCAGCAAGCATGGGCAGCTCAGGGTAGGCTTGAGCCAACTCGGCGAGGCACTCCAAAACGATTGGAGTCACAACTCCAGTCCCAGGTTTGTCCACTTGGTCCATGACGATAAGCGCGTCCACCTCGTCAGCAATTGAACGCAATGACTGGACGACGGCCAGAGAGACTCCTTCCGGCGTCGCGGTCCAGTTCTTCTGGTCCAGTCGATTTAGCTCCTGTGGCGCTGCCCCAGGGGAAAGGATCAATGGCTTGGAATACGTGAAGGTCTTTCTCTCTTCGGTCCGTAGAAAATGATCGAGACACACATTCGCTCGTTCCTGCAAGGCCCTCTCCAGGAGCCAGCCCTCACCATCTGCGCCACAAAATCCAATCGGGATAATCTCCCCCACTCCAAGCGCCACGAGATTGTTCAGAATCGTTCCCCCGGCACCTGGTTGCGTTCTAACGTTTACGACGTTGTGAACTTCAAGTTCGGTTTCAATCGAGATCTCAGACAGCTCCGGATCAATCTCAAAGTATCGATCGAGACAGAAATCTCCTACGATCCCGATCTTGAGCCGACTGTATCTCTCGGTAATCTCGTCAAATCGTTCACGATTCATAGCGCCGTGAGGGTTTTGTAGAGGTGATGGATGAAAGTGAGGTTGTCACATTGGGCGTAGTGCATGGCGCCTCCCATTCGAGCGAAGCTCTTGCAGAATCGCAGATAGTAGGCAGGGTTCGTTTTCGGCGGCTCGCCCTGAGTCCAATCCCAGCCTCCGCCATCTTGTAAATCAACGACAAAAATCTCATGTTCTTTCACCGTTGGACGCCCCGCTTGAATCCGCAAATTGTTGACACAACTCAGACTTTTCTCAAATACCTGCGGCGCCATAATAGCGGACCCGACTGAGAGCATCACCCCCCCATCTAGGGAGTCAACCGCACGAGAGAAAAGACGGAAATCAGTCGTCGCGGCTCGGCCGATCACGGCACCATTGAACATCGGATGATTCGATATGATATCATAACCAATGCCAGGATGAACTGAAACCGGAATATGATGTCGATAGGCTTGGGCTAGGATGGACGCCTGCTTCCACTGATGAACAACAGACTGTCTTCCCGCCGTCAAAGCATGATCTCGCATCGCTTTCAACAAATCCGCACGGGCCGGGGTGGCCGGATCAAGCGGGTCCGACTTGATCGCTTCCGCGAGTGTCGCTTCCAATGGAATCTCGATGCCATCTTCGTGAATCAACTGCCCCAACGATCGTCCGTAGCCAAACTCTGAAAGCCCCCCCACCAGCATCGCAAGATGAAGGTTTCGCCCTGTTTCATCCCACGCTCCAAAGGTGCCTGTCGCAACATTATCTCGCACACTTTCGGTGGAACGCCCAAGGTAGGCATATTCCCAATCATGAATCGTGCCCGCGCCATTCGTCGCTAGGTGCGTCAGCCATCCGCGTTCCATCATCTTCTCTAGGATAAGAGCTGCCCCATTTCGAAGCAGATGCGCCCCATAGGCCAACATGATGCTGGACTGATGTTGCTTGGCGGAAATTACTTTGTCGGCACATCGACCGATGATGCGCTTCATTCGCTCATCGATAGGATCCGGCTCGCTGTCCGGGTCTACAAGAATTGCCGTGGCCTTGGTCAGGCTTTTGCGTTCTTCCAAGGGAAACACCTTAAGGCGGGAAAGGTCTAAGGGGCTTGGGTATTTCTCGTTCATAAACAATCCCCTCTAGCCACCCGGTTGCCAAAGACGTTCCATCAAGCGATCGATGTCACGATAATCCGGAATCACAACGTCGGCGCCCACACCCAACAAACGTTGTCGTTTCCATTCATCAATATTACCTGCCCCATTGTTGGCCTCGTCGCTCGCCACAGCCACAGCGAGACCACCGACTTCTTTGGTATTTTCAATCTCTACGTAGCCGTCACCAAAGGAAAGCAAGGCTTCCCCAGGTATCTGGTTCTCGCGCAAAATGCGTTCGATCACCATCTTTTTCGAAAACGATTTATAGTCATCTAACGCGCCGTAGATATGCCCATCAAAAAAATCTGCGATCCCCAAAAGGGCGGCCTCACGCTTCACAAACGGCTCATCAGTGCCACTCGCTAGATACATGGGCAATCCCAATGCCTTGAGCTTCTCTAGCAGCTTTCGAGATCCATGAACCAAGAATTCATCTTCGTCACAGGACCCGTCTTGAATACTCGTAAGCCGAGATTCAATCTGCACATTCAATCGGCGCAGGTATTCGTGTTTGTACCACAAGGGTTCCTTCGGATCTCCACCTCGGGCTTTGATCCGTTCTGCAAGCTGCATCATTTGGTAGATCGTCTGCTTGCCGTTCAGGGTCATGATATCGTCGAGAAGCATCTTCTCATCGGCTTCCCGTGAGACGCCTTCCTTGGGTGGTAGCATCTCAACAAACATCGGTAACATCACCTCCGGCCATCCCTGGCGAATGATCGAGAGAGTGCCATCGAAATCGAAGACGACATAAGCAATCGACTGACGCGGCTTAAAGGTGGGGGCAAATTCAATTTTCCCAGAAAATCCGGCTTCCAAATCCATAGGGAGGCCAGTAAAGGCGCTCACCAGCAATTGTCAATCGAGTTCCCTTTTTTTGACGAGCCTCTGAATGCCGAACGCTCTCCCTTGAGGAATCGATCGGCCCGAGCCAGGCAAAAAACTCCCTTTTGCTCCCAGAATCACTGCGCTAAACCGAATCGCTCGCCTTAAATAACTCGGGAGGAGTCGTTCGGACGTGAATGTCCTGTTGTGGAAAGGCAATCTCGATTCCGGCATCACTGAAGGCCTTATCAATCGCTGTATGAAGTGCAGTGATCGTTGACAGCCGATTATCAAGATTCGGCAAGTAACAGCGCAGGATCAATCGCAAGGTACTATCATCAAACCCTTCAAAGGTAGCCATAGGCCCCGGCTCATTCATAATCAAAGGATGGTTATTGGCTACCTTCAATAGAAGATTCCGCGCCTGTTCCGTATCAGAGCCATACGCCACGCCTACGGTGATCACGATCCGATTGACGGTATTGCTCAAGGTCCAGTTTAGAATGCGTCCCGTGATAAATTCCTTATTCGGAACAACCAATTCCTGACGATCCCAATTCGTAATCGTCGTGGCTCGAATTCGAATCCGGGTCACAATCCCACTCACATCCGAGACCGTAACAATATCCCCCACCCGAATCGGCCGTTCTGCCAATAAGATGACCCCACTCACAAAATTGGCCACAACCTCCTGCAATCCAAACCCAAGGCCCACACTGAGTGCTGCCATCATCCAACCGAATTGGGCGAGCGAGAATCCCAGTACATTGAAGACAAACACGGCCCCGAACATCACCAAGGCATATTGAACTACGGACACAATCGCATAGCGACTCCCAGCAGCGAGTGGCAAATTCTGCAAGATTCCGATTTCAAGAATTCCAGAAATATTCCGCACCACAAGCGATGTGATCACAACAATGATCAAGGCCAGAGCGAGATGATTCAGAGTGACCGGTTGAAGAATGGTCTTACCTTCAACAATGGTTTCCGAATCCCAAAGCTCCACCGCATTCAGCACATTTAAGGCCGGCAAAACATCCGCCCAAATCAGCCAAACACCTAAGAGAATAGAGAAACTCATGAGCGAACTCAGCAGGCGCTTGGTCTGTTCATTGAGGGACTTTAAATCGAGCTCGTCTTCACTGATCTCGGGCAAGGTCGTACTCACGTCTTCGGCCCCACTCTCTGCTTTCTTCGCCTCAGCGGCAACCCGCCTTTGCTCGAGCCATTTCTCAAGCTGCAGCTTCCGCTCTTTCACCACGAACCAACGCCACACCAGCTGATGAATCACGAACGCTCCAACAAGAAACGAGATCGTGATCGCTGTGCGCCGCGTGAGCTGAACGGCGGTGTGGTGATAGCCAATCGCCGAGAGCAAAGCCAATCCAAGCGGGAGCAGAATCAAGCCCCAATACCAAAGCCACTGCAAACGAACCAACCAACTTGTCGTGGAACGCTGAAGAACCTTGGATAGCACCCCATCCTTGGGGCGAAAGGTTCGATAGACCATCAGCGAACAGGCCAACAGTAGAAGGATCACAGCCATGCGCCCCAATCCGGATCGATGAAATTCATCCGAAAGCTCTTCCGACAAATCGACCAACACCGAAGCAATGATCACTAGCGGCAAGAACCAGAATAACTGATAGCGGACGCGCCCAGCCACACCTCCGTCCCATCGAAAATGGACCTGACCGAGTCCCTTCGGGCGGCAAGCATTCAGCAGAACCAGGATCCCAAACAGATAGATCGAAGCGTAGTAGAGGCTGACTCCCAAGCCCCGGAGAATTTCAACACCTGTTTCCCGCTCAACGAGGTGCTGCCCCACAAGCGCCAGAACGGCCGCGAAAGGGGCAGACTGAAGAAGGAGCATGAAGGTCGCACGCATGGTGATCGAAAAGGAATCTGTCGACACCCGCTTAACCCCAACCATATAGAGTTGCTCTTGACGCCGAACTAAGGGCCGAGAACCGATCGAGACAAGCAAGAGCAGGGCCAGAGCCCCAGTGAACACAGGACGATCATCATACATCCTCGTGGCAGCCCGCAGAATCTCACTTCGATTGGACGCGGACGAGAGCCGTCGGAGGGACTGAGTCATCTCGCCAACAGTTCCCCAGCCTATACTCGGGGCACTCGGAATCCAGAGCAGACGCTCCTCCAAAAAGCCTGTATACTCCTCCACAAGTGAAATATGCTTATTCTCTTCAAAATCCAAATCACCCAAGCCCTTAAGAAGTCGACTATAATCGGAAACTAGTGAGGTCATCGCTGCCCTCTTGGATTCAACGAGTGTTGCGACGTCGCCCCACAATTCAGCCTTATCAGCACCTTTCACCGCCTCCGGATACATGACTTCAGCCCACTGTTTCACCGCGTCCTCGCTATTCACATCGGGAAGCTCAAGAAAGGCCTCCTCTAGCTGAAAGCGCTTCAACCCAACGCTGCCTATTCGAATCTTTCGCGCTCCGAGCGCAGCCCGGTTGGTCCGCAAATTAGGAAGGCGACGCCACTGATCAAGCAGCAGTACCGCCAGGGAATCACTCAGACCCACAAGACTGATCTGCTCCTTGGCTCGCTCAAAGTTGCTCTTCACCTCGCTCGCCTTCGCCTTCGAACGATCCAATTCCTGCTTCAGAACTTCATCAATTTCACGTTGAAGATCGATATGATCCTGAGACGCGGACGCCACTTCCTCGGCAAGGGCAAGAAGCAGGGGGTGTTTCTCCTTGGCGAGGCGCTTCACCTCTTCAGCATTCCGTTGCTGCTCCTCCGCGTCCTCACGCCGTTTCTCGATCAGCCGCCCCTCAATGGCCGATACGGCAATTTTGGATTGGGCAATTTGCTTGGCCAAGAGCTCTCGTTCAGCCACCGAACGAGCCGACCTCAAGGGAAGGCTCAAGAGCTCCTGTTCCAGCATCGAGGACTCCGCTAGAAGCGCAGCCTTTTGAGCTGACAGATCTACATGCAAGGCAAACGGCAGTTGGAGGGGATCTGTTCCCTGTTCGCTACTACCAATGGCAGTCTCAATCTTGCCACTGGCCGTCGCGATTTCTGCCTGACGAGCTCTGAGGGATTCGGGCCGCACTTTCTGTTGTTTAATCCCCTCATCGAGTAAGGCTAACTCCCCTTCTCGAGTTGCCAGAGCGGCCTGCAGAGCCGTCAATCGTTGTTCTAGCTCTTCGACCGTTAGCTGAGGAGGCAAGGCCTGAACGACTGTATTGGTGGAAACGACAGCTTCATTAAGAAGCTTGAATTCGCTCTGAATTCGAAGCGTCTGTTCGGGAGCCGTCTCGATCGAGGCCGTGAAGGCTCGCCCCTGATCGCCATGTTTTCCGGCAAGAAGATAATAGCTTTCTGCAGAGCGATAAGCCTCCAAGAGCTTTGCCTTCTGCTCGGCTTCTAGATCCTCCGCCGCTTCCACAGACTGAATTCTCTGTTTGACGCTCTGGAGCGCCTCCTCCAGGGATTCAACCTCAGCACTCGCAACAGGCGCCACGGTGCGCTTCGACTCGGCTGCAGGCAGAGTCAACAGACTCGAAAGCAACAACAGAATACCCAACGAAAAGGTAGCAGAAACAGGAGAAATATTCATTCGTCGTAGGCGATCTCAACTCTTGGAAACCGACACCAATCAATGTAGCCGATCACCCATTCTTGTCGATCTCAGATCTCCTCCGCGCCTGGGCACCACCAAAGGACCCAAATGCCATTCGAATCCTCATAGCTCAAGGATGATTCTGGCACTCTTCCAGGAGAAGCATTGTCTCCCGCTAAGCCGGCAGAGGCTCGTTACCGAGCTCCTTCACCTGCCAAGGCAATCCGTATTGATTCAAGTCTGCCATGAACGGATCTGGGTCAAACTCCTCAATATTGAAAACTCCAGGTCGCACCCATCGATCCTCAAGAATCATCTTTGCACCAATCATCGCAGGAACACCCGTCGTGTAGGAAACCGCTTGAGCATTAACTTCTTTAAAGCACGCCTCGTGATTACAGTTGTTATGAATAAAAACCCGACGATGCTTCCCATCCTTCTCACCGTCAATGAGGCAGCCAATACATGTCTGCCCCTTCGTTCGTGCGCCCAGACTTCCAGGATCAGGAAGAATCGCCTTCAGAAACTGCAACGGCACAATGGACTGCCCTTGAAACTCGACAGGATCGATACGCGTTAGGCCCACATTTTCCAACACTTTCAGGTGAGTGAGATATTGCTCCCCAAAGGTCATCCAGAAACGGATCCGTTTTACATTGGGAATGTTTTGGCAAAGAGACTCAATCTCCTCGTGATACATCAAATAGGATCGTTTAACCCCAACACCGGGATAGTCAAAATCCCAAGTCTTTTCCAACGGCTGTGTTTCGCACCACTCTCCCTCTCGCCAATAACGCCCGTTCGCCGTCACCTCTCGAATATTGATCTCGGGATTAAAATTAGTCGCAAAGGGGTGCCCATGGTCACCGGCATTACAGTCTAAGATATCAATCGTATCGATGCGATCAAAGAGGTGCTTACTTGCGTAGGCACAGAACACATTCGTCACTCCTGGATCAAAGCCTGATCCGAGTAACGCGGTGATCCCCTTCTCCCGAAACCGATCGCGATAGGCCCACTGCCAATGATACTCAAACTTGGCAACGTCTCGCGGCTCATAATTTGCTGTATCAACATAGGGAACACCGGTCTCAAGACAGGCATCCATGATCGTCAGATCTTGGTATGGAAGAGCAACATTGATCAGTAAGTCAGGCTTGAACTGACGCATCAAGGCAACCAATTCGGGCACCTGATCCGCATCGACCTGAGCCGTCTCAATTTCCCTCGAGAGCTCCCCGGCAATCACGTCACACTTCGCCTTGGTGCGACTGGCGAGACAAATGGCTCCAAAAACCTCGGGGATCTGAGCACATTTGTGCGTCACAACTCGTCCCACTCCCCCAGCACCAATGATCAATACACGCTTACTCATGAAGGTTTCCTTCCTCAAAGTTTTCTAACAAGACGGATCGAGCCTAGGAAAGACGATCCCGATACGTTTCATAGCCAAATCGCTTGACCAGCTCATAACTCCCAGACTCACGCTGCAAAACGATCGCCGGCAAGTGAACCCCATTGAAGGTCGTGTTCTTTACCATCGTGTAATGAGCCATATCCTCGAACACCAAGCGATCCCCCAGTTTTAAGGGCTGATCAAATGAGTAGTCACCAATCTGGTCCCCTGCCAAGCAGGTCAGGCCTCCCAGCTGATAGGTGTGCGCTTTCTCTCCAGGCTCCCCGGCGCCTTGAATCACCGGTCGATAGGGCATCTCAAGCACATCCGGCATATGCGCCGTGGCGGACAAGTCCAAGATCACGTTGTTCGATTCGCCCGGAACGATATCAAGCACGGAACCGACGAGCGTCCCCGCATTGAGAGCGATGGCTTCCCCGGGCTCAAGATAAACTTGCAAGCCGTGCCTCGACTGAAACCCCTCAATCACTCGGCAGAGGCACTCAATATCATAGTCGTCTCGCGAGATGTGGTGCCCCCCGCCAAAATTGAACCACTTTAACCCCGAGAACAAATCCGAGAATCGTTCCTCAACCTTTTCAACCGTTCGCTCGAGCGTATCTGAATTCTGCTCACACATGGTATGAAAATGAAAGCCGTCAACGGAACTCAGGTCCACACCGTCTAACTCGTTCCTCCGAATGCCCAAACGGGATCCCGCTCGACAAGGATCATAGAGCGCTGTCTTCACCTCAGAATACTCCGGATTAATCCTGAGACCGATTGAGATTGGTCGTTCCTCAAACGAACGCACCTGATCATGATATCGCCGAAACTGGGACACGGAGTTAAAAACCAAATGATCCACCAGCGGAAGGAGTTCCTCGATATCCGCATCGCTATAAGCTGGAGCATAGCAATGCACCTCACCGCCAAAAATCTCCCGTCCCAAGCGGGCTTCATTCACTGAACTCGCCGTCGTCCCTCCAAGCACTTGTCGTATCTGAGAAAAGACCCGGTGCATGGCGAAACCCTTGAGGGCCAAAATAATCTTGCCACCGGTACGATCTTGAACCCCCTTTAGGACATTCAGATTCTTTGACAGCACCCGTTCGTCAACGACGTAACAGGGCGAAGGTAATTCGTCGAAGGTCATATCAAGCCTCTTTCACGTTCCACGGCAGCCCAAGGCGACCAATCGAGTTCATAAAGGGATCGGGATCCAATTGTTCAGGACAGTAGACACCTGGCACCGCCCAGGCTCCTGAAAGGATCAAGCGAGCCGTCAACACGGCAGGAACCCCGGTGGTGTAGGAAACCGCTTGAGAACGAACTTCAGAATAACAAACTTCATGGTCACAATTGTTGTAAATGAGCACCCGTTTCTTTTCCCCGTTCTTCGTCCCTTCAAACATACATCCAATACAGGTTTTGCCTTTGGTTCGAGGGCCGAGTGATGCGGGATCTGGCAACAGAGCTTTCAAGAATTGAAGCGGGACCACCTCTCTCCCTTCATAAATGATGGGAGCAATCGAAGTCATCCCGATATTCTCGAGGACTCCCAAGTGGGTCATGTATTTCTCGGTAAAGGTCATCCAGAACCGCACGTTCTTCACCCCCGGAATGAACTTGGCCAGCGATAGCACCTCTTCGTGGGTCATCAGATAGGCGTCACGGGGACCGATCTCTGGAAAATCAAACTGACGTTTCGTCTTCAACGCCTTCGAGGTCCGAAACTCGCCGTCTTCGAAAGCAATGACATCGGCCAAGATTTCTCGAATATTCGTCTCAGGATCGAAATTAGTCGCGAACTCGTATCCGTGATCCCCCGCATTGCAATCAATAATGTCAACGGTCTCAATATGATCGAACAGATGTTTCTGAGCGTGAGCACAATAGACATTCACCACCCCGGGATCGAACCCAATACTCAACACGCCAGTGAGGCCAGCGTCTTTGAATCGATCGTGAAACGCCCATTGATCGGCATAGTCATACTTGATCTTATCCCGTTCATCATCCAGAGAGGTGTCAACATAGTGAACCCCACTTCGACAACAAGCCTCCATGATTGGGAGATTCTGATAGGGTGAGGCCACATTAATCACAAGCTCAGCGCCGAGTTTTCGAATCAAGGCCTCCACTTCCGATGGCTGATCCCCATCGACGCTTGCCGTTCTAATATCTCCTTCGATCTCAGCAGCGATCCGGTCACACTTCTCAAGCGTCCGACTGGCCAGGCTGATCTCAGAAAACATCTCTCGGTCCTGCGCGCACTTGTGCGCTACGACACTTCCGACCCCACCAGCCCCAATAATCAATACCTTACCCATCAAACACGTTTAGTTACTGAAGAATTGTATAAATATCTCAAAGCGGCGCATCTTGCCCCCTTCCCCCAACGAATTCAAGCGCTTGTGATTCCAACCCAACACGACAATAACACGGAAATCCTTGACCTAATGGGCCCCAGACAGTTCTCTCATCTAAACTTTAAAAGTCCCTAACAAATGTCATCCATGTCACCAGACGGAAACAACAAACTAGCCTTAGTAGGGGCTGGGATCTTCATTCTAGCGATCATCGGAGCCCAACTCACCTACATCGTTCGACCCGGCGATCGTGGCGTTCAAGTCACCCTCGGCAAAGTCTCTCCTAACTTTAAGCCCGAGGGAATTGGATTCAAACCGCCATTCATCAGCTCGATTCGCATGATGAATATCCGTCAAAAGACGGTCCAAATGAAGACCACCTGTATTTCTAAAGATCTCCAGGAAATCGAAACCGTCGTCAATGTTCTCTACCGAATTCCCGAGGAATCGGTAGTAGAGATCTTTCAGAAATTTAAGGGAGACCCCTTCGTCAGTCTCGTATATCCCCGAGTCGACGAGGCGCTCAAAGAGGTCACCAAAGAACGAACGGCTCAGAACACCGTCCAGCAACGTGATCAGGTTAAAGCCTCTGCCCTTGAAATCGCTCGAGCAAAAGTAGGATCCCTCATCTACATTGCTGATATCACCCTCGAAGACATTTCCCTCTCAACAAAACTTGAGAACGCCATCGAACAAAAGATGGTCCAGGAGCAAAACGCTAACAAAGCGATCTTCGCCCAAGACAAGGCAAGAATCGATGCTCAAACGAAAATCATTGCTGCTAAAGGCGAAGCGGATTCGATCCGTATTCGGGGAAAAGCGCTTGCCGAGAACCCCGCCTACATCGAGCTACAGATCGTCCAAACTTGGAACGGAAAAACCCCGAAGGTCATCAGCGGGAACCAAACTGGCGCCGAGCTCATCCTACCGATCAAGAAACGCGTTCTTCCCGTGACCAGCAACGAAGAATAAGCAGCCAGTAAACCCCATTTCCCTCTTTCCTCAATTTAAAATCGAGTATGACACCTCAAGCATTGCAGAAACTGATCGGCATAGGACTCATCGTCTTTGTCCTCGTGATTTTCGGTTCACAATCAACCTATGTTGTGGAGCCAGGCCACCGGGGCGTTCGCGTCACTCTGGGAAAAGCTTCAGATCTCTTCGTTTCGGAAGGTCTGACCTTCAAATTGCCACTGGTCACAGAAATCCACCAAGTCAGCGTGCGACAGCAAACCGTTTCTATGGAGGCCGAGTGCTACACCTCAGATCTCCAACAGGTGGTAACGGAATTGCGCGTTCTCTACAGCGTTCCTGAAGCATCGGTGGTCGAGCTTTGGCGATCTTATCAAAGCGATGACAGCCGGATTCCAACTTACTTCCAAAGCCTCATTCGCCCCCGGGTCGTTGAGGCCTTGAAAGAAGCCGCAGCAACCGAGAGTGCTGAAGAAATCGTCCAAAAGCGCGAAATCATCAAGAACCGCACACTCGAAAACACTCGCATGAAACTTGGCAAGTCTGCCGAGGGCGGATCTGATTTGATCGCCATCGTAGACATCGCCCTGCAAGGAATCCGACTCTCCGCCGAATTGACTGCAGCGATCGAACAGAAAATGACCCAGGGTCAAGAGGCTGAAAAAGCTAAATTCTTTCAACAGCAAACGGAGATTGAAGCTCAAACGGCGGTGATCAAGGCACAAGGCGATGCCGAGGCAATTCGCATCCGAGGAGAAGCACTCCGGCAGAACCCAGCGTTTATCGACCTCCAAATCGTAGAAAACTGGGATGGCCAATCTCCGGTCGTCGTCAGCGGCGATAGCAAAGAGAACGCGGCACAGATCATGATTCCTGTTGATGCCCTCGGCCAAGACGGCGCCGTTCTCAGACAACGATGAGCTCGAACCCCAATCGAAGGCAGCGCGCCCTAGCCAAGCTAGTGGCGCTTATTGCCTTCGGTGCGGTCCTCTTTCTCCTCTTCCCCATCACCTTGGCCTTCGCAGAAGCTGCTGCACGAAGCCTCAGATACCTGTGGTGGATGATCCTTCTCCTGGCTCTCGGCATTTGGCTCTACTGGAGTGCCGCTAAGAAGCCTTAACGCTTCGCTGCCTCAGCCATCAGCACTTGCTCTTAGCGGGCATCTGCAGCGCGCAGCGAATCCGTCGATTGACGGATCCCTCCGCACGATCTTAGACTCTTCACGGTTCCCGTTTGGTCATATAACGGGACGACCACAATTGTTTCTGAATCAAACATTCAATGGCATCGTCCTCCAATCAAGCGATAGACGAGTTGGCGGGCCTGATTGAGAGGGTCACTTTCTTCAACGAGGAAACCGGATTTGCCGTTCTCCGTGTGAAGGCGAAGGGACGGCGTGACCTCTTGACCGTCATCGGCAAGCTTCCTGCCGTCAATGCCGGCGAATGGATTCATGCCAGCGGCAAATGGGTTAGAGATCGCGAGCACGGCCTCCAGCTTCGTGCAGAGAAGATCAAGTCTACCCCTCCTAGCTCCCGTGAAGGAATGGAAAAGTACTTGGGTAGCGGAATGATCAAAGGAATCGGCCCCGTCTATGCAAAGAAATTGGTGGGCCATTTTGGGGAGCAGATTATCGATGTTATCGAGAAACGATCCAAACTTCTGGAAGAAATAGACGGCATCGGCCCCATGCGTCGACGCAAGATCCGCGATGCTTGGGCCGAGCAACGGGTCATCCGGGATATCATGGTCTTCCTCCATTCACACGGGGTTAGCACGAGTCGTGCGGTTCGCATCTACAAGACCTACGGGAATGAAGCCATCGAAACGGTTCGCTCGAACCCCTATGTCCTTTGCCGTGATATCCGCGGCATCGGTTTCAATACGGCCGACCAAATCGCTCAAAAAACCGGGATCCCCTTCGACTCACTGATGAGAGCTCGGGCAGGTATTCATCACGTACTCCTCGAGGCCATGGGCAAAGGGCATTGCCGCCTCCCCCGCAATCTTCTGCTGGAACACGCAGAGCGATTGCTACAAATCGAAGCTTCGATTATTGCACGCGGCCTCGAACAATGCCTTGAGGCACTGGAACTCATCGCAACGACGGCCGACGACGACGCAGCCATCTATCTTCCAGCAATGCTTCATGCCGAAACCACAATTGCTGATCGCTTCCGATCCATCGCAGGTAGTCCCCCTGCCTACCCAGCCATACAAATCGACCGAGCCATTGAATGGGTTCAAGCAAAGCTAGGAATGACCCTGGCGACACAGCAGATCGAAGCCATCAAAACGGTGCTCCAGAATCGAGCGACCATCATCACTGGGGGGCCCGGCGTCGGCAAAACGACGCTCATCCAATCGATTCTCAAAATCCTCAAAGCAAAGCAGGTCAATTTTTTACTCTGTGCCCCAACAGGGCGCGCAGCGAAACGAATGAGTGAATCGACGGGGTCCGTTGCCAAAACGATCCATCGCCTTTTAGAAGTTGATCCCAAGCATGGCGGATTCCAGCGCAATGAATCTCGGCCTCTTGATACGCAGGTGCTTATCGTTGACGAATGCTCGATGGTCGATGTTCCGCTGATGCAACACCTCGTGCGAGCCATCCCGCCCCACGCTCATCTGATCCTGGTCGGAGATATTGATCAACTCCCATCGGTAGGCCCCGGTTCAGTTCTTAGGGATCTCATCAACAGTCAAGTGGCCCCTGTTGTTCGCCTCACTGAAATCTTCAGGCAGGCCTCTGGCAGCCAAATTATCACCACCGCCCACAAAATAAATCAAGGCACACTCCCCGACCTTAAATCAAGCCCGGCCGAGTCCGACTTTTTTCTCGTCGAAAGAGACGAGCCTGAAACGATCGCGCAGATCCTCATCAAGATGGTCAAAGAGCGCATTCCCAAACGCTTTCACCTCGATGCCCGTCGCGATATTCAAGTTCTCTGCCCGATGAATCGAGGCAGCCTAGGCACAAGGGCCCTCAACATCGCACTTCAAGAAGCGCTCAATCCTCATCGTGCAGAAGAGCCAAGTGTGGAACGCTTCGGATGGCATTTCCGTCGCGGCGACAAAGTGATTCAAACAGAGAACAACTACGACAAGGAGGTCTTCAACGGCGACATCGGTCATATCGCGCTGGTCGATCCGACGGAACAAGTCGTTGAGATTCTTTTTGATGATCGCAAAGTGTCTTATGACTACGGAGAACTTGACGAGCTTTCGCTGGCCTACGCGATTACCATCCACAAGGCTCAGGGCTCTGAATTTCCAGCGGTGGTCATTCCGATCGCAACACAGCAATTTGTCATGCTCCAACGAAACCTCATCTACACGGGGATCACGAGAGGAAGAAAACTCGTCGTCACCGTAGGGCAAGCCAAGGCAATGGCGATCGCGGTAAAAAACGTGACCTACGAAGAACGGTTCTCAGGCCTTCTTGACCGCCTAAAAGGTCTCGTCAGGTAAACAAACACCGCGGCTAGTCATCGGTAACGGCCCGGGGAAACCGCACCCGATGTTCTCGGACAAGCTGATCCATCACATCCTGATCTTTGCGAAACAGTTCCGGACTCCAAACTCGACGCAAATCCCAGCCCTGCTGCTTCAAGATCTGACTTCTAAAGTGCTCCCACTTAACGGGGTCAGGCGTCTTGCGATAGCGATTGAAATCCAACAAAACCCCCATCGAAACCTTATTGGATTCGCTCGGCTCCTTCAGCGCCACGTCCACGCAGAAGCCTTCATTGCCCCAGGGACTCTCCGTCGCCAATTGACCGGACTCCGCCAAGCGCGCCGCAAAAACGGTAACCGATGACGAAGCGAAGGCTCCCCGTTGTGCCCCCCCGCCGACACACTCACCCCGCTCTAATCCAAAGTCCGTCTCAATCGCTTCCGCAAAAGCAAGAAATCGGTAGAGATAGTGCCGCCCAGTGACATTGATCAGTTCATCCGTTTCAATGGATCCCGCATATTCGGTGCGTGGAATCGAAGTGAACACATGAATCATCTCGCGTGCGCGAGTCACTAGCACATTCAATCGGCGTTCGCCACCAGACCGCGACAAGGCTCCAAAGTGACGCCGAAACTTCCCGTCCCCACCCGGCCCAAAGGTTGTGCTGATAATGATGTGATCCCGTTCGTCTCCTTGGACATTTTCAAGGTTCTTAACAAAGAGGCCCTCGAAGGATCCTTTCCCTTGTCGAGTCCTCGCCTCTTCAAGGCGTTCCGCAAATTGCTTGTCGTCGCTAGCACGTTTCTCAAGGGCTCGGACGATAAGATCCCGTTGATTGAGATTAAAACAAGCGATCCCGATGGAAGGCGTCTGCTTCTGACCCAGCAGGCGCACAACGAGATCTGAAACTTGTTCCGCCTCCTCTGGATTGGATCGATCCTTATACACCCCATCCACTCGATAGACCTTCAGCGGCGACTCCTTAGCCTGCCGTTGGGGATGACTCGGGATTGGCTGCAGACGACTCTGATAGAACGCTTCATTGGAAAAGCCAATCAACGCCTCGCTTTGAGATCGATAGTGAACATCCAGATAACAGGATTGCAAATCGAGATTGAGAGCCGCCGAGAGCAAGTCCTCCGTCTCACTTAGCTGCTGCTCTTGAAGCTCCTCCAAACTCTCAGCATCAGCAAACTCCGAATCACCCACCGCAGATTCAAAAAATCGTGTCGGCGGCAGCTGCTTGGGGTCCCCAGCAATGACGACCCGTTTCCCGCGCAGCAAGACCGGCAGGGCCTCCTCTAGCCGACACTGACTCGCTTCATCAAAAATAATAACATCAAACAAGGGTTCGCGTGGAAAGATCTGAGCGACGGTCGAGGGACTCGCCATCCATACGGGGCAAAGATCAAATAGGGGGTCCCCTCCCTCGATTCCTTGGCCCGCCTGGATCATTTGCCGCAACTTCAAGGCTCGCTTCCCACGAATGAAGAGGCGTTGCCTCAGTGACGAGCCGAGAGTATTCAAGCGAGATCCTTGATTAGCCATCAAGCGCTCATGCTGCTGCCCTTTCCAATGAAACAGGGCTAGCTCGCGGATCAACGATTCCTTTTGCCCCAACCGTTGTCCAAATTCCTTTAGAGCGGCCTCCACGCGTTCGGATGTGATATCCATCAAAGCCGCATCCGTCTTCAGTCGCTCGCCAAGTTCGGCTTCGGTCGCAGCTCGCCGCAGCAGTTTCACGCCAACCCCTGGCTCCACTGATGAACAACCCAGTGCCGTTACCGCCTTCAGGAGCCCGCCCGGCATATCTCCAATTCTTCGTTCGAATCGGAGCACGTCTTCCAAAGAGTCCTTGGCGACGATCCATCGTTCACAGCGAGGCAGGGAAGGCTCCGCGTTGAAGGCGGAGGTCAACAGGGTTTCTAATGCTTGATCACTAAACAACTTCAAGCCTCGAACCCGAGACTCATAATCTTCTAACGGACCGATACGTTCGACCGAAAGCGCCACGCGAGACTTCAGCCCGGATAAGGCATCTTTACTCGTCAGATCCTGACGAAGGGTCGAACGGAATTGTTCTGCAAAGGCGCTCTCGTCGATCCGTTGAAAAAGGTCCATGGCCAATCGCACAAAGGCGCACCGGTCAGAGATTTCAAGCGCAGTCAAAGCCCCCTCATTCCCGATTCCCTGAGGGGAAAGGCGAGAGAGAAAGTCTCGCACCACGAGCGAAGAACGACACTGGTGCATAAATGTTAATGCACGGCGAATCCCACCCGCATCCGCGGCAATCCCAAGCGGCGCGAGGATCTCTTCGGCTGCCTTTCGTTTTGAAAACGCGAAGAGACGGGTCCAACTAGAGACAACCGGAAGGTAATCCTCAAGCTTCTTGATTCGATCATTCATCTCAGCCAGCGGAACCGCCCCCAGAGGACAAGCGAGTTCCAGAGATCGTTCAAGAGGTTGCCGAAGCCGATCTAAGTCATCTCCAAGGGCATCGGCTTCACGTCTAAATGCGATCAATCCCTGAGAGTCAAGATCAGCCAGCGCGAGAATGAAGGATTCCCCACACCACTGCCCCAAAATCGCGTTCAAGCAATCGGCAATTTCACGGAGCTGCGTTCCTTGAGATTCCAGACTCTGTTCTCTTGTGAAACGAAAGGGATCATCAGAGAGTCGAGCATCCAATTCCCCCGCTGAAACCTTGACCCGTTCGAGGAGGTGGGCTAGGTCATCAATATGGCCTGCCATGAATTCCGACAAGGTCAACCTCAATTGCCCATAGAACGGATTCTGCCCCAACTCAGCATTAGCGGCGTGTTGAAGACACTCATCAATGTCAGCGAGAAAATCCTCAATACGCGCCTCATCAAACTCGGTTGCACTCCCAAGTTCGCGCAAGAGTTCAGTTGATGTCCCATTGGTTTCGAGACGAAGAGCCATCCAGCTCCCTACCAGCTCATGAAACGAGCGTCGATCCTCATCGCTCGCGTGGAGCGTATCGTAGTAGGCTTGCAATTCGTCTCGCAACGCATCGAGCTTCTCGTTCAAGTTCTGTAAGCGTCGAATTGGGGACTTGGGTGGGGCTTCATCGGAAAGCTGTTCAAGCCGTTCTCGGATCCCCATATAGAGACCACGTCGATCTCGCTGCACATCGTGGATCACACCGCAGAGTTCTCCTAGACCAAGGGCATCGAGACGGTATTTGACCACGTCGAGCGCGGTTCGTTTGTCACACACAAAAAGCACGCGCTTCTCTCGAGCGAGATGATCACCAATAATATTGGCAATCGTCTGGCTCTTACCGGTTCCCGGAGGCCCATGAATCACGAGCGCCTGATCGCTTCGGGCATGCAACACCGCGTCCGCTTGACAAGGATCTGCCTGCGTGACTAAGGACTCATATTCAAAACCAAGATTGCTGCTTGCAGCTGGCGCCTCTCCCTCCCCTGCTGCTTCAATCCGCTCCTCAGATTCCCGCACTTCGAGCACACGCTGGTTCAAGAAAAGGTTCACTGGGGCAAAGAGCTCCTTTTCGTTTTCCATCATCCACTTGGTATCGCGCATCAGCCCTGGATTCGTAGTCGGAAACAAGCCCAGCACTCCACAGGGTAGAACGGTCGGCTTCGACGGAAGGTCAGGGATCTTTGGAATCGGTTCGATCGAAAGCCTAGGGGCAATGATGGAATCTCGAATCCCCATGGCACTGGTCACCAGCCCGAGAATCTCCCTCAACTCTTTCCAAGGATCCTCCCCCTCCTCATCGCCGAATAGATCCTCAATCTCTTTGCCAAACTGCTGTTCAACCCAGGCCAAGAGAGCGGGATTCGGAAAGAGAAGATCTGCCCCTTCTCCCGTTGCCTTGAGCTGGATTCCCTTTCGAGTTCCCCGTTTAACCGACAGCGACACCGGCATGAACGCAACGGGAGCCAATACTCTTGGAGAACTAGGCGCATTCAGATCTTGAATTGCTGGCACCGAAATCATCGGATAGGCAACAAAAAGGGCGTCTTCTCCATGATCATTGTAGTAGTCACGAGCATCAATGGAGATATCATGAAACTTATTCAGGAGCCGCGTCTGATTCGAATAGTCCTTTTGGGCCCGTTTCTGTTCAGCCGTCCATTCGCGCTCTGGAGTCGAGGGCGCCTCGAAACGCGAGACTCTCGCCGGACAATCAACCGATCTCGACGAACCGAGCAGGGAATCCACGATGCTCGCGGCTTTAAGACCTTGGAAGGCGTCAATCTCCGTCAAATCGACCCGCTGACGACTATTGTGAGGCCGAGCATTAAGGCTCGGCCCTTTAACTAGGCTCGCGTAGAGCCGCTGCAACATCGCGTCAAGAATCATACCGCAAAGCAAGCGAGGCTAAGAAGCAGACCTCATGGTGGCAATAGTTTCCTCCGGATGATTTCAAAATCTCAATCCCTCCCCTGCCTCGATTCAATCTGAGTCAAGAGATTCTGTTGATAGGCCTCCACCTCAGAGTCCCCCTCGTGCGGAGCCCAAGAAGCAAAGTCCTTGTCCGAGGCTTTCACGTAAGGTCCTGGTTTGACCTCGAATATGACGGTATCCGGCTCCGTCACAAGGAAGGAATGGAACACGCCGGGCATGATATCGACACCGAAGTCGCCTAGGCCTGGCTGCAATAGCCATGAACCGTCCAAGTCACCATGCTCAGTAAACGTGACAAACCAAAGCCCTCCTCGCACCAAGATGATCGACTCGGCTTTAGGAGGATTACTATGCCGATGGGGCCGAATATAGGTTCCCGGCTGCATCACATTCATCATGCGGTGAAGGGATGCATCGTGGTCTTTGTGAAACGGAAGAATGATCCGTTTGCGAGGACTTTCTTGGGATTTTGAAACGGCCTCAGCCATGAGAGCCTCGCTCATCACGACGACCGCCCCCTCTGGCGCATCCAAAGCTGCTGGAAAGCTCACATTCGACATAATTTGCGAGACAATACAAGCTCTCAAGGACCAAGCAAGAAACAAGCAGGTTCCTAAGATGGTTCGTGACGCCAGGAGTCCGCTCAGCGATACTCCCCTCTCTAGACCGAGGACGGCGACCCTTCTCTATATCTCTCAATGGAAACGAACGACGATTTCGCATCAATTCAGGCACGGCACTTCATGCAATGCTGGGGCCGACAGAAGGACTACCAACCCATCCCTGTTGAAAAGACGGAGGGATGCTGGATTCACACCACCGACAAGCGAAAGATTTTCGATCTCCGAAGCGCACACGAGTGTATTAATTTGGGTTTTAATCACCCCCAGGTGATCGATGCGATTCGTTCACAACTCGATACCGTCATCTACGTCACCGACGACTTTGCAACGGAACCTACGGCAGCCCTCTCCCAACGCCTTGCAACCCTTACACCGGGTTCGCCAAACAAGCGGGTCTATTTTTGCAATTCCGGTGCCGCGGCTGTCGAAGCTGCAGTGAAGGCGGCACGGATGTACAAATATTGCGAAACGTTCAAATCGCCGAAGATCACGCTCGACGCCGCCGCTCAATATCCATATCCCTACAAGATCATCTCACGCTACAAGTCTTGGCACGGTACCACCAGTGGGGCATCCTCGGTCAGCGGAGATCCGAGACGGTGGTTTCAAGAGCCTTTCACTGTTCCAGGCGTGGTCTTTGGACCAGAGGCCAATGCCTTTCGATCCCCATTCGACGACAGCCCCAATCCCGTCCAAGCAAACTTGGACTATCTCGATTACATCATCGAAAACGAGGGTGGAAACAGCAAGGTCGCAGCAATGCTGATTGAGCCGATCGTGGGAAGCAATGGGATCATTCCCCCACCCAAAGATTATCTCCTTGGCCTACGCACGCTCTGTGACCGCTGGGGAATCCTGCTGATCGCCGATGAAACGATGACCGGAATGGGACGAACCGGAGAAGTCCTGGCTATCGACCATTACGGGATTGAACCGGACATCATCATCATGGGCAAGGCGATCGGAGCCTATTGCCCACTCGCAGCCACCATCTTTTCCGAAAAGATCAGTGCTTGCTTCGATGACAACCTCTTCGGTCACGGCCAAAGCCACTCCGGCCATGCCCTGGCCTGCGCCGCTGGTTTAGCCAGTCTCGATGTCCTCCAAGCTCCAGACTTCCTCCCCGAGGTTAGGAAACAAGCCAGTTACCTCGAACAACAATTAAGGAATCTAGCTGCGAATCATTCGGCCGTGGGAGACACCCGAGGCCTAGGGCTTTTCTGGACCATGGAACTAGTCACTGACCACGAGTCAAAAAAACCCTTAAGACGAACCACGGAGAAATACGAAAAAACGATTGTGAGCGATCTTGCGAGCTACCTCCTCGAAAAGAAGAACGTCTACGTTCCATCAGATAAGTTCGGCATTTGGGTTGTTCCGCCACTGATTGTTACCCGAGAGGAAATCGATTTCTTCGTCAATGGTATCGACGAGGCGCTCACACATTTCGGACTCTAGCAGACACCCCCTAGGGAAGACGCACGACACGGTAAAAGCGCTGCTGACTCGTTGATTGATCATCAAGTAGCTCGATTGAGTTCCCCGTGTTGGCATCAACACTGAACTCATCGTCGCGCTCCCATATTTCAGACAAGATATCAGAGCTCGACTCCAAAGCGAAGCGACCCGGCGCATCCACCCTCACGGTGAGCACAACGCCCTCAGAATCGAGAGCTATTCCTTCGATCTCTGTCACCATTCCAGATACAAACTGACCGGGGTTTGGTGGATGAGACACCCAATTCATCGCGTCACTACCGACCTCCCGACCCGACACCCGTTGTAGGGATCGATCTAAGCTAGCAGCACTAGGCCAGGGCGCCGCACCAGAATAATCAACAACATCCACCGGGTAAAATTCTAGTCGATCTCCAAATCGCAAACTCAGGTCGGACCGCTCAACTCGAATGGAATCGCCAGAGTTTTCGAGCCGCCCAGAGAAAGGTCCCAGAACGAGAATGTCCGTCGACAAGCCCCACTGAGTCCGGAACGATTCAAAATCCAACATCTCGCCCTCCGACGTGAGTACCAAAGAAGCGCCTGCCCCTAGCTCAAACCCGGATGGGAAATCAAATTGAATCCCACCACGGATCCGCCATTGCACGGCAAGATCATCCTCTGCCCCTAACAGAACGCTGTTCATGCTCTGATTGGTCAATTCGACAAACTCGATCTGGGAAACACTACCTGATTCATCCGTTCTGCTCGGACCATAGAACACCTCAGAAACCACGATGGGACCGACCCCAGGTCGTGAATTCCCACCACCAAGAGACGCGCTTTCAAAAGGAACGATCAAGCGCTCACCAAGCGACGTTGTCCAAGGCCCCTGCGTCCTCCCTTCTGGCAATGCCGCAAACTCGAAACCATCGACATAGCCAGAGAATCCCCCATCTTCATTAACGCCAATAAGGTAGACAGACTCGCCACGCGAACTCAACCCAAAGCCATCTTGGGTGCCGCTTTCAGCTCCAAACGAGCTTTGGTCAACAACCCACCATCCTCCAGGTTCAATCACCGTTCCAGATGGAATAATAAATCTATTTGGCACTTGAAGATCATCCGTAAGAAACCAGCCTCCAATATCCACCCCAAGCTCGCCGCGGTTCGCAATCTCAATAGCGTCCAATTCTGGAGCCGTCGAATTGTTTAGAATCTCGCTAACAATGATTCCCTCCACGCCAGAAAAGACCCCGCCTGGTTCCCCTGGAGACCCACCGATCAATGCGCTCGGACCATAGTGAGATGCGCTAGAGGCACTCTCCCCCAAGGCGATCGAACCGCGATGTGTCAGGCTAAACCCAAGACCATCTGTGGCTGGGTACCACTTATCTTCATAGGCCAAACGCTCAAGGAGCATACCATCAGCACCGATCAATTCAATCACGTCTCGATCGTTGTCAAGGTTACCACGATACTCGTACACTACATCCCGAGACACTCCGTACCGCAATTCATACGCTTCGCGGTTTCCAACCAGAACAAGAGTCGAGCCAGGAGCCAAGGAATTCAATTGATCTGGCGGGAATTCGTACGAAATGCCTCCCTCAACCCTAAGCCCACTTAAATCGAGTGTTCGATCACTTCGATTGCGTAGTTCGATAAACTCAAGCGCACTCGATCCCCGTTCAATCCCTAGACCACCCTCACCGACAGAGAGTGGAAGCGGATTGTAATGTACCTCACTGATTTCCAAGTCACCAACAAGCGGAACGTCATCAACTGAAAATACCCGAGTCACCGGTCCCGACCATTTGCTTGAGAGAGGCGGATTGTTCGCCCCAGTCAAACTCGTGTGCTCGAGATTGCGAACTCGGGCTATCAAGCGAACCCCGCTATCGATCGTGATCGGTTCCGTGTATCGCATCACTGACTGCGCCATGTTGCCTCCAGAAGTGCGTGGATCGCTTCCATCAAGCGTGTAGTAAATTTCCCCACCGTCTTTCGATGCTATTGAGACGGACATCCCCGGAGTGAGACGTCCAGAGGCAATACTGAAGGTCGGTGCATCAACAAATTGACTCTCCATGAAACTCACTCTACTTGCTAACCAGCGCTTGAGATAATCAATCTCGCCCTGATAGGTACGACCAAATTGAGATCGAGGCCGTTGATTCCACCGATCCAAATTCCTCTGCTGAGCCTCCATCAATTCATCGGCCATGTCATCGACAATCTGGTTCATGTGCCCTTCGCTAAATTGGGCACGTCGAAGGCTTTGAAAACGATCAATATACTTTTGAAAGAAATCGATATCCCGAAACATCCGATTCCACCACGGATAGTTGAAGAAGTCCGTGCCTCGATCACCCGACTGAGATCGCCACGTCGCGGGATTGCTGTCCCTTCCATCCGTTGAACCCAAAGCACGGTCAAAATCCCAGATCGGACCAAAGGTGAGTTTTCCGCCCCGCGGCAAATGCATGTAGCCGCTTAAGCGAAGGGCATCGACATTGAAGGCTAGGACGTTGAGAAGGTGATGGTCTATAGCAGCATCCACATCGATATACTTGGCATATCCTGTCTCAGGATCCTTGAAACTACTTCCGTTGAGAGCCCGCCCCATCTCGGTGAAGAACCCCCGAATATACCGTTCCTGCGCATCTCGCTCGGATTGCTCAATCAGCGACTCCTTTGGTGATACATAGCGGACCGTTTGACCGGCGCTCGAGAAACCGGAATCTCCAGGATCCGCACGATCAATCTTTAAAACATAGCCCCCAGTGACATTGGGTTCCCGATCGTGCTCTGGAAACAACTTCGCCACATCAACCCGATCATCATCCCGCTTGATTTTCTCGGTCAAAGCATAGACTCCGAAATAATCGTCCGCACGAAGCGCTCCACCTCCGGTGTTGAGAAAAACCTCCACGAAACGTGTCCGAGGCGCATAGCGGCCAATCTGATTGCTTAGTTCATAAATAAAGGGATTGTGAATCAGACTTAGATCAAAATTATACGGTCCCCAGAGCACCCAATCCGAATCTCGCGGAAGCCCTAGTGGCGTGATGCCAAGTCCTTCATCATATTCCCCTCGAGCTTCGAGAGACAAGGAAGGCTTAGGTCGCCCGGAGGTACTTGAGCCTCGCACTTTAAGGCCAACCCGGGACTGAAGGGTAGGCACTCCGGTCAGTTCGCTACGGGCTCCGGTTTCAGGCTCAATGATTGTCATGAATCCGTTTTGAAACACATTTTGCGGAGGACGCCCTCCCTGGAAGTTCTCGAGAATGATTAGCGGAAGATCGGAGGTAAACTCTGCAACTTCGGGCAAGGCCTGCACATAGGTCGCGCTTACAACCGGACTCCCGGCGCCGTCCGGGCCAAAGGCTCGCACTCTAAGTTGCACGGTCCGATCAATGAGAATCGGTTCCGAGTATTCCAACGAGCTTAAATCCGGCACGGATCCGTCGAGGGTGTACCTTACGATTGCTCCTTCCAGTGTTTCATCAGATAGCGCCAAGGCAACCTCAAAGGCAGTCTGAAAGACTCGGCTTCCCACGAGAATCTCCGGTGAATCATACAGAACAGGAACCGAAGAAAGATTCTCCTCACCCGGCGATGGATTAAACAGATATCCAGCATTCTGGATCTCTCCAGTCTTGACCGAGACCAATTCCGGTTCGACGAGAATATCAGAACTGGTGACCGATCGGTTAAGCCCATGAATGGAAAGCACGTTTTCCCCTTCCCTCAACAAATCCTTCGCGGATGAAATATCGATATCGATGGGGGACAAGGCAGATGCGTCTGGTCGATCGGCTGTGGCGGTAGAATTCCAAGACAACGTATTTGGTGCATTACCGGCAGCAACGCGTTCCCCATTAAGGTAGGCAACAAAACCATCCTCGTATCGGAGACGGAGCACCAACCGATCGACTTCGATATCTGAATCGATTTCAAAGGGAACTCGGACAAAAACGGATGCGTTCTGGCCCCGCATAGCCCCCACATCGAGCCGCACGAAAGGAGAATAGTCATACCCGACTGCAGTTCTTCCTGCCAACCAATCGGAATCATCATAAGCTAGACCGGTCCACCGATCCCCTAAACTGCCGTCCGTCGGAATCAGCGCCGTCGCATTAGCCCCCGCCGATAGAAGGACTGTTTCTTGCCCCTCAGATTGCCCCGTTCCGTAACTCACATCCGCAATCTGCGCGGGATAGCGCGCCCCAAATGAGGAGACAACTTCACCCTCAGGATTCACCAAACCGAGAAACTCTCCGCCGTTCGCCAGCCGAAAATTTGTGTGCAATGGCGCACCGAGCTGACTCCGGTCTTTGCCGGAAGCAAAAACGACAAGATATCCCCCGGATCGGAGAGAAAGCTCAGGAAAAGACCACTTACTGGGGACCGCAGGATCATCAGTGAGGGACCAATTCGTCAGGTCCCAAGCAACAGCATCTGGATTGAAGAGTTCGATCCAATCAGAACGATCACCATCATCGTCGGACAAGGAGGCATTGTTCTGAGCCAAGAACTCTGAAATCAATGGCTCCGCTTCAAGGTCTTGACGCAAAACCGCGACAGACACAAAACCCACGAACAGTATTCCGAAATTCCACTCCTCTAAAACCTTGAACATACTAGACACTTTTGTAATCCATCCGAAATCAAGCAAGTGGCAGGCCAACTATCGACTAAGACAGAGCCATTTTTCATTCCCTCGTCTCACTCGGCTTTCCTCTGCCACGTCATTCCAACGAAACACACCCTCCCATGTACGACTGACCTCCCAAGTGTCACACAAGCCCTCACGCAAACTCTGTGGGTCCAAGCCAATGTTCTTCGTGAAAGCAGAATGCCCACGTTGCTCCCGATACGCGGGTTGTCGACTCGGAGAACGCAAGAGGCGATCCATCGCGGACAAGTCATAATCCAAGAGAAAGGTCCCGTGAAAGAGCAATGCAGACCGCCGCCGCCGCTGGGCATTACCGGAAAACTTAAGACTCCCTTGAACCAGATCGGTACAACCACAGATGCGAACAGGGCCCTTAAGCAAGCGTTCTAATGTCGCTCGCTGACGCTCCATAATAAACTCGTTCACACCACAAACTGAATTCAAGGAAGAATGAAAACTCAAGGGGAGAACCAACGAATAACTCAGGCTTCCCGGCCCCAGCAGCACGGTCCCTCCACCAGTGCATCGCCGGTACACGGGCACCGCCTCCGCGCGACATTGATCCACATAAACCTCCGACTCCATCCGATTCCCATACCCCAGAACGACACAAGTCTCCGTCGACTCCCAGAATCGGATCAGTGGAGTGCCTTCACCCTCGTCGCAATGATTCAACAAAAGCTCATCACACACCAAATTCTCGAGAGGATCGTCCAGTTGGATATCAACAAGGTACATCTTGGCAATCTCAGTCTTACGCAAACAACAATTAAGAAACCGAGGCGGGAAGAACCTCAAAGGCGACCGACGAACACCTAATTAGAGCTGGGGATAGAGCAACACACGATCATGCACCAAAACCACGAGATCGGGCCGACCGTCACCCGTGAAATCAGCGACTTGGCCCTCCCGTGGCTCGGAAACATCCCCCCGTCTATTGCGAAAAGAGCGCGCCTCGAACACTGGCCACCGGTATAAGAACTCTAGGCCCACAGCAGAGCGGGTCGTCACAAGTTCAATATTGTGTTTCCCCGTTTCGAAGAAAACGAGCTCGTTCGAGCCGTCACCATCGAAATCAGCACCCAAACAACGATTCAAGAAACCACCATTCAATTCGGTTTCATACGTACCTTCCACATCAAACTGCCAATGACTGCCAGAGAGGGATTTAACAAAGCCCGCAGTCGGACCGACAAGTCCCAGTCCCAACTGATCGGGGCCCAGCGTGAGAACTTGATTGAGAGAGAAGTACTCCCCCCGTGGCAAGCTCAAGGTTTCTATTGAGCGCCACTGCCCGTCACTACCTAGTTGCTGAAAACAAAGCTGATTTGAACCTGTATCCAAGAGACAGGCCATTGGGCGCTCCCCAAAACCAACCGGAATCGAAATGATGCCACCGATCACGGACTGGTCACTCTCACCGTTAAGCTGAACCTTTACTCGTGGCATCACGACTCGATCATCATCCGATGCTCCCTTGCCCTTGTCCACAACAAGCGCTCTCACCGCGTTCTTCTGAGGAACCACTAACTCGGCCTTGCCATCGCCATCCACATCCAGACTTCCAACCCAAGGCCGCTCACGATCCCCCATTCCTGAGGGAATTCTCATTGATTCAAACCTCCCGGCTTCCCGGTTCTGCCAAAGCACCCGCAGAGGCTCATAGGGAGCAACGAGGACAAGATCCTCGACTCCATCCTGATCCACATCATGACAGACAATTTCAAAGCGCCTAGCATCCGTCTCAATATCCAGCGACTGCCGAAGAATAATCCCCTCAGACCCCATGAGCACGAGACTAAACCCCTCACCGATGACTCGTTCGAGCCAAATCAGAACCGGACCTTGTTTCGATACCAATGCACTCGCAGCAATACCCAAGAGAGTCCCCTTCGTTTCGATCGACTCAGGAAACGGCACTCCTCCAGAAGGGGACCAACGCGTAACCCCCACCTGATTCTCGGTCTGACTCATGAGAAACAGCTCGAGAACGCCATCACGATCCCAATCGATCGCTGACACCTGACAGATTCCTTCATAAGAGCCAAACGCATCCGGAACCCCAAAGCCCCCGCCATCTTGCTGAAGCAAAACTTGGATCTTTCCGGAATTGCCATTGGCAACCACCGCATCAGAACGCTGATCCCCATCTAAATCGACCCACAACGTTTCCCTTCCAAACCTTGACTGTTGGGGAACCGCGAAACGTATCAATTGCCCATCGACAACCACCTGCGGTTCTTCAACTCGGAATTCACGCGTCAATCGCCCGAACCTCGCTCGGCCGGACCTTTGAGAGACAAGTCCAAGCTGGCCCCGCGAGGCATCCATCACTCCAAGAAATCGATTTAGCCCCACTTCAGCAAGAAACTCAGAACTAGAAACCCCCTGTTTTCCGCCAAGACGAATAAAACTGTTCTGGGGATCTCCGGAGGAGCGGCCAATAAGATCGTCGGCACCATCATGATTCACATCTAAGACGACAAAGGATTCAAGATCACCGGAGTGAGACAACTTGCGGAGCCGAGAAGCCCTCCCGTTTTTCCGCGATTGAACAAAGTACACGAAGGTCTCAGTCAACACGACCACGTCGAGACTTGAATCCCCGTCAAAGTCACCTAACTGCAAGGAATTCGCTCCAGCGACAATGTTTGGAATCTGCCACTTCTCTGTTTCAATCCAGCCTTGTTTCCCTCTGCTTTCAAGCAAGATCACCTCATCTAGATTACCGCAGTAGATGATGTCTTGTTTCCCGTTCCCCGAAAAGTCAGTCACCACAACACTTGAAATCCGTTCCTCCGCACTGATTGACTCAAGCCTAAATCGCGCATCCATAGGCAAACGATTGACCTCCTTGGGCAACCCGAGAGAACCCGAATCAGGCTTTCCAGTTTGGTTAAAAAGTAGCTGCAACTTTGACTTGCGAGGATTGACGATCACCATATCGAGCAGAGAGTCGCCATCAAGATCTGCGACCGTTAACTGCTCGATTCGAGGATCAATGGGAAAGATCTCGGGTCCCTCGAAACGGATAGATGCCGCTGAGGACGCAAGGCCGGAACAAAGAAATAAAGGCAGGAGAGCTTTGCGGAATGAAACGTACATACCGAGATTATTCACCTTGGAAGTAGGCGACCACGTTTCTTCGATGAGGATGGGTCCGATGTTCCCAGAGATATATCCCCTGCCACGTTCCTAACATCAGCGCCCCACGCTGAAATGGAATCGTCGTGTTCACAGACGTTAAGGCCGTTCTGACATGTGCTGGCATGTCATCAGGTCCTTCATAGGTATGGTGGAAGATTCGATCTCCATCTGGACAAAGCCGGGAGAAAAAACGTTCCAGGTCATCTCTCACTTCCGGATCAGCATTTTCCTGTATCAACAGCGATGCCGACGTATGCTGCACGTGAAGAGTTAGTGCCCCTTCGGTCATTCCAACCCGTGAGAGGCATGACCGGGCTTGATCAGAGATCTCATAGAGACCACGCCCCGTTGTTGGAACTACGATTGATTCAAACGCCTGGTGCACAACAATATCAGATTTCAGTCCCGGATGATTCGTGAGTCCCTGATCTACTAGTCCGTCTTAAGAAGCTGCTCGATTCGGGGGTCGGCTGGATGACCAGCGTTGAGAGCTTGCTGGTAGTGATATTTTGCTAGTTCTTTGAATGGAGGTTTTTGAGATGCATAGACGACGGCCAAATTCACGTGCGCCTCTCCGTAGCCAGGTCGCAGTCGAATCGCCTTTCTCAAGGCTGCTTCCGCAGGACCACGGTGGCCTACTTCTGTCAAAGCGATGCCCAAATGATTGTGCGCTTCGGCATCATCAGGATCGAGGACTGTCGCCCGACTCAAGAAGGTCACTGCTTTATCAAATTTCTGCTGACTCATATTTAGCAAGCCGCTCAAGAAAAGCGCATAGGTGTTTTCCGGAGCAATCTTCAAAGCCATTTCAAGGTTCGCTTCCGCCTCTCCGAGTTTGTCCTGTTTTAACTGCGTCAAAGCAAGACTCGCCAAACTTGGAGCGTGGTTAGGAATTAGATCCAAAATCTCATCATATTTTGTCTCCGCGCGAGCAAAGTCGCCGGCCCGAGCAAAGGCTTGAGCTTCTGACTCCAAGGCAGCAGCAGCCTGTGAAATTTCTACTGTGTTGCTCTCTACGGATGCCGCACTTGCTGGTTCCGAACCTGTCAGGTCACTAAGATCTCCCCCCTGTAACAGTGCCAGTTCCTCAGTCGTATAGGGTTCTTTCTCAGCCTCCAAGACTGCAAGCCGTGCTTCCATAACACTTAGATCTTTCGAACCTCGACGCCCTAATCTAGGCAACCATCCTCCACGGTCGCCTGATTTTCGAGTCTTGCTCAATTGATTCGTCAAATCCCTGTTCTGTTTTTCAAGAGTCTCGAGACGCTTCTGAATTTTTTCGTCAGTAACAGATTTCGTCGTTACCTCACCCCTTGTATCGGCAAGCTGCCGTTCTAGAAGTGCATTCTCTCTCATCAGTTTTTCAAGCTCATCACGATTGTCAGCACTCGAACTGCTTGCCTGAAGTTGACGGCGAAGGGAATCACGTTCTCTTGTGAGTTTCTCTAGTCCCTGAGACATGTCCGCTTTTTTCCGAAAGGCCGCAAACTGGGTTTCGGTAGCGGTCAAACGCGACTTGAGATCGTCGTTCTCACGGCTCAGTTGTGTGATTCGATCCCTATCCCTATTTTCCGTGGGCGCTGCTTGACTCGCTTTTTGCTTAAGTTGATCCCTTTCCGAAGTGATCCGTTCCACTTTCTGGCCCAGCTCAGCCAGTTCAGTCCGTGACTGATCTAACTGACGGGTTATCTCGCTCACGTCCTTCTGAAGCCGGGCGTTGGAACTACGGAGCCTGTCTGCAGCTGCTTGTGCCTCCTTGAGCGCAGCCCTACTCACTTCAGACTGTCTTGGTGCCACGGGTGTCTTTAGCGCTTTCCGCAGTTGGGTTTCAATCAGATCATTTTCCTTTTCCAGCTCGAGAATTTTCTTTTCGGCCTTCCGAACCTGTGACGGATCAACCTCTGCCGGGCGAGCAGACATGGACTCGCGAAGCTTGGATAACAACAATGAATTGTCTGCGGTCAACTGGCGCATTTGTTCATTCAACGCAGCAATCTGCCCCTCCAAAAGTCGATTACCCGAATCGTTCCCTCTGCCCGCCGAACTCTGCCCTCCTGTAGAAGCGTTCGTGGCCGAGGACGACACCGTTGTCACTTCGATCTCAGGCAAATCGGCAAGCTTTTCACCTAGGTATTTTAGCCGGAACCGAACCACCTGATGATTCCAATCAGGATAAGCACTACGAAAGGCAACCAGTTTGCGATGCGCATCGCTATAAAACTGCGCAGCCTCTGCACGGAGACCAGAGCCAAGCATTTCATCGCCCTTGGTAATTAAGGAGTAGATCGAGACGTACTCGTCGCTGGCCTCAGAAGCCTTAGCCGGCGAAGCGAACGACAGGAGTATAGCGAGCGAGAATCGTTGGCACCAAATTTTCATTTTTCTGCAAAGTTAACGCCGATGAGGCAGTAAACATTTTCAGCCTAGAAACTAGGAAAACTGAAATCGAGACTAATCTGCCCGAAAACCTTTACCATCGACACGTTGACATTGATTGCGAAATCGTGATAGCACCGTAGCGTCACGAAAGGTTTTTTATGGCCTCGTTAATGTTAGAAAGCCCCGTGCTTGTTCTCAACAGGCTCTGGCAAGCCGTCAACGTCTGCACCGCACGACGTGCCCTCACCCTACTCTTCGAAGGCAGAGCGCAGGTTGTCTACGAGGAAGCTGGGGGCCAATTCGAAACGTTTGATTTCAGTCGATGGCGATCGTTTTCGAAAGAGCATGAGTCAGAAGATCTTATCAGCACCGTCTCCTTCAATATTGGCATTCCTAGAGTCATCCTTCTCGTCGTCTTTGATCGCTTTCCCAAAAAAGAAGTCAAGTTCACCCGGCACAACATCTTTGCAAGAGACAAGAACACCTGCCAGTACTGCGGGAAGGTTTTCGATCGGAGCGACTTAAACCTGGATCATGTGGTGCCGCGAGAACGCGGAGGACCGACTAACTGGGAAAACATCGTTTGCTCTTGTATTCCCTGCAATACCCGCAAAGCAAATCGCACCCCGAAAGAAGCAGGCATCAAACTCATTCGCCCCCCCGTGAGACCCAAATGGCGCCCCTTCATGCAAATCAAGCTAAGAACGAATATTCATGAGAGTTGGAAGCATTTCCTTGATGTTGCCTACTGGAATGTAGAGATAGGACAACAGCTTGAGTGACCCCATCCAGGCTTTGAGGGTGTCTATCGCAACGGAGCTAGCCAACTAGGCTTTTCCCGATTCCTGGAGTTGCTTGGTATCCATAAGATCCCAGAACTTAGGATTCTGCTCCAAGGCCTCATCTTCTCCGGTAGGCAGACTCGACCGAAACAGAAAATCCTTAAGTGTGTTGCGGTTTAATATCCGATGGATCACAACACCCAATTCGCTACGCTCGAAGTAGACTCGATAGTCTCCTAAACGATATCGATACAGCTTTTTCCCTTTCCGCTCGAGCTTTCCAAAGCGCTCGATATCAGCCGAACGCATATCCTGCGGAAAGCCGCGAAAGTCGCCGAGGATATCCAGTTGGAGCTCCTTGGGCATGCGCGCGAGTTCTTTCGCACTTAGGGGATTAAAGATGATCTGAAAGGGAATCATTCGTTGGAAGATGGTAGCGCGTACGGGAATCGAACCCGTCTCTCGGCCTTGAGAGGGCCGTGTCCTAACCGATAGACGAACGCGCCAGGTAAAAGGGACGTTAACGGCTATTCCACATTCTCGTCAACATCACCTGTGCAAAAAAAATGGCCGCCCTTTGCAGGACGGCCGAATGAGAACAAGTCTATCTTACTTGCGTCGTCGGAGCAACAATGCTGCACCACCGAGGATCGCCAAAACGATCGTTGATGGCTCAGGGATTGCAGGTGCACCGCCAACGGTGAAGGCAGTCAATCCACCCAATGATGATGGAGGAGCAGGTGGAACACCACCGCCGCCAAGCGTCACAGCGAAAGAGTTGGACGTACCAAGAACTGTGCCACTTCCGTCAAGAACAGCAACTTGGAGGTCTGCAGATGCGCCAGAAGCAACACCATCAATGGTGCGAGAGCCACCAGAAAACAAACCGTTAGCCAAGAATGGTGCAGGTGCACCAACATTGGTTCCGTCAGCCAACTGAAGTTGAGCTGAAAACCCTGCGCCGAGAAGTCCATCAGGACCACTGACAGGGGCGTTAACGCCACCACCAACGTTAGCAAAGCTAACGGTGCCTTGAGCACTTGCGCTCAATGTGGCTGCTACACATAGTGCTGCGAGCAATAGTTTCTTCATCTTGTCTATTATCTTAGTTTAGTTGTTTGGTTAAATTAATTAATCGTGAAGTTACGATCCCAATCTCCTGCAGCGGCTTTGTCAACAAAGACAGCACCAGCGATATCAAGAGCAGGCTCGGTTGGAGCCCAAACGCCCAAGAAGGTAGTAGGATCAAATGCGGTACCATTGAATAGGTAAGCAACATCTCCAACTGCAGCTGGGAAACCAAGCTCAGTCAATGTGCCTGCTTGAGGAACATTAGAACCTTGGATGCTCAAACCAGCAGGAACATTCTTGTTAGATGCATCTCCTTGAGCGACTTCACCAACGAACGTAATCGTCGCTGCTTCAGGCAACTGCAAGTAGAAACCAGTTCCAACAGGTAGTTCTAGATCATCAGACCAAACTCCAACGAATTGAGTCACGGAGAAACCCGTGCTCGCATCAAACAAGAAGATTGTGGTTCCGATAGGTGCACTCGGAATGACTTCCGAAACTTTATTTCCACCATTGCTCAAAGGATTAGCAACCAAGCTCAATCCAGCGTCCAATGATTTATTGACATAACCAACGGCGTTAACCGAGGTGACTTGTGCCGAAGCGGTAGCGATACCCACTGCTCCCAGCACAGCCGCGATGAGTAGCGTTTTTGTTCTCATTTTGTACTTATCTTATTACCGTGTGTGCATCCAATTTCGTAAAAAGCCACCTCTTTGTCAACCGAATTTTCCGGCTTTTTGAGATGCTTTACCCAACAGACCGTTTTAAACCATATTTGAGGCGTTATGGCAAGAATATCTATGCCTAGCGTGCATCTTGGGTTTGATAGCGGGTTGTGACTGAGAATTTTTTCCGCTGTGGATTCGACTTGCCTGAAGGGTATCGAGCCCAGGACTTGCCCTTCTAGGGCGCGATCCCCGATTTCTTTTCTCCTTGGGAGGAGGTTGCCAATGACTGATTAGCAGCCATTTTTCTCCCGATACTCCGGATTTTGCTTTCTGCAGGTAGGTTTCGGCTATTTGATCTTCGAGAAGTGAAGACTGCTGACGAGTCAACCGATCTCACCGCAAACCGGCTGATACCTTTGATCATGGATCAAGTTATTAAGACCGGCCCGCTACTCTTTTCGGAATTCATGGAGCTGGCGCTCTACCATCCTTCCGAAGGGTATTACTGCAAGGGACTGGATCAGGTCGGTATCAGAGGTGATTTTATTACCAGTGTCAGCACGGGAGGGCTTTTCGGAGCATTGCTGTGTGAACAGTTCTTGGAATGGGAACAATCGCCGTGCCTGAAGCTCGGTCAGCCCCGCCACTGGATAGAGTCCGGGGCTCATGATGGACAGTTGGCGGCAGATATTCTTGATCATTGCAAAATTGCGGCGAAATCGGTCTACACGGAGCTTCAATACCTCATCATTGAGCCCTCGGCGCGGAGGCGGCAGGCTCAGGAGCAAACACTCGCCGCGCATCTATCTCACGTCAGCTGGTGTCACTCATTCGATGATTTGGCGGATCACTCAATCGAGGGCATCATCTTTAGCAACGAACTCCTCGATGCACTACCAGTCGACAGGATCAGCTGGGATCCATCATCGAGTTCGTGGTTTCCGTGGTTTGTAACTGTGAACGACTCGAAATTGGCTTGGTGCAGGCAACCAGGCCCTTATCCCAAAGAAATCCACCAGTTTTCAGATTCCGTTCCAGCCGCCATTCGCGCACATCTCCCGAACGGATTCACGACAGAACTCGGAGTCGCAGCGGCCAAATGGTGGTCTGAGGCGGCGAAGAAATTGAAGCGCGGGATGCTCCTCGGAATCGACTACGGTCTGAGGGAGGAGGAATTCTTCGCACCCCATCGGTATGAAGGAACGCTTCGAGCCTATTCAAAACACCGTCAAAGCACTGATCTCCTTCTAAACCCCGGCCAACAGGATATCACCGCCCATGTCAATTTCACCCGTATCGAACAATCAGGCCTGGAGGCCGGACTCAGCAGCAAAGGCTTTCAATCACAAGAGGCGTTCCTGATGGGCGTGGTCAAGAATTTGATGACTTTAAAACCGCAATCACCACTCCTGGAGAAAGAACGACTCCGTCCATTACAGGCTCTGGTCCATCCCAGTCACTTCGGAAGATCTTTTTCAGTGCTCATTCAGGCGCGGACGTAGAGAATCCGAGCTGCCAAGAATCCATCGGCATCATAGCCCCAAAAGCATATGAATATCCACCACCTAGAGCTCTTTTACTATGTCGCTAAACACGGCGGCATCATGGAGGCAGTACGAAAAATGCCCTACGGCATTCAGCAACCCGCTGTTAGTGGACAAATCATTCAGCTCGAAGACAATCTAGGCGTAAAACTCTTTCAACGCCGCCCCTTCATTCTAAGCCCCGCGGGACAGCGACTGTTCGACTCCATCCGCCCGTTCTTCGATAGCATCGACGGAATCTGCGATCAAATTCGTGACGGTACTTCGGAGCTGATTCGTTTAGGGGCTCCAACGATGGTCCTCGATCGGCATTTTCCAGACATCGTTCGCGAGCTGCACAAGACATTGCCAGGGGTCAAAGTGGCTCTCAAGGAAGGACACCACCACCAAATCCAGCATCTTCTGTCCTCCAACGAAATCGATATCGCCATCACGCCTATCGAAAACCCCTCCCTTCCAGGACTGGACCGAATCGATCTTCTCGACATTCAGGTCTGCCTACTCGTGCCAGCGTCTTCCAGCATCCAGTCAGCGTCACATTTTTGGGAACAAGATCGAATCTCCGAACCACTCATCTCGCTTCCCCAGGACGAGTTGATCACCAAACGCTTCAACGCCTTTCTCGAAAAAAGTAATCTCATCTGGCCCCCGCTCATTGAGCTCTCTTCACTGGATCTCATCGAACGCTACGTGGCAGCTGGAATCGGAATCGGGGTTGGAATCCAGAATCTCTCAATCGCCCCCCTACCAGGGGTTGATCGCATCCCAATTACTGAGATCGAAACCATCACCGTTGGCGTGCTATGGAATCGAAAACTGTCCCCCGCAGGACAACACGTCTTGGAGCTATGTCAGAAAAAAGCCAAAGACCTCAAAGAGCGAAAAAAATCCTAAGTCCCTAGCTCCTCACGTCAGCAGCCCGTTGAAAAAAATTGCCCCTGAGCTATGCTGACGCCAACGACAATATCGCCGCAAATGACCCGATGACAAGACCAGCAAACTCAACTTCAGACACTCCGTCCCTCAACGATTCTGTCCTTGAGGAATCAGATCACTTGCGGATGAGAGTCGGCCTCTTGAATCTCTCCACTAGAGATCGAATCTGCCTCCTTGGCGACGATCGCCATCGTTTTCTCAACGGCCAGGTAACGAACAACATACGCGACCTGACACCAGGACAAGGGTGCTACACGTTGATTACCAACAAGAAAGGAATCATTGAAGGAGACGCCACCGTTTTCTGCCTCGAGAACGAACTAATTCTTGATCTCGAACCAGCTCACGGAGAGCCCCTAAGCAAACGGCTCGAATCGTTTATCGTGGCCGACGACGTTGAGATCGCAAACGTCGCCGAACACTTCAGCCTTTTTTCTATCCAAGGGCCACTCGCGGAAACCACGCTCTCTCAGGCAAGCTTCATTGAACCAGACAAATTGCCGGCAATCAATTACGCCATGACTCAAGTCTGTCACGATCCGAACGGAGACGTGTATGTCGCAAAAAACTCTCGAACTGGAACGATGGGCTATGATCTCTACGTCGCCACAGGTCTATTCGAAGGCATCAAAACCGAACTGGAACAACTCACTTCCGAGCAGGGAGGAGGCGTGTGCGGCAGCGCGAGCCTCGAGACACTTAGAATAGAAGCCGGCATTCCTCGTTATCCTATCGATATGGCCCCCTCCATTCTCGCACCGGAGCTCGGCATTGAGAGCGACACCATTTCCTACTCTAAAGGGTGCTATATCGGCCAAGAAGTCATCAATCGAATCAAGAGTATTGGCAAAGTAAAACGCAAACTCACGGGTTTGATCTTCGACTCAGAAAAACCAATCAACGGGCTGCCCATCGAACAAGATTCAAAGCAGATCGGGCGCGGCCTAAGCTCCACCTACTCCGGCAAATTTGGGAAGAACATCGGCCTCGGTTTTCTCCAGACGACAGCCGCCAGTCCAGGCAATCAAGTCAAGATTAAGCAAGAAAATGAGGAAGTCACAGCCCTTGTCGCGTCCCTCCCCTTCAGGAAGGGCGACGAATAGCGCCCGAGCCAGGATCAGCGACAGTCTTTGTTCCGACAACTGCCCAGCTTTTTCAACTCCTCGCAATTCGCGTTGATTTGAATTCGCTGAGTCTTCAAGCTGAAACCTAAATTGTGGGTGATTTCATCTTCGAGACGCTCGATTTTCTCACTCTCGAATTCCACGATCCGATCACAATCCTGACAGATGATGTGGTTGTGATTAGGATGCTGGGCATAATTGGGATCATAGTACTTATGATCCTTCCCAAAATCCATTTCACTGACCAGGCCACTTTCCGTCAACAACGGAAGCGTCCGATAGACAGTCGCTCGAGAAACGGATTGATCTCGTTGACGAGACCAATCCAGGAGTTGTTCGGCCGTAAAGTGCTCTTCAGTGCTGAATACTGTGTCAATAATAGCCATCCGCTGCGTTGTTAAACGCAGGCCCTTGCCTTCAATAAAGGCGAGAAACTTCTCTTTGGCAGATTTGAAGTCTTCAGCAGACACGCCAGAACTATAATCAGCCGCAGAATCAAGTCAACGCGGCTTTGACTTCGAACCCGCCAAGATGACAACCAAGCGCCGATGACAAGCAGTTCCAGAGATCGAGACGAGCAATTCTTCGCTTTTGTCGCCCCCCGATTTCCGCTAAATCACTTCAATGACACTAAGAACGCCCAACGAAGACACCTTCGAGGTTATCGACTCTGTTCAGGCCGACGAGCAATCCATCGTCGAAGTCATCCAATATCGGCAGCTCGAAGGTTCATCGGACGTCCGTACCGCTGAGAACCTCTTCTTTGCCATTCAAAGCGGTATGAAGCTCAAGATGGTAAGAATCAAACTGAACCAATCCCACGTCAGGATAGAACCCGGAGCGCTTTACTACATGAAGGGGGATCTTGAAATCAAAGCGAGCACGGGAGGTGGCTTCCTCAAGGGTCTCGCTAGAAAATTCACCTCAGGTGAAAGCCTTTTCGTCAACGAAATCCATGGCACCGGGGAGATTTACCTTGAACCGACCTTCGGGCATTTTTTCCTGCATCGTATCGACGAGAGTGAAGGAGGCGTGATCGTTGACAAGGGACTGTTCTACGCTGGCACGGCCGGCCTCGATATTAGCGCAACCCACCAAAAAAGCGTCTCATCCGCAATTCTTGGGAACGAAGGGTTCTTTCAAACACGAATCGCCGGAACCGGAATCGCCGTTCTCTATTCCCCCGTGCCCCGGAAAGAAATCCAACGCCAGGATCTCAAGAACGACAAACTCTGGGTCGATGGAAATTTCGTCCTCATGCGAAGCGAGTCGGTCGATTTCCGTGTCGAGAAGAGCAGTAAATCATGGCTCGCCACGTCCGTTTCAGGCGAGCGCATGCTGCAAACCTTTGAAGGCATGGGCTTCGTATGGGTCGCCCCAACCCAAGGAATCTACGAGCGCCTCGCCAGTAAGCAGGGTTTGCAAGATCTCGCCGTCCCTCCGGGAAGCCACAACACGGATACAGAAAGTCTCCCAAGCTAATTCAGTCCGAGCTGAGTGTTCGCCAACTGTCGTTGTTCTTCGGACATTTCTTTCTCAATGCTATCACGGTTCTTGCCTGCCTTGCGATCACCCTGGGCTGCGGCCCTATAAAACCACACGTAGGCCACGACCAAATCCTTTTCCACGCCATCGCCCTTAACGTAGCGAGCCCCTAAATTATTCTGAGCCAATTGGTGCCCCTGGTCTGCGGCGAGGCGTAGCCACCGTAGCGCCTCTTCATCATCAAATTCCAGGCCCATCCCGATCGCATGCCGCCAACCCATTTCATACTGAGACTCCACGTCATCGGCTTCCGCTTTTGCTTTCAGCGCTAAAAGTTGTTCTTCAGAGAGTTCCATGAACTAATGATTCGTTTTCAAATTCGACGCACGCGACTTTTTCACATCACGTTGCAGCGTAAATTGCCCGACCCAACGAGTGTTGTAGCGACGCTGCCAATCCGTCTCATCTTGGTTCGGATTGATTTCCTCTCCATAGCGTTGAGCATCCATTCCGTGCCAGGGCAAAGGGCCGACACTCCATCCTTGAACGACATGCGGATCCGCATCCTTATCCCAACCGCTAGTGAACAAGAAGAATTCCCGTTTCGCGTTTTCCGACATCGTACCAAGGGATGAACGATCAAAGCGCAAGGTCAATTCATCACCGCCATTCATGAGCACCAATTGATTGTCCTTCGAAGCAACGAGCTCAGCCACATCACCATAACGCGTGCAAAAGCCACTGGGAGTGATCAGCCATGGCGCTTTCTGAGCGACGAGGTCATAGTTCGGACTCAATGGCTGACTCCAGGGCAACTCTTCATACTCACTAAACCCACGCCAGTGGAGATCTGTCGAACTCGGAGACAAACGCTGCACCACAACATCATCTCCAAAATATTTCTCCATCAAGACAATCCGATCCCAATGAATCTCAAAGGCCGTGCTCAAGCGAAAACGGATTACCCCATCCGGGAGTTTTCCCTCAAGATCGACGAGCATCGCTTTCGTCTTTCCAGCTGGTGCCCCCACAACAACATCTAAGTCTTTCCATTGGCCGTCTTCGAGCTCCACTTGGAGGACCGGAAACGGAAAGGGAAAATCCGAATGATGCGAGGCAGCTATGTTCGCCATCCCGCCGCCAAATCGAAGCCAGCCATTCATTACTAGCACCAAAGGACGTGTCACATCCAAGGCACCGAAATCAAGTTCTACGAAATAAGGCTCAGCCAGCCCCCGCAATTGAGGCCCGCGAAGGGTGACTGGGGAAACCATCTCTCGATCGATTTCTTGCAATGCCTCGCTCACATCTAGCCCATCGTTTCTCGATGCGCGGACCAATTTGTAGGGTCTATGAAGCGCCATCCAGTCCGCCTTCGGAAAGGGTGGTGCCGGCACCAGCTTACTCGTCGGAACAACTTCTACATCGCGGGGATGATCGACGACAAGCAGCTTAGCTTCATCAAGATATAGCACTTCACGCAGCTCTTCCGTCACCTGTAAGACATAGGCATTATCCTGCGGTTTGACGACACTCTCATCTCCCAACCAAACCACTTCGTCTGTGTCCGCTGGAATGAGCTTTCCTTCTGCGACTGGTAATCCCAAGGGGGCCGCTCCAAGGAGATCCGTGACGAATCGATACGTTTGCCCATCCCAAACATACAGGTAAGGGCACGAGCCCGTTGGCAACTCAAGCTCGGGAACCGACAAGGGCAAACAATCTTCAAGTTCGTAGTCTGTTGTCGTTACAAGATCGCTCCAATGGGGATTGATGGCATCGACTCTCCTACGTTGTCCCAATCCAATTTCAACCGGCAGCTGATTGACCGTCCGAACCAAGCGCAACCCTCCAGAGGTAATCTCGACCTTGACCCCTAGTGCGCTTGGATTCGAGCGATTGCCCTCTAAGCGTAGTTTCAGTTGCTGATTCTGATTACCACCATCATTCCTTAGCACCTGAAGCGACTGATCGGAACGCGTAAGCAAGAGATCAGAATCACAATCACCATCGAGATCAGCCGTCTTGAGATCAATCACATCGCCCACGTCCAAAGCCGAAAGGCCGAGCAACTCGGTCGTCTCCAAGAATCCTTCAAGCCCCCGATTGCGCCAGCTCCTCATACTCCCACCCCCAAAGACAAAAAGATCTAACCACCCATCATTGTCATAGTCGACCAAGCTTAGACTCTTCACAGATGAAAAGTCTCCTTCGATCGATTCGATTTTATCTTCGCCTTGAAATTGAATCATCAAGCCCGTTTCGCTGAGCGCTACGATGTCGACACGAAGATCATTGTTGAGATCCCCCATCGCTATTGACTGGGCGACTGATAAACGATTCAACGCATCACTCTCCGTAAAGCCAGCTCCTCGCTCTCGCAGCCAAAGCGTTGGTGCGGCATCCGAAGGAACGAGACACAAGTCGGCCAAATCGTCCCCATCCCAATCTTCAAAGGTAAACTGTCTCAAGCCTTTCACATTTACGGGCAGATTGGTCGATGAGGTTTGATCCAGAAACGAAAGATTGCCTTGATTGCGAAGGTAGACCAACGATCGATTCGTCGCGTTCAACCCTATGAGATCAAGCTTCCCGGTATAGTCAAAGTCGGTGAACATCCCCTTATCCAAAACACGGTCCGCAATCTGAGCGAAAAGACTGGAGTCGGATAGCATGCCACTCGGTGAGACACGAAACACTTGTGTTCCCTTATCACTGAGCAAGAGGACATCTTCCTGCCGCCCCCCCATGAGACTCGTCTTGTGTTGAAGATCCCCCACTAAACAAGTGTGATAACTCGCGCCCTCCACTGCAGGGTAAGGGAAGCCTTCAGGAACCAGAGCACCGTCTCGGTGAAGCAAGAGTTGAAACCCTTCCGCCTTGTTTCGGGCGAAGAGATCGATGGTCCCATCATGCCCCACATCCATGATCCCAACGGGACCTTCAAATTGTTCCGCTAAATCTCCCAGCACAGCGGCCGTCCCATCGACAAAAGCCACCTCAAGTCCTTCCTTGTCAGGCTGATCGAGTTTGAAAGGAATTCGGGCCGCCGTGTAGACACACTTTTCAAAAACAGACGGATCCGTGATCATGGCCCCCAGCCTCTCAGCAATCTCTTGATGAGTCGTCAACGCCTGCTCGGCTCCCGCTTCGTCGTTCAATCGTAGTAAGACCTGACTCAGATTATAGAAGACCGCGCCATGTTCTGGATCGAACTCAGCAACTTCTCTAAATTGAGCGGCTGCCGCCTCCCATTGCCCTAGGCCCTGGTGAGCTCGACCAAGTTGAAAACTCACGGCATTGATCGTGTGATCTAAATCCTTAGCTGTCTGCAACGATTTCAGTGCCTCCTCAAACTGTCCCGAGCGAAGAAGACCACACCCGAGCAAATAATGCCCTGCAGCATCCTGTCGATCAATCGCTACCGCCTTACTCGCATACTCGATGGCTTTCTCGACTTGATTGTCCAAGAGATAGGTATTTGCCAGATTGAGGACCACATCGAGACTGGATGAATTGAGCGAACGGGCCGTCTGAAATACTTTGATCGCTTTGGGTGCGCCCGCCCGTCCTTGATCGAGGTAATTCTTCCCCGTATTCATCAAGTCCAAGAACTTAGCCTGTATCTCGGCCGGCCCCTCGGCTTGACTCGTCCCGCTCGGACTCACAGGCCGACTCCCGTAGAAGACCACGAGAAAGATAACAACGACGGCAGCAAAAAGGCCCAATACCACCAGAGATCCGGTGAGACTACTCGTTTGCTTGGCGGATTGATTCGCGCTCATCCCAAACAAACTAACGATGCGACAAAGTTCCGCAAGTTTCCATCTTGTAGCCTCGCTAGCTTTTATACTGAACCGCAACAATTTGGCTAAACCAAGCGTTACAGAGCTTCATCAGGCGCCCTTTCAGATCCCCCTACTCGCTCATTGCGAACGGAGACGGGTTTCAGGCAAATCAAGCCAGTCAGGTAAAAGAAACAGCCAGAAGGTTAGGAGATTACCGGGAGGCACCGGTATGAGATTGGAGCCCACCTTGACTTTCCATCAGTCGGGCACGGCTGTTCCGCATTGGGGGCAAAGGCGGGAGTTGTTGCACAAAAAGGGTCCAAAACTGGCGCTCCTTCGCATCCATCGCACGCCAACGCTGCGCATTCCCACGGAAAATGGTTCGCTCATCGGGGGTCATCTGGGCAAACGCGTTCAAAGCGATGATACATTTCTTCTGCTTATCCAAAGGCATCTGAAGCAACTCATCCAAGCGATCTTTCAATTGTTTGCGCACCGGAACGGGTATCTTGGCGATCGCTTCTTCTTGTTTCAATTGCGGGAGCTCATAGAAACTCGCATAGGCATCGAACATTTGCTGCCGCCGCTGAGGAGGCAAGGTTTGCCAACTCAATTGCGCATCGTTCATTGGATTCCCAGCCTCAGAAGAAGTCTTGAGCAAGGCCGCACGTTGCTCTGGCGAGCTTGAAACCAAGCGGGCAAAATATTGCATCACCTTAATGTTTGCCAATATATCGGCCCTCAAATCACTCGGTAAAAGATCCCATTGCTCCATTCGGCGTTTTACTAGCACACGATCCGATTCTGGAATCTGCTCAATTCGTGCGACCCGAGTTTCAGCGGGCACGCGAATCATGAGAGCCAAGTACCAATGCAGCTGCGCCGTCCGTAATCGAGCACTCCGGATGGGAACAGGAAGCTGTTCATACTCGCGAACTTTCCGCTTCCAAAAGGCATGTCGCTCAGGCGCACTCCGGCTCAGAATTGCGTCACGCTGTTCGGCTGGTGCAGCCAAGAGATCAGAGAGGTATTTGACTGGAGCTGTCTCTTATACACATCTCCGAGCCCACGAGACCTCTCTACATCTC
>CAJXVR010000009.1 GCA_913061285.1 uncultured Verrucomicrobiota bacterium | reverse complement strand
GGTGGAGCTCAACGAGAACATGACTCCCGAGCAATCGAAAGCAGCGCTTGCACCTGGGGTTTGAGCAGTAATGGAACAGAAAACCCCGCTAAGGAGCATAGTTATCCGGTACATCCGGATTTCGCAGGGGTCTCAGCTGTCCATTCCTGAGAGCCGCATCCAGGGAAAAAGAGTAGCTTCCAAGGTAATTGATGTGACCATGTTCCATTGGCGAAAGCCTGGTCACGTCCGCATCGGCGATCTCAAAAGCGTCACTGCGAAGCTGATTAAGAGCTGCCTGCATGTAAATTGTATTCCAAAGAACCTGCACGTTTACAATCAATCCCAGACTACCGAGTTGATCCTCTTGACCTTCTCTGTATGGGTGACGAATTTCACCTCGGCGCCCATGAAACGTTGCCCTCGCTATCGCGTGGCGACTTTCCCCACGATTCAGCTGGGTTAAGATTCTGCGACGATAGGATTCATCATCGATAAAATCGAGCTGAAAGATGGTTTTTGCGATCCTTCCAACTTCAGCTACCGCTCGTGCCAAAGTGCTAGGACGTTTCCCCCGAAGCAACGAACGGATTAGTTCGGAGGCGCTCACCTTGCCCATCTTCAATGATCCAGCAACGCGAAGCATATCATCCCAATTGTCAGCAATGAGGCGCGTACGAAGTCGGTTGCGAGCAATGTTGTTGAGAGGTCCGTAATCCGATTGGGCGTTTATCCGCCAGAATCGAGATTCTCCGATGTCAGCCATGCGTGGACTGAATTGGTAGCCGAGCAACCAGAATAACCCAAACACAACATCGCTGACTCCAGCCGTATCAGTCATCAATTCCATGGGGCGAAGGGTCGTTTGCTGTTCGAGTAGTCCATCAAGCACAAACATCGAATCACGGAGAGTGCCGGGGATGACGATTCCATGAAAGCCGGTGAACTGGTCGGATGTGAAGTTGTAATATGTAATGCCACGTTCTGTTCCAAAATACTTGCTGTTGGGCCTGGCATTGATCGTGCGAACAGGCACCACGAACCGAAGCCCGTCGGCCGAGGCTACTTCACCCCCTCCCCAGTATTTGGATAAGGGAATATTGGACTGCGCCTCGACGAGTCGTGCATTTGCTGCGCTCAGCGTGTCAGCACGAATGTAATTTTGCTGAACCCAACTCAAACGGCTTCGGGTCAGAGCTGGCACATCATGGCGAATAAGCGGCTCTAAACCAAGATTGCAGGCTTCGGAGAGAAGCACTGCCGAAAGGCTGATGTGCAGGTCTGAGACTCGCGAGTCTCCCTCACTTACGTGGGTAAATTCATCCAAAAACCCTGTGTGTTCATGGATCTCAAGTATTGTTTCCGGCAACTCCACACGAGGCAAGAGCTGCTGGACGGCTTCTTTGAGGTGAAGCAAGCTCTCCGGTTCTTCCAATTTTTCGAGAGCCGACACCTTCAGGCTCTCCCGCCCACGCACGGCCTCTATCTCCACCGCATTGTTTGAATCAAAATTTTTGCCCGTTCTTCGGTAGCATTCCTCCAATTGCTCCTCGAGCAACTCAAGTTGTTCAGCCGCATTTTCATGGCAACCGAGCGATTTACACACTTTGGGTTTAATCGTTACCCAACTGGATCTCTCAATAAGCTTTGCCCTGGGATCTCCCCAACGAACACTGGGTTCAACATAAATATCCCTGCGACGGAGGCTTTCTTGGAGCTGTTCCAACGTGCAAAGAGTGTATGCCCGGCGATCGATCACCCCTGCTTCACTAACCACAATCCGATCCCACCCTCGCTTTGCGAAATCGGTAGGAGCATTACTCATATTGGGATTTCGCTCTCCTTCTATGCTTTCGAGGAATTCCAAGGCCCTTTTCACCCCCTCCCCCGCTGGCGTCGCATGAAAGTTGATCGTCTTCAACAATTTCGGAAAAAATCTACGTACGCGAGTATATCGTTCGATGAGTTCCTCTCTCTGGTGCTCGTCGGATGGGCGGGCCAACGTTGAGACCAGTTGCGAGGCTTCAAGCAATTCATCTTTTGGGATCCTCGCATAAACGGCTTCCCTTACTCCGCTGTTCTCGTACTTCTCGTCGAGGATCACCTCACATGCATCTCGAAGCAACAACGCGGCTCCATCGAGGTCTCGAAGCGTACGCCAACGTTCCTTTTTCCGGCTCAGCTCTGCAGAGCGAACAATTTCCGTGATGAGCATGTCCAATACGTCGATGGCATCGTCCATGGCCGTGGCCTCGAATGTCAGAGCAAACGCGAGAAGACTCGCGATTCGCCGATCCTCATTCATCCGAGCAACCGTCTGTGCCGAGGCCAGTGCCGCATATCGAGCCATCGCCGAGATCTTATTCGGTGGAACACTTGGAAAAACCAACTGGTTTGCAGCAAATTCACGAATCTCCTTGAGCCGTTCCAGCCCTCCAAGCAAGGCCGGACCACTTACGCGCGTTGGAGATTTTCGGAGACGGTCTAAATTGGACTGCCGCGAATAATCCGGAACTTTCAATAGAGTTTCGAGTTTCGCCTGGAGTTCGGGGGTTGTTGCGTTAGCTAGAATCTTCCAAACTCGCTGTGATGCCCGATCTCGAGCACTGGCAACAAGTCGGCTCAAGACCGTCACGCCCGGCAACAGTATTTTGCGTGCGACCAACCGAGCCGTCGCATGATCAAACAAAACACTCGGTCGCTCATTTCCAAACCATGCTTTAAGGTAGAGCCATCGAACCATCCGCCAATGCTCGGGCTGTTCGCTGAAATCGCTATATCCATAGCATTGCCGGATCTCATCGGTGTGCTCCCATCGGGTATTCTGGCGCACCAGATAATCATTCAGAGATATTCCCTCACGAATACCCAATTGCTTGCATAAGTAGCCTACCACCACCACCGGAACATCAATAGGGTTGGCAAGGAAGGTCCCAAGGTATCGAACAGTGGTCAGCTGCAGAGCAAAGCCTAGCCGATTGCGATCCCCCCGTCGGCGTCGCGTCAATTCCATATCAAGGTCATCGAGGTGGAAATAACGATCCAACTGGTCTTCTGACGGATCGAGAGAGAACCGGCCATATTGATTTTTTTGCTCCTCTGACAAGAAATCTACTGGCATCGCCTCATGGACCTCCTTTTCTAACTGGGCCTTTCCAACACAACGGTCATCGAATATTCTGCTGGTGTCGAGTCTATGACGAACACTGCGGAGAACATGTCTAAACAACATTCAACCGATACGCCCCATGGCCCCGTGAATCCCAAAGTGCTCGAAGAACTTGAATCGTCCTTTGACACGCAAAGGATTCTTGATGCAGCGCAGGCCATCGATAATCTTCGTTGGCTCAGCGAACCTGAGGCTCTCCGAACTGAACTCCTGAAAATTTATGACATGGCCCGCGTCGTGATTGATGGCGATTCCGCTTCACACTCATCCACGGAGTCGCTCTGGGAAATCGCCGAGAGCTTATCGTTCGAGCTATCAGACACCCTGAATTTCCTGGAGAAAACGGTGAGCAACTTGGATGAATTGGCACGGCTGATACCTGAGGAAGACTGGGAAGCCGATGAAGATGACGATTCAGAAAGCTAATATTTGTGCCGCTTTTCCAACGGCAACTTCCCTCCTCTGCCCCTTAGCGGGGTTTTCTGTTCCATTACTGCTCAAACCCCGTAAAGGGCTACTTGTAGATCTTCTCACTCTTTGTGAATACGACATTCCCAGGCCGCACTGGGACTTTACGGGATGGCTGCGAAGTGACATCGTGCTTATTCTGTTCAACTTCTGGCCATATCTGATAGGGAACAGACTATCCCGCTCGTGTGAGGTTAATGCCTCTCTCATGGTATGAAACATGTCGAAGCGTCCGGCGTGGTGAATCACGACATAAAACCTCCCCAAAAAAATGGCACTTCGCGCTAAGGTGACTTTCAAGGTTCGCCGATAACTATCGATGTGAACTAAAAGCGAAAGCTAAGACAGGCAGCCGGACAAAGGAATTGACCGTGCACTTGAAACGCCTGACCGGTTCACAAAAAGGCCACAACTCAACGGATGGAGTCTGCCATGAAATACAGAATGGATGCTGGAAAATTCGATACACGCTATAGGTTCCCCTGACAAGGGGGCGACCAGACCGAGGGGGGCAGTCCTGCGTCCTTGACTCCATCTAATCCAATTTCCCTATCTATCGTTCATCCGATAATCATTTTTTATCGGTAGGGAATCGATCGGCCTGTGGCGGCTGAGGGAAAAATGCCATAGTACAGCTAAGGAGAGCTGTGTTTCGGAATAAACTAAACCAACAAACTCAAGGAAGGGGTTATGTCAGTAATAATCAATAGCAACGCATCGTCCGCATTCACGTCTCGAACTCTTGGGGAGAGCACTAGTGGATTGCAGAAATCACTCGCTCGTTTGTCGTCTGGATCAAAATTGATCGGACCATCAGATGACGCTGCTGGGTCCGCTGTTTCAATGCGATTTGATGCTCAAACGAATCGCATTGACGCTGCAAAGAACAATGTCGGCAACGCCATCTCCTTTAATCAAACCCAAGACGGGTTCATGAATAAAGTAGGGAAAGCGTTAGATCGCATGAGTGAACTCGCCACCCTGGCGCAGGATGAAACCAAGACGGACTCCGATAGGGCACTTTACGACAAAGAATTCCAAACGCTCGATAGCTACATTGTGGATATCGCGACGAAGGATTTTAATGGCGTGAGTCTCTTCAATGGAACCGGATTGAACGTCACCACAGATAGCGATGCGAATAAGTTTGCATCAACGGGTGTTGATCTAGCCGGTGATGCAAGTTACACAGCACTGAATTCACTCGCGGTGGGAACCACCTCGGGTGCAGGGACTGCGCTGACGGCTGTGAAGACAGCCATCGATAAATTGTCGAATGACAGAGCATCAGTGGGTTCCAATATTGCCCGACTTGAGCATACCAGCTCTCAGTTGAGCGTCCTGAAGGATAACATTGGGGCTGCCAATAGTCGGATAAAAGACGTCGATGTAGCGGAGGAAAGTACCAACTTTGCGAAACAAAACATTCTCGTTCAGTCCGGCACGGCGATGCTGGCACAAGCGAACTCTATACCTCAGTCGGCATTGAGGTTGATCGGTTAGAGCGGTCAAGCGATTCGCGCAAAATTCCGTTCCAATTCGGTTTCATCTTAGGATAGACCGGGTTGGAACGGCTTACTGTGCCTGCGAGGCCATGATAAACTCTGAAGTGCCCTGAGTTTGGTGGGCGTAGAAGTCTCTAGAAAAAAGGATGTTTCAACTTCATAAGCATCCCATAGCGAATCTTGAGTGGGCAAAATGCTTCGAAATCCCAATGAAACTGTTGGAGCATTGAGATTCGAGATTTAGACTTTTCTACTAATGGCCTTCGGTGGGGCCTTTTTTTCCCATGGCTCCCGCCTGCTGTCCCATAGGATTTTCTAAAAACCGGCAAAATAGGCCTGTTCAGGTCTGGCGAGATGCCGAAAGTGGCCACCTGCTGTCCCACAGAGTTGCTGCAAGTAGCCAAGCAAGTCCATTGGCTGACTCGGCTGATAAAGCGCAACAAGACATAGACAAGCAAGGCGGTCCATACCTGCCAACGGACGCCGTTGGCTGAGTGCCCAAGAAAGTCTCCTAGCTTGAGCGTTTGCTTGATCTGTTTGAAGAAGACCTCAATCTGCCACCTGGCCTTGTAGAGTTCGCATACGATCGCGGCACTCCATTTGAGATGATTCGTCAGAAAGGTCATCTGACGGCGCTTTCCATCAACCTCCACCCACGCCGTGACCCGCCTGGCATGAGTATTGTTGGTGAGCATGATTTCCTCATCGGAGATCACGTCTCCGCTAACCTCTCGTTTATCCAAAAGATCGAAAACCATTCCTTTCTTTTCCCGCCCTACCCAGAAGACACCGCGATCAGAAAGCTCTCCTAGGTGTTTTCAATCGTTGTAAGCCCTGTCGAAAATAACGATTTCCCCGGCTTTGAGCCTAGCACAGAGTTCCCAGGCACAACGAGCATCATTGTGCTTTGCCGTGTCGACGATGGCGAAACGGGGAAGCAGGCTCTCCATATCCAATCGCATATGAGTCTTGGCTGCTGCTTTACGCCGCCGATGCTTCGCCCAGTCCATTGAGTTGGCCACCAGTTCAATGGTCGTCGAAAACGGCGAAGTGACTTTGGGAGTTTCCCTCGCTGGTATTGAGGCAGTGTCTTTTGCAAATGCTCAAGCACCGACCAGAACAGCTTCTCGGCCATCGCCGCCGGCCGAACTTTGTTCGCATGAGAAAGTCCATTTCGACTGGGAGCCTTGGCCCCTCGCAATGCCGAGAGTGCCCCTGAATGAAGGCCTAAACTGTCACAGACGTCGTTTAACCCAAGACAGCGAATCAACTGGGCATAGATCATAGCAACGACGTGGCTCCACGGACGGAAACTTCGAGCTTTCTCACCCGCCCCGGTATCACGAGCCAATTGGGGGACTAAGTGCGGCGGTATATGATTGCAGATCTGCCGAAGAATCGTGAGATTGGAACGGGCTGGTCGGGTCTTTTTGTTTTGCATTTCCTGCTGAGTCGCAGGATTACAGAAAACTGGCCAGCCCTTTTTTCATTTTCCTATGGGATGGCTGTGTTTCAACTTTCACACAGGTTCACTTGGGCTTGGTCTGTAACTTTCATGGCACGTTCGATGCTATGGTTGGTCTGTGAGTTCTAATTCCCCACCTCATTCAACCTCGACTAGCGTCTTCATCCCGGCTTCGGCATGCTCCTGGATGTGGCAGTGAGTTAACCACTTCCCTTTGTCGAGCGGGACGACTCCAACATCGATAGTCTCTTGGGGATAGACCAAAACGGTATCGCGCCAGTGCGGCTCGTCTACTAGTGTACCATTTCTTGTGATCACTTTGAAGAACATCCCATGAATGTGCATCGGGTGGAGGCGGTAGCTCTGGTTGACAAATTGTAGGCGATGCATGCTTCGGTGTTTCAATCTCAGGCTCTCATGTTCCGTCCACGGCAGGCCGTTGATGAGCCATTCGATGCCGTATTGCCCACCGCGGCGTGCGTTGAGCACCATCTTGGAGTCGACAGGGATATCCATCACTTTCGCCCATACCGGAACTCGGGCGGCAGCCGGGATATCGAAGCGCTCCGGTAAGATTGGATCGGTGTCTTCGATCGTGATTTCGGCGAGCATGAACGATTGTCGGGTGAAGCGATCGACGATCTGGAACGTGTCCTCTTGTGGCGCGTCGGGGATGGTGATATCCAGATCGAGTCGGTTCCCCGGAGCCAAGTCATACCCGGTCGGGTCGAACGGCCGTGATGCGGTCATCCCGTCGTAGGCGATCCCGGTGGCTTTGAGCGCGGAGAAATCTGGCCGGAAGATGCGCGCATTGGCTGAATTGATGAGCCGCAGGCGGATCCGCTCACCTGGTTTGACCGCGATCGTGGGTTGAACGCGGCCATTGACCGTGGGAACGTTTCCCCAACGCCCGTCGTGCGAGATATCGCCTCCGGTTACGAACTTGTCGTAAATTTGAGCATCTTCCATCAGTCGCCAATCGTCCAGAATCCAAACCAGATCCCTGCTGTAGGGATCCGGCTTGGCGTCTTCGACGATGAGTGCCCCGTAGAGTCCGCGCTCCAGTTGTTCTGCGCCACGGACATGGGGATGAAACCAATACGTTCCGGGATCCTTCGGAGTGAACTCGTAGACAAAACTATCGCCGGGCTCGATCGGCGATTGAGTCACCCCCGGCACGCCGTCCATCGCGTGAGGCACGCGCACGCCATGCCAGTGAATCGTGGTTGGCTGAGGGAGGGAGTTGGTAAATTTCAATCGTAGAGTCTGACCTAAGTGGATGCGTAGCGTCGGTCCTGGAACACGACCATCGTAGGCCCAGACCTTCGTCTTGGTTTCCGGAAACAGTTCTACTGCCGCAGGAATAGCGGCAAACTCAAAATCGACCATTTCTCCATTCGGGGATGCCTTCTCCGGAAAACTTCCCTCGAACTCCGAAAGCAGGCGTCGCTCAACCGTATCAGGAGTGCCGGATTCTTCGACCTCTTCGGAATACTCGTCCAGATTCGCGCTACATCCGAGTGCGAGAGCCATGATGGTTGCAGAACAAGCCAGTAGGCAGAGATAGTTTCTTGTAGGTTCAGGTATCATCGTATTCATCATCTGTGCAGGCGAGAGAGGTGTGCGACACGCCAAAGAAGATGAGATGCCGCTTTCCTTCATGCGTCCGGTTGAAGACCACTCATTCATTGTCTGTTGATTATACAAGCTTTTGGCCGCGTATGACAGCTACGTCACCATTTTAATAGCCCGATTATTGTCATTGATGTGATTCCTGGATTGTAACGTTTAAAGCATTCCCGAAGCTCTCCGTTGAGCATAGGAGATCGTAGCTGAAGAAGCATATTCGCTCTACTTTGACTCTATCTCACTCACCTACTTACTTGGTAGTAATTGAACTCCTGAAAAACTGAAAGAACGGCAGGCAGGAGGCAGAGTTTGCATCAAGGGTATCGATTATGGGCTGCTATGGCACAAGCCACCCATATTGAGAGTGATTCTGGGGTTTATTCACAACCACAGCCATCCCATAGGAAAATGAAAAAAGGGCTGGCCAGTTTTCTGTAATCCTGCGACTCAGCAGGAAATGCAAAACAAAAAGACCCGACCAGCCCGCTCCAATCTCACTGTTCTACGGCAGATCTGCAATCATATACCACCACACTTGGTCCCTCAATTGGCTCGCGATACAGGGGCCGGTGATAAGGCGCGAAGTTTCCGTCCGTGGAGCCACGTGGTAGCTATGATCTATGCCCAATTAACTCGATGTCTTGGACTAAACGATGTCTGTGACAGTTTGGGCCTTCATTCGGGACCACTCTCGGCTTTGCGGGACGCGAAGGCTCCCAGTCGAAATGGGCTTTCTTATGCGAACAAAGTTCGTCCGGCAGCTATGGCCGAAAAGCTGTTCTGGTCGGTGCTTGAGCATTTGCAGAAGACACTCCCGCAATATCAGCGGGGAAAACTCCCGAAGACACTTCGTCGTTTTCGGCGATCCATTCAAATCATCGATTCGACCACGATCGAACTGGTGGCCAATTCGATGGACTGGGCGAAACATCGGCGCCGTAAAGCAGCAGCCAAGACACATATGCGATTGGATATGGAGAGTCTGTTGCCCCGTTTTGCCATCGTCGATACGGCCAAACACAATGATGCCCGTTGCGCCTGGGAACTCTGTGCCGGGCTAAAAGATGGGGGAATCGTGATATTTGACCGTGCATACAACGATTGGAAACATCTGAGTGAACTTTCTGAGCGTGGCGTCTTCTGGGTGGGGCGCGAAAAGAAAGGGATGGTCTTCGATCTCTTGTATCCGTAAAAGCTCTCACCATCTAGACACGGCCTGAGAATCCGCTAGAGCGGAGGGATGAAAAAGCCGAGAGTGTCGGCCCGGAAACGGGAGCGTTTGTTGGAAGAGTTTGATCGGAGCGGGATGAGCGCGGCTGCTTTTACTCGCCAACGAGGGATCAACTACACAACGTTCCATAGCTGGCGCCGCCGCATTAGGGCCGCCGAGAAGCCCAATCGTCCAAGGCTGGTTGAAGTCGAGATGGAGCCGGCGCCATCCGGGCCTGTCGAGCTTCGGGTTGGTTCCCTTACTCGGCTCGAAATCAGGAGTCCTGAGCAAGTCCGAATAGCCGCTCTTCTGATTCGGGAGTTGGAGGGATCCTCATGCTAAACTTCCACGCGGGCTTGAAAATATTCGTGGCTTTGGAGGCGGTAGATCTGCGTAAGAGCTTTACGGGCTTGTGGGCAGTGGCCGAAGAGAAGCTTAAGGAAGATCCGAACACCGGGACAATCTTCGTCTTTGGAAACCGTCGACGAAACCGCATCAAGATTCTCTATGCTGATCGATCGGGATTGTGGGTCATGATTAAGAGACTTGACTCACAATGCCCGCTTTGGGCGGACCGCGAAATTGCTCTATCCCTATCACCCGCTCTTTGATGCGCTATATACTTCGCTAGAAGTCATTGAAGTTCGATCGGATATGTTGGTGGTGCGATTGGCTAATGGCAGTCGTCGTGGGATTCCTACCTGGATGTTTGATGAAGTCGATTGTTGTGAGATTCGCAGGTCGGCAACGCCTGTGGTAAGTCCAGAGTCGTTGTTGGAGATCGCTAAACTTCTTGAACTCAGTGGATTGAATATTCCTAGTGAGGGTGATGAATCCAAACTCCAATCAAACGGGGGTTGTGACGTGCAGCTCACAACCGATACAAACAAACCTGCTGTTCGAAGGAGCCGAAAACGAAAAACGGATCGCCGAAACCAGAAAACCTCAGTGCGTGGCACTGATCAGCGAGTTGATCGAGATCGTCGTGCAAAGTCCCCAAGCTCAAGACGGAGGGGCAAATGACTGACAAGATCGATGAACGGCATCTGTGTCGGGCGGCATTCGTCTACATTCGCCAGTCAACGTTGCAGCAAGTTCGAAACAATACCGAAAGCGGGCGTCGGCAGTATGCTCTTGAACGTCGAGCCCGAGAATTGGGTTTCGAGCATGTCGTTGTCATCGACGATGACCTCGGAATCTCGGGCACAGGAAGTCACGAGCGCCCGGGCTTCGCTAAGCTACTGGCGGCGGTGTGTAATGGTGAAGTAGGCGCAATCTTCGCTCTGGAGGCTTCCCGTTTGGCACGAAACAATCGGGACTGGCATCACTTGATCGATCTGTGTGGTCTCACTGATACCATCGTAGTAGATGCCGATGGAGCCTACGATCCTCGGCTTTTAAATGACCGAATGCTTCTAGGGCTCAAAGGAACGATGAGCGAATTCGAGATTGGTGTACTGCGTCAACGAGCCCAATCGGCCTATCAGCAAAAGATAAAGCGCGGCGAAGTACTTACCATGGTCCCGATTGGTTTTGAACGATGTGGAAACACTGGCATCGAACTAACACCTGATCGTCAGATTCAAGAAGCTCTTAGGAGTTTCTTCAAGAGGTTCGAAGAAATGGGAACTCTGCGCCAGGTTGTGCTCTGGTATCACCAGGAGGAAATAACTTTCCCCCGGCGACAGCGTCTCCGGGGTGCGTCCACCATACATTGGCGGCTTCCCGACTATCAACAGATGCTCAGAACCCTCAAAAACCCAACCTATGCTGGAGCTTTTGCACACGGTAAAAGCCGATCTAAAACAAGCATCGTTGAAGGTCGCTCTCGAAAAACCTCTGGATGTCGTGTTCCCTTGGAAGAATGGTCGGTGTTGATAAAGGACCACCACCAAGGATACATTAGCTGGGAGCGTTACGTGAAGAATTTGGAGCAGATCAAAACTAACAGCACTAAGGCACATGGGGCGCCACGGGGAGGGAGCGCTATGCTCTCGGGACTACTTCGTTGTGGCAAGTGTGGACTCAAACTCTCGGTAGCGTATCGCGATGGACAGGGGAAGAGTGGTCGCTACCAGTGTATGAGGGGAATGCGGGAGGAAGGGAAGCCTTTGTGCCAAACCTTCGCAGCTTTCCGAGTCGATCAGGCGATAGAAGCTGAACTAATGAAAGCCTGCGAACCTCTAGGGCTTGAAGCCTCACTACGCGCCCTAGAGGAAGACAGCTCGGCAAGAGAGCAGAAGCGGAAATTACTCGAAACGGCACTTGAGAAAGCTCGATACGAGGTTGATCGAGCACGCCGCCAGTATGACGCAGTGGATCCGGCCAATCGGCTAGTAGCGGCCGAACTGGAAGGGCGTTGGAATCAAGCACTAAATGATGCAGGCGAAGCCGAGATGAAGTTGGAAATGGCAGCCAGAGAGCAAGGGGCGCTGAGCCCCGAGCAGAAACAAAGAATCCGTTCACTCGGAAGCAACCTTCAGAGAGCCTGGAGCGATCCTGCGGCACCATTGGAGCTCAAGAAGCGTATACTCCGCATTGCGATTCGAGAGATCATCGTCAAGGTTAACAACGAGTCAGCAAAAGTTGATTTAGTCATCCACTGGAGCGGTGGCGTGCACACCGAATTACAAGTTGCAAAAAATCGCACGGGCCGGAACAGGAACGCCGCTGATCGTGACACCGTTGAAATAGTTAGGCAACTTGCCCGCTGTTGGTCAGACAAATTCATTGCACAAATGCTGAATCGAATCGGGTCTCGGACCGGGCCTGGAAACAGTTGGAGTGAGACGCGGGTTAAGTCTTTCCGTGGTCAACACAAGATCCCTGTGTTTTCGGCAGGAACACCAAGACCTTGGTTGACTATGGAAGAAGCCGCCAAACAGTTAGGGGTCAACGTTGGCGTGGTACGCACTATGGTCAAGCACGAGATTTTACCCGCCAGACAGATCACAGTCGGATTACCTTGGATGATTGAGCCGCGTGATTTGCAACTTTCAGAAGTACTTCAGCGTGTTCAAGACACCAAACAGGGTAAACAAACTCCGCGTGAGGATACTCGCCAAACCATAATCCCTTCACTATGAACAACGTAGACTCCTGTGGCAGTGTGTTGCCATACTCAAACGATTGGAGAGCGGGACGTTCCGCTGGCCCGTGAGTGCCAGTGGAGATAAGAGTAAGATCAAGCTGGCTCCTGAAGCGCTACAACTCTTGCTTGATGGAGTCGATCTGCGAGACGGAGCTCGGAGAGCATGGTTTGAGCAGCCTGAAACGTAAACTTGTTACAAGTAATCAGCGGATCACTCTTTGAAGAGAAGCGTCGGTGTGCTAGTATTCCCCCTGATGAGCAAGGAAAAGAAGCTTAGCAAAGAGGTTAAGTCCTTGCGACTTCAGCTCAAGCAGTCTCAAGCCGAAGTCACGCTCTTACGGCAGAAACTCGATGCCCTTGCCCGGCGAATGTTTGGCAAACGCAGCGAGCAGCTCAACCCTGACCAACTGGTGATGTTGCTCGGTGGTCTAGAGGAAGAGGCCGAGGCAACACCAGAGGAGGAAGACTCGTCGAAGAAGCCTGATTCGAAACGAAAACGTTCTCGTAACGGTCGCCAAGCCATTCGCACGCCTGAAAATCTAGAGGTCGTTGAAGAACGAATCATTCCTGATTGCGTTCAGTCTGAGCCTGAAGAATGGCAGCAGATCGGCCAAGAGGAGAACCGACGGCTGGACTATCAGCCCGGTAAGTTCTTCTGGAGGAATACGGTTCGTTTGAAATATGTGCGTCGTGATCAGCGCGATCTTCCACCCGTGATAGCCCCAGCACCGCTCGAACTTTCATTAGGTGGAAAAGCTAGCCCGGGACTGCTGGCATATCTACTGGTCAGCCGCTTTTGCGATCATCTGCCTTACCATCGTCAACAGCAGTTGTTTGCTCGACAGAATGAGGTATGGATCTCGCGCCAACAAATGGTCGAGTGGACGGCTCAAGGAGTCAAACAACTCGACCGCATTGTTAATGTCATGCGAGAGAGTCTTCGTCAACGAGCCTACCTTCAAGTGGATGAAACACCGGTGCGATACCAAGATCGATGACGAGCGGGTCCCTGTCCGCATGGATGGTTATGGGTTGGCTTGGATCCCGGGCAAGCTGTTGTCTTTCATTGGGATCAAAGCCGCGGTTCCAAAGGACTAGAAAAATTAATTGGGACCGATTATCGCGGGCTCTTAGGCGTTGATGGGTATAGTGCCTATCGGGCCTACGTACAACCGCGTCAAGAGGTAGAGTTGATCGGTTGCTGGGCTCACGCTCGGCGTAAATTCATTGAAGCCAAAGAGCAATCACCACGGGTAGCGGGTTGGGTGCTCAATCAAATTGCATGGCTTTTCCGTTGGGAGAAAACCCATGACAGACAGCCGCTGCCAGCGAATGCTCGTGACTGGGTTCGAGCCAGCCATAGCCGCATGGTTGTGAAGCGAATAGGCCAAGCCCTCAGAGTGCTGCTTAAGCGCTATCGTCCAAAGAGCCTTATGCGGCAGGCCATAGAGTATACCCTCAACCAATGGCGCCCACTCACGGCGCTCTTGGATCATCCCCAAGCAGAACTCTCAAACAACTTCGTTGAGAACGCGATTCGTCCGTCGGCGCTAGGCAAGAAAAACTGGCTCTTCATCGGTCATAAGCAAGCCGGTCAGAGAAGCGCGATCGTCTACAGCCTGACGGAGACCTGCCGGATGCTGGGAATCAATCCCTACGAGTATCTCAAAGATGTTCTAGCCAGACTCCCATTGACCTCAGACAGCGAACTGGCAACTCTCACACCTACTGGCTGGAAGAAGGCCAAAGAAACACAATTCGCACAAGCGGCCTAACTCTCCGCACGCGAAAAACCTCTCATCCTACTCGATCTCCAGCGCCTGGCTATGGGGACGCGTCTTTGACGCATACGAATGCTTCGATACTTGCTGCGATGAAATTCGCGATTCCTACGAACAGCCAAGAAAGGCCCTCAGCAATGAGGTCGAATATCAGTAGGGAAACTTCAGTGATTGCGTCGATGATCATTTTGCTTGCCTATTAAAAAGGCGAAGAGACGAGGGGGGGCTCTTCTGATGAGGAACTGACAAGCTTCCCTTAAGTTTTGTTCAATCGTACGCGATTTTGATGTCCTATGCATCGTTTGGGTAGGGCCGGAGTCCGAGAAGGATTTCTGCTCGTTCGCTTAGTGGCTGATCACTGAGCCCCTGGTCAGTGTGCTCAGCGAGGTGGTTCTTGAACTGTTCGTAAACGGTCTGTCGACTCTGGCTGGTGTCAATTTCGACGCACTTTTCTTTGCTCTTAAAGAACTCAACGGTGGGGAGTGTCTCTGCCTTAAAGGTGTCGAATCGTCGTTTGACGCTTTCGATATTGTCGTCATTGCGGCCTGAGTATTTGGCGCGTCCGAGGATGCGTTTCTCCAATACCGGAAAGGGACATTCGAGGTAGAGCATTTTCGGGAGCTCGGTATCGCGTCCGAAGCGTTCATACCATCCTTCCAGATTGGTGAGGGAACGAGGAAAACCGTCGAGAATGAAGTTGGTTCGACCCGTCGTTCGGGTGAACTGTTCCATCGCATTTTTGAGCAAGGTCATGGTGATCTCATTGGGGACTAGCTTTCCATCGGTGATCAGGGCGTCAATGCTGGCCGCGTTTGGGCCGCCTGACTCACGCTCGGCCCGGAGCAATTCTCCTGTGGAAAGATGGGTCCATCCGAGCTGCGATTCGGCGAGTTCGCACATGGTTCCTTTGCCCGTGCCAGGGCCGCCAAGGACGAAGACGACGGTTGGCTCCGGGCAAGGGAGTCTCGGGTCAGAGTGGTGGATAACTACCTTCGGAGCCGGGGCGACCCCTTTTTTGTAAACATGCCATTCTTGATCGGTCGGTGGGAGTTCATCTTCGCTGGTGAAATCGTAAGCGAGATGGCCATCGAGCCGGGAAATCCTCCAGGATTTGTAGGTGTTGGAATAAGAGAGTGAGGGGCTTCTCTCGCTCATACCATCGGCACGATCCCATGCTCTTTTGCCGTTCCAATAGCCCAGGCTAGAAACTGTCCCTGACTCGGATTTGGTCGGGGGAGCCGTGGAGGGGACGAAGAGTCCATCCACTTCGGGAAGTCCCGCTCCTGACACTTCAATAAAGAGTGTGTTGGGCTTAAACGTGTTTATTTCGGCCATGATCTTGTTTTCTAATGGGTGTTGAAGCCCTCTTGGGCTCATTGGTATTCTGTGTCTCACGGGTATACTGCGTCGCCAGTCCGCAGGGCTCCCTGTCACCCGTAGGCGGGCTTTCGGCATTGGTGTGAGAGGCGAAACTTCAGCGGTTCTGACGGAACGAGTCAATGCTCGATCACGGATTGTTTGTGATTGGTAGCAGGGTGACTTACGATCGTCGTGAAGTGCGGCGCTTGCCTTCCTCAGTTAGGGTAAATGAAGGGGCTCGTTTCAAGGTTTTGATGTGCTCGACGCGGCGAAAACGAAGCGCCGACCAATCGGCATCAATAGCGACTTGCCGAACTCCCTCGAATCCTGCCTTCCCCAGGGCTTCCCATCCTTGGTCTCGATTGAATTCACACTTCAGATGCTTTGAGGTGGACTTGGGGTAGGCGAACCAGATGACCGGATCTCCCGGCGCTTTCGAGAGTGTTGTCGCCGCTTCTGAAACGGCTGTCAATGTTTGAACGAAGTAGAGCGCGAATGAAATGGAAGCGACGCGTTTCATGCTGCGCTGGATGACGATTCCTTCCAAGGCTTCGAGCTCCGGTTCGAAGCTCTTGGGGGCTTCAGAAATGAGAATTGTTTGATGGTTGGAAAGATTCAGTTTCTTGAACAACGGGGTCATTGATAGGAGGGGGGGCTGTCGATTCTTAGAGTCATTCTTTGTTGTTGTGATTACTCAGGGGTTCGAGCTGGGGCCTTTCTAGCTCAATAATGACGGGATAGTGGTCTGAGATATGGTCGAGTTTCTTGTTGAGCAAGATGGTGCCGGTGATAGACCTGGCAGCGAGCTGGCGATCTGCGAAGATAAAGTCGATTCGATATTGCTTCTGTTTTAACTCTTCGAGGTTCTTAGTCCAGCGAGGGATCGTAATCGGTGAAGGGCAGGATACCTTGGCCTGTGGATCGTGCTTTGCAATGATATCAACGAAATCAGCGGCTTCGACTTTATCGACAAACGTATAGTCAATGTCTCTCAAGGTGGCATGGTTGCGCAGAAAGGTGTCGTCTCGACGCGAGCAACCATTGAAGTCGCCTAGAACAATGACATTCTCTCCCTGGGCCAGTAGGGACTCTGTTTTGCTGAGAATCTTGTCGGCTTCGTCGAATTTCCCGGGCCAGAAATGAACGACGAAAAAGTGAATGCCGTAGGTTTTACAGTGTAGGTAGCCGTGGTGAAATCCTTCTACCTTGCGTTCAAGGACCGTGATCGGTGCCTTCGATGTAAGGCCGAGGGGGAAGCCCTTGTCCTTGTGGGTGACGGCATTTTCGTGCCTCCAGGCCCTAGCGTGGATGGCTAATTCGTTTTCTGAAATTCCGTTTAGCTCTTGAAAGGCGATGATGTCGGGCTTTTGTTCCCGTAGCCATTGGCTGCCTTCTTCAAGCGCTTTGTGATGGTTGAAACCGTAGAGAACATTCCAATTGAGGATCTTGAGGGGAAGGGGTTCTGCTTCGACTCGGAGGCACCCGGTCAAGAGTAGGGCCAATGATGCGAGGGTGATTGGTTTGATTGTTGGCCAAGGTGTCATATCCTCTCTTCGTTGCTTCTACAGAGAAGCATTGTCAGGTTTCTTGCTTGGTTTCTGAGACTAGAACAAGCGACCGTGGGTGTCTCGAATAATCTCTTCAAGGTGGTGCTAAATGATGGAGGCATTGACGATCACCCTTTCGCGAGACTGAATTTGACGTCCGTAGGTCTGGTGCTACTTTTGGGGTGTGTTTCGAATCGTATCGGTTCATGGGCCTTTCAATGACATTCGTTAAGCGTTTGCGCGGCCTCATTGTCACTGCGTCGCTTGTTTTCTCGATCGTCGTATCGGTGAAAGGGCGAGGGGAGGATCTCGGGGTCGTTCGGCGAGGGGATTCTGTTGTGCTGCGATCGTTGGCCGATTTGGATCTTGAGGGGCAGGTGCTGACCCTTCAACGATCTTCGGACCTGGAGTCCTGGGCTGAGCTGGGGCGTTTTCGCTCCCGACTCGAACCCTATGCGCTCGGTTTCTTGCCGGATTCACAAGACGCCTTTTTCCGCTTGATCACACGGCGTCTCTTGTCGAGCGATGATTGGGCGAATCAATTGCTTCTTCCGCGTGATTCACTGATTGCGCGAGCCGATGGCAGTGGAGGGCTCGGTGCGGCACCCTTTGTTAAATTTACCATTGAGTTGCAGGAGCCCGAACGGGTGTTCTTTCAGGATAGTTCGAAGTACCCGTTTCACTTCACCTTCATCCGCGAGCGTCTTGCTGGGTATGAGAATTTGGACTTCAACACTTTCGAGGCATTGGCCCTTCGGGCCGAAGGGCAGGCCTTAGTCTTGGGATCGGTCATCTTGGCCCCTGACCCCTCGATTGCAGAGCTCGCGATTCAGTTTTCCGGCCAAGAGCCCTTCGATGTTGGGGATGTTGTGCAGTGGTTTCACACCGTGGCTGGACGATTGTCCGTTCGAGGTGATTCTTGGCGGTTCTTCTACATGCCCACCTTCGAACAGCGGGATGTGACCTTTGCCAATGAGACCGTCTTTCGAGAGCAGGGTGTTGTGGTCGATACTCCAGCCAGGTGGACTTCTGAACCGGTCTGTTACGCGGAGGGGTGGGCGCTGGGGCGATTAGTCTTCGTGCCAGCGGCTGAAATTGACGCTGCCTATGGCGACGGCCGTCTTCAGTCGAGGGATGTTTTGGTGACCGAGACGGTTCCTGCTGAAATTCCAATTGTGGCTGGCGTCATTTCTCTCCAGCCAACGACGCCCAATTCTCATGTGGCCATCCTTGCCCGCTCCTTTAATGTGCCCTTCGTCTTTGCCTCGGGGACCGGGCTGCAAGCTCAGATCGATGAATGGAATGGAGACGAAGTGTTATTAACGGTCTCAAATACGCAGGAGGGTTGTGCTCTTGGGATTCAAAATGTAAACGGTCTTCTCTCAGACGAGGAACGGGAACAAATTTTGGCGACGAAGGCGCCACCAGCGATTGAGATCCATGCGAAACGGGAGGCCGGGCAACTTTGGTTTTCCACTGACGAGCTAGGGCGCGAGCATGTTGGTTTGGTCGGAGGTAAGGCCGCAAATTTTGGCGTGTTGCGTCGATCCATTCCTGAGAATTCTCCCGAGTCTCTGGCCTTTAGCTTTGATCTTTGGGATGCCTTCATGAATCAGTCGGAAGTCACTGAGTTGACCTTGCAGGAGTGGATTCAGGAGCAGCTGTCCTCTCATCGCGGTTTTCCCATCGATATCGCTTCCCTACGGGGAACGCTCGCTTCAATACGTGATCGAATCAAGAATCGCGCGCACTTTGATCCAGCGACGCAAGCCTTGATCATCGAGGCGCTCCGAGGCTTTGAGCCGGGAGCGAAGATCCGGTTTCGTAGTTCGACGAATGTCGAAGATAGTGAGCAATTTGTCGGCGCGGGTTTGTATGACAGTTTTAGTGGTTGCTTGCGGGATGATTTGGATGCCGATTTGACAGGGCCAAGTCACTGCGATTCCAGTAAGTCGAAAGAACGGGGTGTGTTTCGAGCGATTCGAAAGGTGTATGCGAGTTTCTACAATGAGAATGCCTACCTAGAACGATTGCGTCATGGCATTGACGAAGACCGGGTCGCGATGGGAGTCTTAGTGCATCATTCGTTTCCGGATGAACGGGAGCTTGCCAACGGTGTAGCGACGCTGGAAATTCGCAAGCATCCAGGGGAGGAAGACTCTATCTCGGCGACGCTTGTGACCCAGTGGGGAGCGGATTCCGTCACCAATCCAGATACCGAATTTCTTCCTGAGGTCGTCCTTATTTCCGGTGGGGCAATGGTATTGGAAAGCCGTTCTAGTCTTGTGCCGCTTGATGAAACGGTGCTGAATTGGGACGGCGAATACCGCGCATTGATGGAGTTGCTACTCCGGGCAGCGCAGGAGTATGAATCGACCTTTCAAACAAAGTCGCGCTTGCTGTTGGACTTTGAGTATAAGAAAATGGCGGCAATTGGCTTGGTGGTAAAACAAATCCGAGCGATTCCTCAACCACCACAGGTGCCTCCACCAACGATAGAATCACGAGTAACGAAGTTTTGAGTATTCAATCAGTCTTAATTCGAAGCGCTAGCATACGGACCTTTGTCTGTTTGCTAGGCTATTCGCTCAGTCCCTGGTCTTGCCTATCGCAAGACTTAGAAATCAATGAGATCCAAAGGCGAAAAGATCAATCGATTCTGTCATGGAGTGGGGGAGAGCCCCCTTTCCAGGTGCAAGAATCTTCCGATTTGTCAGACTGGTTGGATTTGGCCGAGCCGCTTGAGGATCGGGCGATCGCGCTGCCTGCAAATGGATCGCAGCGATTTTACCGAGTGCTTTCTCTCGCCGCTGTTCCGGCGCTGGGGGAATATATTGGTCAACTGAGGGTTGCTGAAGGCGAATTCGGGGTTCCGCTGGCGAGGCACCGTCTCAAGTCTATCTGGGATTGCTATTATCCTGAGGGAAGTTCAGAGGAACGATCTGCGCTGGGACTCTTCAGTAAACTGATGGTGAGACTAGAGATTCTGGAAGGGACAGAGCGCTCGGTGATGACAGCTCCCTTGAGGGACCTGCCTAATGGAACGATGACCCATACCGAAAAGTCGATTCGAGTGACATGGTCTCGGGGGGGCGGTGATGCCCAGCGGGATTACACGCTGGATTTAAGCTTTCGCTATGATGTGTCACAGCAGCGGTCGAAGATCAATCTTAGTGATCCGAGTTACAAACTCCGTTGCCGATATGCGGTGCCGCAATTGCATGTGGACCAGTCGGGGGAGTTGGGAACGATTCGAGAAGATGAGGTCGAGCTGGTAGAGATTGCCGATAACTCGAATGCCCCAGCTTGGTGGCAGCGGAAGCTCGCCGTGTCGAGGGGCGGTGTTTCGGTGAATGGCAGCTACGAGATCGGTGTGCCGAATATTGAGGGCGGGCCGGCCTTCATTTTTAAGACGCCGTTGCTAACTCAATGGGGGCAAACACGAATCACGGGATTAACCAGTGAGGCGATTGAGCTCAAGAGCCGTTTCTCGCAGTCCTATTTCCCGTTTCACCACAATTTCGTCGAGACGCTTTATTTGGAGCCCGCGCTAGAACCCGGCATCAGTGACGGGATCCTGGCTGAACTGAGGGAACAGAATATCCGGTTCATTGTTCCGACCGAACCGACGGCGTTTCCAAATTCCGAAAGCACCCTGCAGGTGATTGGTTTTGACGACACCATTCGTTCGCTCGAATAAGTAGGTCGCCAATTGCGTTTCAGAGAGCGTTCATCAATTCTAAACGGCCGATTCAAAAACTCAGCGACGAGGAAGCTGCCGCGGGGGACTCGATCTTGACGTGCGTTTGACTGGCTTCACAGTGAGACTGTTCCCTGTGTTGAGGCGATCCTTGAAGCATCTCAGCTTTGGGCTGGATCAATTGAGGCTGAGCTCGTAGGATTCAAGAATCGTGGCAGGTTCTAAATGGGGAAGATGGAGTTTTTTGGTCTGCCAACCTGATTCTTGAGTTGTAAACGAAGGTGATTATTGTGAAGCATTGGATCTTGCCCCGTCTTGTTGTGTTTGGAGTGTTGATCGCTCTGACCGTTGATTTCTCCTTAGCTGATGAATCCGAAAAACCGGTTCAAAAGGAGAGTAACCCTTCTCCGTCCAAACAGCTTATGTTGTCGGTAGAAACGCCGTATTCGCAAGATTTGAAGGCCTTGTCCGAATTGATTGTCGAGCCGCGCGACTTGGATTCTTGGAAGAATCAGGGTGTGGTTTCCGGAGTGTTCCCTTCACTGTTTGGAAAGAGTAACAAACGCTTGCCCAAGTTTTTCGTGCTCAATCTCTTCAATCCCTTTGCTGGAAAGCAGTATGGGTATACCGATCCGGTGGCTCCCTACAGCGGGAAGCGACCAGGACGGCGTGGTGCCTTCGATGTCAAGACCTCGGAGATTCAAGGAGTGCCAATCTTCGGCGCGCCTTGGTGAGGCCTGGTTAAGGGCTAGTTGAAGCTAGAGATCGGCTTGAACTCCAGCTCCTTGGGATCGATGACCGTGTGCCGGACGCGTTCTCGATTCCAGGTGTAGGTCATGTGGACGAGCCCATCTTCGGTCTGAATCATCGCTGGATAAGAAAATTCGCCTTCTGAGGCTTGTTCAATAACAGCTGCAGCCCACCAATTCTGACCATCGTCACTCATGGCGAGATGGATCACGTTTCGCTTTCCCCAACCGTCTTTTTGGCGCCCGCCGTCGACGTGGTTATAGAGGAGTAGGTGGCGTCCATCTTTAAGGGTGAGTGTTTCGATTCCCGAGTTGTTATTGGGGAGCACGGTAGGTTCCAGCGGACTCCAGCTAGCCCCATTGTCCCAGGAGATTGTCTGAATGATTCGTTCGTTCTTGGAGCGACAGAGCGCTTGGAGGGATCCGTCGTGATTGACGATGACCGAGGGTTGAATGACTTGATAGGGCTGATCCATCGGTTCAGTTCGGGTCCATGAGCTGCCGAGCTCGGGGTGTTCGAGATCCGTGAGAGTTTCAAAATGGAATCGCCAATCGTGATTGTGTTCCGTGGAGGATGGGCAGAGGAGAGTGCCGTTGGGGAGAAGGAGGGGCTTTGAACGCACGGGGCCATGAATGCCCTCCGGGAGGCGCCGACGATCGCGGAAAGATCGACCGCCATCGTAGCTGAACATCACTTCGCCCCACCAGTCGCGAGGATTGGGGCCGACTTTGAAAAAGAGCATCAGGGGGGTATCGCCAGGGCCTTGGAAAAGCACTGGGTTCCAAGTGGGATAGCGAAGAGATTTGTGTTGGATCCCATTAGCCCACTCGGTCGGTTTGCTCCACCCGTTCCCATCGTTGTAGCTGGACCAGATGCCAACATCGGGATTTTTTTCCTTGGTCCCACCAAACCAGGCCGCGACGAGCCCTCGTGAGGTTTCGGCAAGGGTCGAGGCATGGCATTCTGGAAAGGGCGCTTTGGTATAGATGAATGTTTCTTTGAGAAAACCGGGGAATCGTGGGGCGATCTTGGGGTGTGCGGGCCGGGCTTTGAGTTGGTTTCCTGAGTAGCTGATACAGTCTTCGTGTTTGATGTAGTAGATCCTGCCGTTTTCTGCGCCGACGAGGAGATCTGGCTTGCCGTTGCCATCGAAGTCACAGGTGCTGGGACTTGACGTGTGCCCGGCCACGTTTCGTCGAGCCAGGTTGCCAATCTTTTTGAGGACGATGGTTCCTTGCCGGTCCTCGCAGTTGCGATACCAGGTGGCGTTCTCAGAATTGACTAGAATATCCGTGCGACCGTCACCGTCCCAGTCGACGACGTCGATCTTATAGCGACCACTGCGACCAGAGCTTTGTTTGCTGAGCCGAATTGGCTCGTTGTCCTCGTCAACAAAGATGCGGGTTTCACTTCGGGTCTGGCTTTGACAGGTCAGATAGCCTTCTTGGTCGAGCATGACGAGGTCGAGGTGTCCGTCCTCATCGAAATCGGTGGCGAAGGGGGTTGTGCGCCATTGGCTTTGAAAATTTTCAGCCATGCCTTGCTTCCAGAAAAAGGCTGGAGGCGCTTCCTTGCTCCAGAAGGGCAGTGGCCTTTCCGTGAAGCCTTGGGGGGTGTTTTGAAGCAGGGTGAGTCTTGGCCAGATACCGTTGACAATGAGGTCGTCTCGGCCGTCGTCATCCCAGTCGGCGATGGAAAGTGTGGTGTAACCCCATTTGGCTTCAGCCGGGCCTTGGATGGATCCGTTGCTACCAGCGAGGATTCGAAAGGGCTTGCCGTCTGCCTCAATCAAGGTTGGCGCGCCCCATTGAGTGCCTTTGCCGTCGAGATTAAGGAACACGCCGATGTTGCCTGCGGTATTGCCACAGACAATGTCTTCGTCTCCGTCGTGATCCCAGTCGTAGGCGAAGGGTGTGGCTAAGGCTCCAAACTTGAGTGTGTCGGCTTCTTGTTGGAAATAGACGGGTTGCCTGAAGACAGGAATCGTCGCTGCGCGAGGAGACACGTTCTCGATCAAGGCAACTCGTCCGTCTTCGTCCCCGACGATCAAATCTTGATCTCCGTCGTTGTCCCAATCGATTGCTGTGGGGGTGATCATTTGAAGGTGCATGACGAGAGGGGATCCATCGCTTCCTTGGAGTCGGGTACCGCTGGCGTAGACAGGTTCGGAACGCGATCCGATGTTTTGAAAATAAGTGAAGCCGTCGAGAAACTCTCCGCAGAGAAGATCGAGATCACCATCCTGATCAAAGTCGGCGAAATTGGGACTGGGCCAACCGTAGACGTCAACAGGCGATCCTGCCGCTTGAACTTGTACAGGTTGATCGGAATAGCGACCGTCAATGTTTTCGATTAGGTAGACCCAACCATGTAAGGGGCCATTTCGCCAGCGTCCTTCGGCGTCGTAAGCTTGATCCCAGACGTACTCACTCCAATCTCCGATGCCGATAACGAGATCTTGGTCGCCGTCACCTTCCCAGTCCACGTAGCGCCACATACGGGCACGGGTTTTTCCGGCATGGATGTTCGAACGGGGATAGATGGGCGTTCCTTTGTCGAAGCCGTTTGTTTTGAAATCGATGAATTCGAGGTTCTCCCGCAGAATTCTTGCTTGCCCGTTGACGTAGCTGATTTGGACGTTGTGCCCTGTGGGACCGACTCGCTTGCCGGCTTTGAATATGGGAAGCGTCTCCCCTGCGCCACGACCTGGGTTTTCGAAAAAGTAGATCCCATTAGACGGTTTGTCTGGGCAAGATACAAGGAGGTCCAGATCGCCGTCATCATCATAGTCGACCGGAAGTGGCCACGCCCAGAGACCAACGCCTAGGTCAACCTTGAGACCAGGTTGATTGTAGGAGAGAGCCTTCAGCTTCCAATCCTGTGCGTGGGTCGTTTCAAGGAGTAAGCAGGTGGCTAGCGTGATCCAGATGAGGTGTCGCATAGTCTTCAGTTTCGGTGATGGTTGATCGCTGTTAGAGGATAGGTGAGGCCTGGAATTGCAGCAAGTGTCGGATGCATTCCGATTCAAGCTCTGCGATAGGTCGTGCTGCGCCAAAACGAAAATTATTGCTGCTGGCTGGGGCGTGCCATTTTTCTTTTGGAGAATAAGCTACTTACTTTCCCCCCCCTACTTTAGGGTGCTGGTTCGTGTTTGTGGTGGTTTTGTCATGTTTTCAGGTGTGAATGCTCATTCTGGAGAGTGAATCAAGGTCATATACGCCATCCAAAGACGTTCTTGTAATGCTATTCTCTGATCTGCCGTTCTTGTTTACCGAGACTCGTCGTTCGTTATCGCTGTTTTGTCGTCTCTTCCTTGTGGGACTTGCTCTTACCGTCTTTCGTGCAGGCGCTCACAATAATCCTGGATACTATCACGGCGATGCCTTTAGCAATGGACAAGCAGGGTTCAATCCGAATTGGATGGAGGCTTTAGATGATGAGGTAAGGGTCAATGATCTTTCTGTTCCGGGCACCCATGAATCGATGGCCAAGTACGGGGGAGACTCGGCGGAATGCCAATCGATGACCCTCAGCCAGCAACTCGCTTCAGGCATTCGAGCCCTTGATATCCGGGTGAAGTTGGATGCTTTTCCGCACGACGGGATGAGAATCTGGCATGGCATCACCTATCAGCATGCCGGACTCGATGAAGACGTCTTTGCTGTCGTTGAGACCTTTTTGAAGGCGAATAAGAATGAATGTGTCTTCATCGATATCCAAAACGAAGCAGGTGCCGAGGTGAAGACAGCTCGATTCGCAGAGGAAATGAATAAGTTGCGAACGAAATATGCGTCCGTGATTTGGAAACCTACGTCTCAGAATCCGAAGCTAAAAGAAATTCGTGGAAAGATCGTTTTGATTCCCCATTGGGGAATGCCAACAAGGGAGAAGACCTCGGTTGGGTTGGACACGAGTTTGAATGGTGCTGTGGGACAAGATGATTCCCCGAAGGGATCCGATCCCTTTATTCAGAATCGATACAAGTTCACGACCAATTGGGATCAGTATGACAAATGGCTCAATGTGAGACGGCATCTCGGGCACACGACGACATCGACGACATCTGGGCTTTATCAGAATTGGCTGAATGGATCAGGCGGTTCGTTTCCCTACTTTGTAGCAAGTGGTCATTCGTCGCATGGTACGGGTGCCCCTCGATTGGCGACGGGTTGCACGACAACGTGGTGTGGAGGGGACTTTAATAGCGATTTTCCTCGTACGGCTTGTGTCGATTTTGGATGGTTTGGGAAGGCGTGCACGATTTCCTTTGAAGGAATCAACACGCTGACAATGAATTTTATCAACCGGGGGTTTGTGGCTGGCACCGATACTCGGCTCGGACGGGTTGGGATGATCTTTGCTGATTATCCAGGGAAGGGGCTAATCGAAGCGATCATTGGACAGAATGGTGTTAGGCGCGTGACGAATACAGATGATTCCGGGCTAGGATCATTGCGATGGGCGATAGAGAATATTGGGGGCGTTGCCGCTGCCGGTGACTTTAAAGGTGGGAAGATCGTGTTTGATAAAGCGTTGTCTGGTGCCACGATCGAACTCTCTTCGAGGCTCTTGATTAATAAGAATGTCTCAATTGATGCGAGTGATTTAAAGAATGGTATCATCATAAGTGGGGGAAATAATAGCCGGGTCTTCGCCATCGGCCAACCCGTCCACGTCAAACTGTCAGGACTGACGATAACCCGTGGTTTTGCTGCTGAAGGCAATCTTGAGGGGCACGGGGCGGGGATCTATTCCGGTGCCGCGAGACTCGAGGTGACGGCTTGCACGCTCTACAACAACGTCGCAAAGGGCCGTGGCGGTGCCATTTTTCATGGGAGTATTGACGGGGAACCCGATGGTACCTGTTTTATCACCAATTCGACGATCGTGGATAACACTGCTGAATACGCCAGTGTCTACAATGGACGCTCAGTTCTGACAGTTCGTCACTGTACGGTGGTGAATAACGTTAACGACAGTTTCTTTATCGGTGCTGGAATCGTAAATCATCCGAAGGGGCGGGTGTCTTTGAGTAATTCGATCATCGCTGGAAATCGTTTTGTGAATGCCTTTGATGATCTCGAAGGAACGTTCACCGCGTCGGCGCCAAACATTATCGGAGCACAGTTTAGTGGGAGTGTCACAGGCGTGTCTCCAATAAGAGAGAATCCCCTGCTCAGGTCACTCAGAGAAAACGGTGACACGGAAAAGGTTTCATTGAGTATGCTTCCTGATACGGGGTCTCCAGCACTGAAGGGCGGGAAACGTATTCTTGTCAGTGTTGACCAGAATGGTAAGGCGCGACATCGGACTCAACCCACGATTGGCGCTCTTGAAGTTCAAGCGGATTCTTCGTTCCAGTTGATCGAACCGGGTAAACGAATTCTGGAGAAACACGCTGATTCAATGGGCTTTGGCAATATCGATATTGGGAAGGCTCTCTACCTTCTTCCAACCATTGCCAACCGCGGGAATCTGCCACTAAGCGGCCTTCGGGACGATCTCCTCATTGATGGCCCTGACGCATCAATGTTTAAGGTCCTGGATCTGCCTTCGGCCGAAATCGGTCCCTTAGTCAGTACGAATCTACGATTGAGTTTTGTTCCGACAAGCCCTGGATTGAAGGTGGCGACTTTGCATTTCTCCAGTAATGATCCGACGCAGGAATCGTATGCTCTCACACTGACCGGCGTAGGGAACGAAACTGTCTCTGTCGACAGATCGACGCGAGGACGTCCGTCTTGGCAGCGCCCAGGGGAAGGTCGCCCTCCAACCGAGCTATCCGCATCCGCGACGGCGACCCCTTATGATGTCGTTGCTTTTTCTGTTTCTTCTCCAGCGAAGTATCGGATCACCAGCCAGGCGCCAAGCACGGCCGACTGGGATCTCTTCCTTTTGCTCTACTCCGTTGGCTTCGATTCGGGGGCGGCGATGACGAATGTCGTTAGTGGGGGTCGCGGTGGCCCTGCTAATGTGGCAACGATTTCGTTGCATCCGGGTGTGAGCTATTACGCAGTCACCACGGGGCTCTTCAACACATCATTCGGGGACTACACCTTGGAGATTACCGGGCCTGAAAAGGTGAAAATTATTGCTCCCGCTTCAAGCACGCTTCCCAAAGAGAATCAGATCGGCGTCAGCGTTCAACCGACACTTTCATGGTCGAGTGCTACCGATACGGACTACGAGGTCTTTTTCGGGAATACGCCAGACGGACTGGAATCATTGGGATTCAAGACGTCCCCGTTCACACTAGGTAGAGTGCTTAATCAAAACACACGCTACTTCTGGAGACTCGATTCCCATCAAGGCAACACGCTGGTTTCGAGTGGGATTAGCTCTTTTACGACTGGCTCATCGCTCCGTGTCACGACGGCTATAGACGAGAATGATGGAGTGCTCGGTCGAGGCCTTGGGGACTCGCTCCGCGAGGTGATTGCGGTCGCTTCGAATGCTGGGGGAGGGGTGACGGTTCAATTTGCTTCTTCGTTATCAGGAGCGACGATTGCGCTCGAGAACGCTCCTTTGGTACTGAATTCTAATATCACGATCGATGCAACGTCCTTGTCTGATCGAGTCACGATCAATGCGGCGGAGGGGTTCAGAGTGTTCGAGGTTGGTCCTGGGACGACAGCCGATTTACGTTCGCTTAGAATCACCGGAGGAAGCGCTGACAATGGAGGTGGAATTCGGAATGACGGAGTAATGTTGACCTTGTTTGATTGTGAAGTCTCGATCAATACGGCGACGCTAGCGGGTGGTGCCGTCTATAACGGATCAGGAGGAAAACTGATTATTGAGAGATCTGTCCTATCGTCAAACACCGCAGCCAAGGGCGCAGGAATCTTCAGCGCGACTGGATCTGAATTAGAGGTGCGCCAGTCTAAGCTATCCGGGAATAACGGGGACGAAGGAGGCGCAGTTTTTGTTCAGGAAGCGGGGTTTCTCATTGAGCGAAGCGCTTTGATTGGCAATGGCGGCAATGCAGGCGGTGCGATCACCAATCTTGGTGGAATGGGATTGATCGAGAATTCGACGCTCAGTGGTAATGGTGCGACTGGTGGGCTAGGCGGCGGACTTCATAGTAGTGGCGACGGGAGTGTGACCTTGCGACACTGTACGGTGGTCGAAAACATCGGGGCCGGAATTCACAGTGATGCGCCGGCCAAAACCCTTCTTGAGAACTCGATCGTGGCCAATAATCTTGATCTCCAGAATAACCCGATTGATCTCAATGGAGACTACGATGCCTTGCATGCCAATCTACTTCGAGTTCATGCAGGTACACGCCTCTCCGGTCCTGAACCTCTCCTGGGCGATCCTTTATTGGGTTCCCTACGCGACGGGCGATACTTGGCTCCTTTGATTGGGTCCCCAGTGCTTGACGCTGGAGTTGAAACTGCGGATACCCCTTCGGTCGATCAGAATTCTCAGTGCTGTCGTCCTTTTGGATCGGCCCCGGATTTAGGAGCAATCGAGTCTAAATTAAAGGCCGATGCTAGCCTTGCCTGGTTGACTTTTAGCGGCGGCCCCTTGAGTCCTAAGTTTCAAGCGACTGAGTATGCTTACACGGTTACAGTCCCCGCTTCTCTAACGAGTGTCGCTATGAGACCCGCAGCCGGCGCCCGCGGTCAGAGCATGGCGGTTCGAGTCAACGAAGGGGAATTTGTTCCGGTCCCCAGTGCGAGTTTTGGCACACCAAAGGCCTCTGAAGACATTCTCCTGGTCCCGGGGAAGAATACGATCGAAGTGCAGGTGACGGCCCAAAACGGAGTGTCTTCGCAGTCCTATACGATTACGGTAGAGCGTGCGACGCGTGTCGCGGCTGTCGGCGAGCTTGGAGCCTTGGTCATTTCTGATGGGAGCCTTTCTCCGGCCTTCGATCCGGCGCTAAAAATATACCGGGCTGTTGTTGCGAATGAGGTCGCAAGCACGACTGTTTTTGCTTCGACTGCTGATTCGGAGTCGTCAATCGAAGTAAGGACCAATTTTGGTGCTTTTCTGCCGCTAGTCTCCGGTGAGCTTTCTTCGCCTCTTTCTCTCAAGGAAGGCGTTAATTCGGTCGATGTGCAGGTTGTTGGTGCCGATGGCGTTAAGTCATCCCTTTACAGTATCGCCATTGATCGCCAGAAAGCATCCGAATCTGATGCCAGTTTGACCGCACTCGCGACGAGCGCTGGCGTTCTTTCACCGGCATTCTTTTCGGGGGCGTCAGTCTATGAGGTCACGTTGAAAAATGACGTGAATATCGCGACAGTCACGCCAACGGCCACGCACCCAGAGGCGATGATCGAAGTGAATGTGAATGAAGGCGACTTTGTGCCGGTCGCTTCCGGGATGGAATCGGGTCCTATCGATCTTGCGGCTGGTAAGAACGTCATTGAAGTGAAGGTGACGGCTCAAGACGGCTCACTAGCTCGCTCGTATCGGATCCATGTTTCCCGCGTGATTGACGGGCTCGAATGGATTTCAAAACCTGGAAGAGGCGAAGAATCCGTTTTGTCGGCGAACGGCCGTTTTGTGGCATTCTCGTCGAGTGCCAATGATTTGGTTGCTGATGATACGAATAGTCAAACGGACGTCTTTGTCCATGACCGCCAAACGGGAACGATCAAAAGAATTTCGGTGAGCAATGATGGGGCGCAGGGTGACGCTGAATCGAGCAATCCTTCAATCTCTGCCGATGGCCGCTACGTAGCTTTTCAGTCTGAAGCGTCGACTCTGGTTCCTGACGACAGAAACGGGAGAACGAGCCAGAGTGCAGGACGAGATATCTTTGTCTATGATCTAACGATGGATAGCATCGAACGGGTATCGTTGACTGAGGATGGCAGTGAGTCAAATCAGCAATCACGAGATGCTTCAATCTCTGCCGATGGACGCTATGTTGCCTTTGCTTCCGGAGCGAATAATCTCATCTCGGGCTTCAGAAATGGTAATGTGAATGTGTATGTCAGAGACCGTATTGAAGATACCATTGTTGGCATTGCCGTTCCCTTTGCTGATATCCAAACCAATCGGAATTCACTCAATCCTGTCATTTCCGCCGATGGTCGATTCGTCGCGTTTGAGTATAATATCAGCAGCTCAAGCGATAACAGTAATGAGCGATACAAGTTTCAAGAGATCTATCTCTTCGATCGTCTGAGTCGGAGTATTGAAGGGATTTCAGGAACCCGATTGGGACTCGATGCTGATGGAGATGAGTCGAGTCTTCCGTCTATCTCAGCCGATGGTCGATACGTGGCGTTTCAATCCGATCATGAAGATATCGATTTCTACGACACAAACCGGGGTGTCGATGTCTTTGTATATGACCGTGTTGAAGGAAGCACGAGATGGATTTCCTCGAGCTACGATGGGGTTGAGGAGACTTCAAGAAATTCGATCAATCCGGCGATTTCCGGAGATGGTCGATTCGTCGCCTTCGAATCAACCTCCTCAAAGTTGGTGGAGGGCGATGTGAATGGACAGACCGATATCTTTGTCAAAGACCTTCTTAATGACACCATGACACTCAAATCAATCAGTCCTGATGGGCAGCAGGGAAATGGAAATTCCACGGCGCCATCGATCTCGAGTGACGGACAGGTTGTCAGCTTTCAATCACGAGCCAGCAATCTTGACCTGCAGGATTCGAATCGTTTCGATGACATTTACCTGGTGTTTTCCGAAGAAACTGAACGGGACCCGTTTGCTGATTTGGATTTTGCCGTCAATTTTGATTCCGAGAAAACAGGGGGAACCTCTTTCGAGGGCAGTGCCTCGAGCAGAACGGAGCTTGCTGTGCTACGGCCGGTGGGAGTGGAGCCAGGATCGACGATTGAACTTAAGGTCGAGGGGGGAGAGTTTCAGCCGAAACAATCGGCTGATGAACCGCTCAGTATCCCGCTTTCACTGCTAGGAGAAAACTCTAGATTTGTTGTCAAGGTAACGACACAAGATGGCCTTTCCAATGAAACACCAGTTTTCATTACGACGAGACCACAGGATGGTACCGAACTCCTTGATCTCGATTTGCTGCGAGTAGAGACTGGAGAACCTCTCCCGCTCACGCCGCTCTTCGACAATCTCCTTGTATCTACGGTCTTTACGGCGATTGCTGACGCCGAGATGGATAAACTAGACGTTATGCCGCTGATTTTCGCTGATGACGGAAACAGTCTGACGGTCAATGGAGAAAGGCCAAATGATCAAGGCGTGGTCACAGTCGATTTAGCGCGAGGAGATAACACGATTACGATCGAAGTGACGGCGGAAAATAGAATCGATACACAGTCCTATGTCGTTAACGTGATTCGGCCTTTTAGCAATAACGCGGAGTTGACAAGTCTTGTAGTGAGCGGCGGCGCGCTATTGCCTCCCTTTGATCCCTTGGTGACTGAGTATTCTATTGATGTGGCCGAGGATACGGATTCCATGAGTCTTCTCGCAACGCTTGCCGATTCCGAAGCAACGATGTCGCTTAATGGCGAGATATTGAATTCGGGACAGGATAGTCAGAGCGTGCCACTCTACGCTGGGGGGAACACCTATGGGATTCTGGTGACCGCACCAGACGGCGTGGCGTCGAAGACTTACCTAGTGAATGTCAATCGTCCGGCGAGCAGTAATGCCGATTTGGCAAGCTTGATTCTTAGTGAGATTCCGGACTCAGGGCCACTTCCGTTTGATCCCAGCCTCACTTCGTATGAGGCGACCTATCCGAATAGTCAGAGCTCCGTGACATTGATTCCAATAGTCGCTGAGAGCTCGGCGAGTCTCTTGTTGAACGGTGGACCGGTTGATTCAGGAGTCCAATCAATGGCCATCGAGCTAAGCGAAGGGCCCAATGAAATTGTTGTTCAAGTCACGGCTGGCGATGGAGTGAGCAGCAAAACTTACACGCTGACAATTATCAGAGAGATCGGAGTGGAGGTGCCGATTGAGACCAATGTCAATTTGCTCTTTCTTTCGCTCAGTGCCGGTTCGCTCAGTCCAGCCTTCGATCAGGAAACGACCGAATACACGATTGCGGTAGAGAATGACCGTGATTCCACGACTGTGTTTCCTGTGCCTGCGGATTCAAATGCGATGATTTCCGTGAATGGCAACGAGCTCGTATCAGGCCTTGCATCGGGGGCGATCGATCTCATCGCCGGGCCCAATGTTATTTCAATAGCGGTGGCTGGGGGGGCAGGCAATATGAAGGTTTATACTGTCACGGTGACACGTGAGCCAGGGGCGACGTTGTTTGAAATTGCGATTCGTTTGATCGGCGGGCAGGTCGAGCTTAGTTGGGCGGAGGAGGGGGTGATCTTGCAGCGGTCTTCTGATCTTCTAACGTGGGATGATGTTGGAAATGGTGTTTCGCCGCACCGTCCAGAGAATACGAATCCTCCGCAATTTTACCGCCTCAGGAAGTAGGCATTAGCTCATGATTCCACGGGCCTCCCTCTTCGGGGTAGGTCCGTTTTTCTTACCCGAAACTAAAGCGGCCCAGTCTTAGTTCTGGGATTGAGGGAATTCGAGTTCGGCCCAGACCGGCCGGTGGTCGGAAAGCGGTTTGCCATAGGCGTGCCATTGGGGACGGTATCGTGTTGTCGACATGATCGCATTGGGATCGTTGTAGGCATTGTAAATAATGCCGCCTTGGGTGACGCGGGCTGCTGATGATTTGGTGAAGTAGATGTGATCAATCACGCCTGATTCCCGGCCGGATTCAATATGCTGGTGGCTGCTTAGGATCGTGGTTTTGGTTTTAAGATCTTCCCAGGTCGATTTCATGCCTGCAGATTCGATTCCTTGCAGCGGTGGATCGCCGAGGTGATTGTTGAGATCACCAAGCAGGACTATGTTCTTAGAGCGTTCTTGGGATTCCGGGAGGACAGACCTAGCAATGAATTCCGCGGCGGAATCCGTGAGCTCTGGTCGTCCTGGGATATGTGTCGAGTAGGCCAAGACAGGCGTGCCACGTATGGTGGTTTGTGCGCTCACCAATGAAGCTGGAGACCATCCGGCTGCTTTGATCTCAATCTCCTTGGTTTCTTTTAAAGGAGTGCGACTGAGAATGGATTTGTATTTGTCCTTGTGGTTGGCAGAGGAGATTTTTCCAACATAGCTGTAGTTCATGCCAAGAATCGTTCCGACACGTTTCGTCCAATCGCCAGACGGAACTTCGCTGAAGCCAATCACGTCTAGGTGGTAGGGTCGGAGCATTGCTCCAATGGCTTCTGGTTCTGCCCAAATACCAAAGAGAACGTTATAGGCGGCAAAGCGAATTCGGGTGGGGGAGGGAGTGATACGGGGAAGGTGGTCTCGGATTGCTTCGATCTTTCCCCTGCGGTTGTTGGCAAAGCATTCGCCTCTGATCACCGTGGTGGAATTCAAGCGTTCGATCCCATAGCTGAAATCAGTTTCAGTTTGTCCGACGAGCTCGAATCGGTCGTTGACTTTGAGGAGGCCTGGATTTTTCGGGCTCCCGTAGCAACCGAACCACCAGTGGCCGTCCATGTAGGCTGCCGTTTGGATTCCCAAGCGAGTCTGACCGCTGAAAATCACGTGCCGTTTTAGGAAGTTGAAATGTTCGTCATATTCAAAGGCGTAGTTTTGTTCATGACTTGCCGGTAAGCCCCCGACGATCACGAAGCTTCCTTGCTTGTAAGCGATTCCGCCAGCTCCGTGGACGAGCTCAGGAACGCGGTGGGTGCCCAACAATTCTAAGGTGTCGGCTTCGTAGACATAGACCCATGGATCTGATCTGCCTGCTGCTTGGTTGAATTGTCCGAGCTCGACCGCGACGTAGAGTCGTTTGTTGTGCACGGTGAGATCGCCGTGATGAGAAGGAACGTCGATGCGAGCGAGGGCTTTACCGCTCAGGTCCGTTCTGACGAGTTGGACGGTATGAGACCAATAGATGGAATGGCCATCGCTAGCGACTCCTTGGAGATGCCCTCCATAGCTACCTTCGCATTCGATCGAAGGAGGGAGCCTTGCTTGAGGCGTTTCTTGGGGGGCTCCAAGGCATATGGGAACCAGTGAGATGGAGGCGAGGCAACGGAGCCAGAATGAGATGGGTGCGTTCATAGCTGAAGAAGAGATCATAGTAGTCTCGATTCAAGTGGCCATTCAAAATATCCCTAACGAACGTGCTCGTGCACGTGCTTGCCAAGCCGGCGCGAATAGCGGAGCCTCTCTGGATGATTGTGAGTGGCATGTTTCGACGATCGCCCTGGTCTCGATTGAGGGAAATCTCGCTGTGGTTTATAGCAGTGTCGGTGAGTGCCCTTCTCTTGGCTGCTGAAGGGCGCCCCAATATCGTTCTGTTTCTGGTTGATGATATGGGATGGCAAGATACCTCCGTGCCCTTTGCGGAGGAACAGACAGTGCTGAATCGCCGTTATCGGACGCCTAATATGGAACGGCTAGCGGCTCAGGGCATGACCTTTACTCAAGCCTATGCTTGTAGTGTTTGTTCGCCAACGCGAGTCAGTCTCATGACCGGGCTCAATGCGGCCCGTCATCGGGTAACCAATTGGACGCTTCGTAGGAATGCAACGAATGATGCCAAACATCCGACGCTGACCTTCCCCGATTGGAATGTGAACGGCTTGAGCCCGGTCGCCGGAATTGAACGGACGATACATGCCAAAGCGCTTCCAGCGTACCTCAAGGACCTTGGTTATCGAACCATTCATGTCGGTAAGGCCCACTTTGGGGCTCAAGGAACGCCTGGAGAGGATCCAAAAGCCGTCGGGTTTGATGTCAATATCGCAGGGCATGCCGCCGGCGGGCCTGGTAGTTTCCTTGGAACCCAGAACTTTAGTGCTGTCTGGCGCAAAGGTGACAGGATCTGGGATGTGCCGGGGCTTGAGAAATATCACGGTGAGGAGATCTTCTTGACGGACGCACTGACTCGTGAGGCGCTCAGCGCAATGGATGCCTCCGTTGCGGAGGGGAATCCCTTCTTTCTTTACATGTCGCACTACGCGGTTCATGTGCCTTTTGCTGAAGACCCTCGATTCTATGAGTCCTACCTTCAGGCGGGTCTCGATCCCACCGAAGCCATGTATGCGGCCATGGTCGAGGGAATGGATCAGTCTCTCGGAGAGATTCTAGATTTCGTCGATGAACGAGGGGTGAGCAAGGAGACCATCGTTCTTTTCATGTCCGACAACGGCGGTCTCAGCGCCTCGGGACGGGGTGGGGCTCGGCATACCCACAATCGGCCCCTGTCGAGTGGGAAAGGCTCGGCACATGAAGGCGGTGTTCGGGTTCCGATGATCGCTTATTGGCCGGACGTCACAGCCGCCGGTTCGCGTTGTGCCACACCGCTTATCATTGAGGATTTTTTCCCCACCGTCCTTGAAATGGCCGGCGTTCAATCTCCTCGTCAGATCGGCGGCAAGATTGATGGGGTGAGTTTCGTGTCTTTGCTTCGTGGTGAGGTCGATCTAGCCCGAAAGGGGCGTCCGTTGTTTTGGCATTTTCCAAATCATTGGGGGCCTCAAGGGCCTGGGATTGGTCCTTCAAGCAGTATTCGATTGGGTGATTGGAAGTTTATCCAGTACTACGAAGACGGGCATGAGGAGTTATTTCATCTGGGCAATGATCTTGGCGAGCAGAACAATCTAGCTAGGGAGCGTCCCGAGGTTCGTCATCGTTTACGAGAACGATTGAATCGTTATCTCAAACAAGTGGACGCTCAGTTTCCTACTAAGTCCTAAGACGCCTTCGGCATTACTGGAGTTCGCTCAGAGTGAGAGATTGCCTGAGCTGGGTGTCTCCCTTGAGATCGAGTATTTCTAATTCGATACACGGATCGGGCCGTTCCCAATCAATCGCGATTCTCCCAAAATTCTCATCGTGAAAGGTTGAGGGGAGCGCTCGATGATGATTCATTGTCGGGGTGCCGCGGCCGTGGCGTTGGTTGAGGCTGCTAGCAGTGAGATCATAGAGCGGGTAGTGCGTTGCTTGCTTTTCCACCGAGAGTTCAGACCAGTGCCGATCGCCACTGACGGCAATCACTCCCTTGGCGTTGGTTTCATTTATTAGCTCCAGGATTCGATCCCGTTCCAGGGGAAGGTTTGCCCAACATTCTTGACCCGCGTCATCTGCGATCAGTTGAATGCTCGAAACGAGAATTCGAATCTCAGCTGATTTCCTAAGCTGTTTTTCCAACCAGCGCCATTGCGCCTTTCCGAGCATCGTTTTGCTCGGGTCCTTCGAAGGTAGGTAGGGGCCGCCAACGCGTTTTTCCCCTTTGCTTAACTCGCTTCGAAAGAATCGGGTGTCGAGAAGAATGATTTGTAGTCGCTTGCCTGGGGGGCCATAGATATGAGCATCGTAAATGCCAGGACGCTGTCGCCGTACCGAGTCATTCGGGTCTTGCCAAAAGTCCAAGAAGGCCTGTTGTGAGGCTTCTTTCAGTTCGTAAGAAGCGCCGGCATCGTTCATGCCGAAATCGTGATCATCCCAGGTCGCTAAGATGGGAAGGGTGGATCTGAGGCGGTCAAAATCAGGATTGGCTGCCAGGCGTGAGTATTTCTCCTGCATCACACCGATGTCGGTGGTGTCCGCGTAGATGTTGTCCCCGAGGAAAAGAAACAGATCTGGAGTCGGTTGATGCCGGTTGATCGTTTGCAGGATCGGCATGGGTTGGTCCTCCTTGATGCAGGATCCGAATAAAACTTCCGATACCGGTTTGAGTTGGGGCTTCATTTGGAAACGTTGCTTTGGAGCGAGGAGGCGAAAGGGGGGCGTGGATTCCTTGATCGAAGGTTGTTCATAGATCGCGACGTAGCTCTGGCCGATGACTTCAAGAGAGTCGCCTTGTACTACGATCGCGGTCCCTTCATCAATGCCGATTCCTAGGAGATGGGGGTGTTTCTTGAGCACCGCGATCAAATCAAACTGACGGTTGCGGCGAAGGTGGTGCTGATCAACGCCCACGTTCTTGAGAAATCCGAAGCCCTCCACGTGGTCTCCCATGACGATCTGACTTGTCTTGGTATCGCCGCGGACTAGATAGGATCCTTGGATCGTGGCTCCCGCAGAACTGCCTCCGATGACACCGCCACGTCTCAGGAGCGCTTTGAGCTCGGAATGAACGCGGGTGTGAAGATAGGCATCGGCAAGACGCCACTGGCGCCCGCCGGAGAACCACACTCCGGTAGCTTCCCGAAGTGGGGCGACGAAAGACTCGGAGTTGGCAATATTTCGATCTCGGGTGTGGAGGAGGGAAAGGTGTGCCGGCTTGAACTGACTCAAGCGCTGAAGACCGCTCCAGCGGTCGTCGTAGTGTGCGTCTGAACCTGCGGTCGGGATCATGACGATTCGTGCTGAATCGCCGCCGGCAAGATCGATGAAACGCTGATAGATTTCTTTGTCGAGGCGCCCGCCTCCTGCCAAAATCAGTGCGCCGTTTGTTGGTCCGATCTCGTGGGCGATAGGCTGGAGGAGGAAACTCAGGAGGCCAGTAAGAGCGAGCGACCAATAGCGGAATATCATGGCGTCATTTAGACAATATTCGGGCGCGATGGCAATGGGTGTTTGGTGAATCTTGGTCTTTCTCCTGGTGACATGGTTTGGGACGCGTCATCCTTTTTCTGCAAGGAGGGATTAGATTGAATAAATCTTCGGGTCCGTTTGTCTACCGAACCAGAACATGAGACATCAACGCGTAATGAAAACATCGATCGTCGCTCTAGCTGCTGTATTGGGAGTCGTCTTGGCGGCGGTCATCGTTTCCAAGCCATGGGTGACGATACATCACACCAAGCCGATTTTGGTCAAAGGCTACGCGGAGAAAGAGGTGCGCGCCGATTCAGGAAGTCTCACAGCCTCCGTCGTACAAGTCCATCCATCAAGGTCAACGGCCTACGAGGAAGCAGGTCGGTCTCTCGAGCGGGTGAAAGCGATTCTCACCAAGGAACTTGGTGAAGGGGCAGAACTGGTCGAACTCAAATCTCAAGTGTCCGAGATCCATGGACTCGATTCCAATGGGAGACGAACGAATCAGGTCGATTCCTATCGAGCCTCACGGCAAGTGCGGGTCTCCACTACCGATGTACTAGGCTTGGCGAGGGTAGCGCGAATGCTCTTTGATCTCAACGGGGAAGGGCTGAACGTCTCGGTTTCTGGCCCTGAATTCTTTGTCTCGTCTTTGGACGAGGTGAAGCTAAACCTTGTTTCACTGGCGACAGAAAACGGCAAGAAGCGAGCCGAGGTGATGGCTACGAACTCTGGAGAGCGCTTAGGATCTCTCGTTTCGGCACGACAGGGGGTTATTCAGATTACTAAGAAAAACTCAGGTCAAACATCAAGCTACGGTATCTACGATACCGAAACGATTGAGAAGGTCGTGAAGCTCGTCGTGACGCTCGAGTTCGAGATTATCGACTGAAGAGAGTTCCTGACGCGCTTGTTGCGATGGCGACTCAAGCTTGGAATGAGCGGGGGCGGTCTAGCTTTTTATCTAACAAGATCAGAGTCGAAGCTCGGACCCTTTCCGATGGTCCCACGACAAGCCTACCACCAGAAATAGGGGCCGCCCGTTCGCCGTTGATGCATCTTCGGAAAAGAGTTCCAAGCGACGTGAGCATCAAGATAAAGCGCGTTGCTTCCTGCTGGGATTTGGCCTCCATTCCCTGGGTTGAGATGGGGGGAACTGTGTCCTTCAAAGCCTCCGTCGACTTTTGAGAAATTCTGAGTTCGGCCCTCTCGATCATTGCGGTTGGAGAGAGTGGCATCGGCAACGAAGATGCCTTCGGAAATGCCGATGGTGTAGGTGTTTTCCCGGCCCTGGTTGACGACCTTTTGTTGGATGCGCTCGAAGACATTGGTTGCTGCAAGACCAGGAGATCCTTTCGTTGCAAAGGCATAGCCCAAAACCTTGAATCGGGTCGTGAAATTCCAGAGCTCGTCGTTGTTCTGTTTTTGGAACGAGGGACAGTAGAGAATATCGCGTTGGAATCCGTAGCCAAGCAGATTTGAGACGACGGCTTGTGGCATATCCCAAGACCAATTGCCCACCTGGTTGCGGTTATCGACCATGGGAGGGAGAAGGTTGTTATTGTCGTCCGCGTACATGTGGCTAGCGATTCCAATTTGCCTCAAGTTATTCATGCACTTGGTGCGCTTAGCCTTCTCTTTTGCTTTTGAAAGCGCTGGGAGAAGCATGCCTGCAAGGATAGCAATGATGGCGATGACCACCAGAAGTTCGATGAGCGTGAAGCCCTGATGGAAGGGGCGAAAGGCGCGATCCTTCAGCGTCCGGATAAGAGACGACATGGGTTGCATTTATTTCTGATACCGCAAGCGAGAGTAGATGTCACCCCAAAAAACTTCCGGGTGTCTGCTCTTAATGAAACTGGAAGATTCGATGGAAGGTTTGGGAGGAGGTAAGCGTACAAAAAAAGGAGGTGCGGATTACCGCACCTCCCGTGAGTTTTAACGATCTAGGATCGAGCCCGTCTATCGAGCGATGTAGAACTTCGCACCCGCGGCGGCATCCACTGCGAATGGTGAGCTAGCACCAGCAACAGGTGCGTAAGTCCCAGAGACAGTGTCAGCTGCTTGGAGCGTTCCGGTGTACTCGATGCTGATGCTACCATCAGCGGCACGAGAGATTCCGGTAATCGCCCCTGGTGTGCCACCGCCTGGAACAGGAGGAAGCACGATCGGAGGCAGAACAACTGGAGGCTCGACGACTGGAGGCTCAACCGGTGTTGGTGAGCTTGGGTCGTTGAAGTTCCAATACGCCAAGAGGCCTTTGCCTGAGAGGTCGGCAGGAGATCCGCCGTCGACGATCGTTTTGAGATCGGCTTCGGTCAACGCGGTTGAGAAGATCGCAAAATCATCGAAGATCGATCGATCTGGGTTGGCAAGGTTATTGGCAGAACCAATGAACAAGCCGGTGATATCAGCCGTCAATGGGTCAGCGTCAATGCCCTCTAGGAATAGTTCACCATCAATGCGGACTTCCTTCACGTCACCCTTCTTAGAGAAGGAGAAGAGATGCCATGCATCGGTCAAGAAGCTTTCATCTTCATAGCCAGGGAAGTCAGTGAGCGGTCCATTGAGACGTTGGGCTCCTGCGGCGCAGCAACCTTGCGTGTCAAAGAAGATCGCGCCATTTGACCATGGGGCATGTGCTTGGAAACCACGGTTTCCTGCGCCAGCCGAGGCACTTTGAATCCAGAAAGCAGAGCTATTGCCAACGGCGTGCTTCTTGCCCCAATAGACAACGGTAAGCTCATCGTTTGCAGCGGCTGCGTTTAGGTAGTCATACTCAGTGACAATGATGCTCCCACCGTCTTCGGTGAAGTCCATGCCGTAATCGCCGGTCGCTCCTGAGCGTCCGCCACCATCAGCTGTGAAGACTGCGTTTCCAGCCACAAGACCAGGGTAAGAACCGACTGAATCAAGGGTTGGTCCGAAGTATTCTACGACACTGAAGATCCAAGATTCCGTGACAGGGTTGCCAACGGGATCAGGATAGGTGAGGTCAACGGCGACGTCGCCGCCAGGAAGGAGTCCGTCTGGAGTGTAGCTCAGGCTGGCGACGCCACCTTCGCTCGCGAAGGCTGCTTCCACCGTTTCACCATTGATAGCTAGGCTCGTGTTGTCAGCCGTCCATTCGAAGGCGTTGCTGCGGTAAGAGGCGCTGATCGAAGTTGATGGCAAGACGTTTGCAGCTCCTGGTGCAGGAACTTGGGTGACGAAGGAACCTTCAGCGGGTGCGAGCAATGGCACTGCAGAGCTGAGGAACTGACCTGGAATTGGCTGCAGATCCGCCGCCGGGGTGTCATCGCCGTCCAATCTCCATGCGACTTGTGCGAAATCACCGCCGCCGCCTTCTTTGTAGAGCACTTGGATGAAGTATTTCTCTCCGGCTTCCAAGCTAACTGGAGCAAAGGTCGTTGCGTCGGATCCGACTTCTTCGAAGGGATCACAGCAGTCCAACTCTTCTGCCTGGAAAACGAGGTTACTTGGTGAATCATCTGTACTGATCCAGAGTTCCGAGCCGTCATCACTTCGAAGGAAGAAGTCGTAGTCGCCACTTTCGGCTGGTGTGAGCCAACCTTCCATGACAGCACCGAAGTTGTTGTTCTCGTTGCCAGGGTAGATGTCCCGTGAGTTGATAGAGAAAACAGGGCCTTCAACATCAGGATTATCAGGGTAACGTCCGTCATCAAAGAGAGCGGTCACAGGAGTGCCAGGAATATCATTCCAAGCAGCGAATCTTAGGACGCCTTCTGTAATTTCAACACAGGTGTAAATGGTGCCGGTTGAGTCGTCAGGAACAGTGTTCTTTGATTGGTCAGCGACGTTGCTTGCTTTGACGATGTAGCTAGAAGCGACTTCTTGCTGGGCTGTCGTCAAGGTGACTGTGTCTTTTTTGAACTCTACACTCATGATCTCGAGTTCAGGAGAAATGGAGTAGTTGGCTGGGTCCGAGGCCGAAGCGGCATCAAGGCGTTCTGAGAATTCCAAGACGATGGTGGTCCTGGAACAATCGGTGGTAACAGCAACCAGCGTAGGATCTGTGGTATCAACCGGGTTTGTTCCGTTGTTGAACTCCGCTAGGTTGGTGTCGCCATCCTCATCAGGATCAAGTGCTGCATCAGCGGGGTCGTTGATGTCGAAGCCGTATTGTTCTTCCCAGCGATCTGGGATACCGTCGCCATCGGTGTCAACTGGAGGGACTCCTGGAGAATCTCCCGCCGCGAATCCTGCGATTTCATCGGTCGTCAAGACGCCTTTGAAAAGTGCGAAATCATCGATCACACCGTCAGGTTGGTCGCCATTGCTTTGAGCACCGATGTGGATTGCGGTAACACTTGTAGAGAGAGGATTGGAGCCTTCTTGTTCGATGAGAAGGGCGCCATCGACATAGATTTGCTTGATTGGGCCATCTTTAACGAAGGCGTAGTGATGCCATTCTTCTTCCCACTCGTGGTCTTCGCCAGGAGCTTGTTGAAGACGCGTTGCCGGTTGAGCGCAGCAACCCATGCTATCAAAGTAGATGATGCCATTGGACCACGGAACGTGGAATTGTACGTGGCGATCTGAATCTTCCGCAACCGCCCAAAAGCTACTGCTATTGACGTTGGTGAAGTTCTTTTGCCAAAAGACGATACTGACTTGATCGTTTTCAGCGGCAAGATTCATTGGATTCTCATCCCCTTCAGCTTCCAATACCAGGTGTCCTGGGTTGGCTTCTGAGACGTCGAAACCGCGTCCGCCGCCGTTAGGTCTTCCGCCTCCGTTCTCCGTAAGCACAGCGTCACCAGTGATAACGCCTGCCCACTGCCCGTCGCTCGAGCGGATGGTCTCCCCATCGGCATCGATTTGCTCAAAATCCCAGAAGGCGATCAGCTCAGCTGATTGACCTTGGACATTGGCTGTCGCCATTGACGCCAGGAGGGCGACAGACAACCATTTCAATAGTCTTTCTTTCATTCTTTTAACGATGTTTTACGTATGTGATCTCGTTGTAACAACGACTTAGCCCAAAGTGGGCACCCGAGACAGGGTTGTCCTCTGCAGAAAGACAGTTCTCGCCTAGAGTGCCTAATTTAGGGTTACTGTTGAGAGGCTCATTTGGGGAGGGCGTTGTGTCAAGAGTTTTAGCGGGATATCACACCTTAGGACGCGCATTGAGCAATATTGGGGTTCCTTCCTATTTGTTGGACTTACTGGACCTTTTCTCGGGTTGGCTGGAGGAATAGGGGGGGATGGGAAGGGAATGACAAAATTGGGCGTTCGATGGTCTCGAACGTCCAATTTTAGGAAGGTAGTGTTACTAAATTTCTATTTCATTGCTTCTCCCGCCTGGGGTCCGCTCATAATCAGTCCATTGATCGGTGTGAGGAGGAAAAGATGCCTTTGAGCGCTGGGGCTGGTAGGCTGCGATTCGAGCAGAAAGCCAATGGTCTTACCTTCCCGCTCAAACGCAGATCTCCGAAAGGTTTGCCCCCCATTCAGAGACTTAGTGAGGCTAAGGGGTGTGGTTCCATTCAACTGGGCAACAATGGCGGCCTCAAGCATGGCATTCACGATATCCGTACCAATCTCCCGGGTTTTGGAACGGGTCATGGTGGGGAAAATCCAGCGGCGAACGGGATTCGCGCTTTCTTTGCTTTCTAAGTCGAATTGCTCGATTTGTTTCAAATAGTCGCTACTTGACTGACGGCAGAGCGCCTCTAAGGCTTCGTAGTCGGATGCGGCTCGGTCAAGCAATCCAATCAGAGCCGCTACGGAGTTTCCTCCGGCTTCCTGAAAACTTTCCCAGACGGCATCGCTCTCATTGGTGTCGAACATGTTGCGAACCAGATGTTCGGCTTGCTCGTAGGCCTTAGCAGGGCCATCAGGGCCTTCAGCCTCGATGGCGCGCAATTGCTCGCGAAGCCAACCGGCCATGAAATGCTTTTCTGTTTCCACGGTGTCGGCGATTTTCTTTCCCTGAGGGGCCTGGGCTATCCCCGTCTTGATTTTTCCCAGTGCCTCCTTGGAAAAGTAGGCCAGATTTTCAGCAATGCTTGCGGCCCCAATCTTTTCCATGGCGAAGTGTACGAGGACGTTTATGAGGATCGGAGACGAGGCCACGTGCCCGCTCAAGGTATAGAGTGAGCGGAGGTCTTTCACGATTTGCTCTTCCTTGTCTTGGGTTCGATGAACGCGGGCTCGGATTCTCGCGATGGTGGCAACGTTTTTTGCTTGGGCCAGATAGGGGAGGAGGAGAAAGGGGCCTTCATCGAGATCATCTCCCCAATTACAATCGGCTGTGAATCGCTGGACTTTTGACAGTCGTCGAAACAGTTCATCGTATCGCTGTGAGAAGTCGACGTGCTCGTTGGTGACGCTTGGATTCGCAAGTAGCTTGGACATCGTCGCGGAATCTGTTTCCGGCATTACCGCGAATTCTCGCCAATAAAGGAGTGCTGGATTGGTGTTCGGCGGAAGCGATGCAGAGGCTCCGTTGGCGATGCTCTGAGTGCTGATAAGAACAGCGGTGAGAAGTGTGAGTGCTGATAAAAGGTGTCGAGTGTTTTTCATGATATCGGCTTACTTTGTTCATCCATGAATGCCCGGCGAAATCGATAAGGTTCAATTTATAAGTCGAGGGCTTCGATAAGTGTGTTTCGCCCAGCCCATGCCATGGAAGGCGTGCGCTGCGAGGGTTGAAGGGTGCGTGGGGGTGTGCTGAGCGTCGACGGGGGGTCTTGGTTGCTACGAAGGGCTGCCCAAGAGTGAGGAGCGAAGGCTGGCTTGGAAGGTGCGCTTGCGATGGGGCGCTCGTTTCCGCTCACGCTTGGCGGCGGCGCGAGAAATGGTTGGGAGAGAAAGAGGGTGGCTGCAATCAGTGTTAAGGCGATAGCCGGCTTTAGTAGCCAAGAAAGGGGGCGGCTTTTCCTTGAGGGCTTTGCTGTCGGACCCCTGACGGCTTGTTTCAGTTCGATGTGAAATCCCTCAGGCAACTGGTGCCGCTCAGCCGCTTTTAGGCTGCTTGCGATCGTTTCGGTCAGCCCTGTCAGTTCGTTCCAGTAGGCAGCGCACTGTTCGTCTGATTCGATTAACCTCTTTAAGCGCTGACGCGTTGCGTCATCGACCTTGGTGGTTGCCATGGTGATCAAGTCCTGCTGATGCTGCTTAAGAAGACTCATGCGAGAATTTCTTTCTTTGTTGCCTCAATGTTTCGAGTGCGTAGTGAAGGCGTGATTTGACGGTGCCGAGAGAAGCCCCCGTGAGGTGCGCGATTTCTCCCAGGCTTGCCGAAGCGTAAAACCTCAGTAGGACGACCTCACGATGTTTGTCGGAGAGCGTTTCGATTGAAGTGCGGAGCGCTCGGTGCTGCTCCGATTCGACGGCCCGAGACGCCGGTGTGCTTGTGTGCGAGTCTTGATGCTCGGCACTGGCCTCTGGGTGGTGTCTATCCCATTGGAAAAGCCCCCAAAACACGAGCGGCTTCCTTTGGAGACTGCGAATCCGCTTTCGATTGAGTCGGATTTGGATGGCATAGAGCCAGGTGAAGAGCTGACACTTTCCGTCGAATCGCTGAATGCTCTTCCATGCCGCTACCAGCGTTTCTTGGGCCAGTTCCTTAGCCAAACAAGGATCCTGTGTCAGGATGCATGCCTGTCGAAAGAGACGTGCCTCAAGGGGCTTGACGAGGTCGCAGAAGGCATCCTCATCACCCGCCTGAGCTCGTGGCAGTGCTGTGGCACCTTCACTGGGCTTTGGCTGGCTATTGGTCGATGGATGAGATGTCACTATTCGTGAATGCCCCCAACGATGCGAAAGGTTCAAAAAAAGGTGCCCATGTGTGGAAACGAGCGAAATCTCAGCGACACCAGTACAGTCCTGTGCTCTCAGGCGAGCCTACTTTAGCTGATCCCACTCAGCCTTCGTCGCCTCGGATTTCTGATATTCCATTAGTATTCGCCAGCGATCCTGTTTGAGCAGGAGAGCCTCAAAATGGATGAAGGTGACCGATTTTTCTCCCGAAGCCTTGACGGTGCTATAGCGAAAAATGCCGGTTTCATGAGCCGTGGTGACGTCGTTCAGTCGTTGACTAAAACGAAAACGTACCTCCGCCTGAATCTTTCCTGATTGAGTTTCATTGAACCCAGATCGCCAGCGAGCCAGCGCCTGAGTCAGTGGATAACTTGTCTGTGCTCGGCCTGAAACAAGTACGCCATCTTGGTGGCACGTGGCTTGATACCCCTCGAAATTGCCTTCACGAACCGACTTCGAAACTTCCGCCCAATAGCGGTCTAATTCCTTGATCCTTGCCTCACGCTCTGCTTTGGCCTTGTCAGTCGCCTCGTCTTGTGGGCCTGCAAAGGATTGGAACGAGATGAATCCGAGCAAAAGCAGGACTAATAGCTGTCGTTGATAATTCATAATCTGATACGAAGCCTACGCCGATTTCGAGCGATTGGAAACGGATCATGATCAATTATCAATTGATAATTATTAATGGGGTTTGATGATGCTGGTGAGTAGTTTGATGAGTTCGGGGGTGTCTTGGTGGAGGCTATGGAATTGTCGGGGGGCGAGATAATTGGTCTTCTTGAGCAGTTCGAGCCAGCAGAGGGTTTCGTTAGATTCTTTCTGGGCAATACGAAGTTTGTGAACAAAGTCTTTCTTGCTCTCAGCGTGCTCCGCTTCCCGATCGAGTGAGGTGGACCGGTACGATTAAATTGGCCCTGCAGCCATTCGTCTTGCTATTGGAATTTTTCACCGGGACAACTATTTCTTAGAATAAAGTTCGATGGGTGTGTGCTTTGCGTACCTGGCGAAGTCTTTGTCTTTGGTCAGAATCGAAGCTTTCCACTTTACTGCGCACGCACAAATCAGGAAATCGGTGTGTGAGCCTTGAATGCCTTTTCTTCTGCATAGGTTGTAGAAGGTTGCAGCCATTTCGTATAACGGCTCATCGATTCTCTGACTCGGAAAAGCCCTTAAGGCATCTCTAATTCTCTCGAATCTTTTTGGTTCCCTTATTCCAGATAGTGCTTCCTGTCGTATTGGTCCGATCATGATGACTTCGCCTTCGTTCACTAGATGTCGCAAGGCTATGACTCTCGTGCTTTCTTTCCCCTTCTTGCGGAATGCCTCAGACCAGACGTCGGAATCTACGATTACCATTACTTCCTGCGAGCGGTTTTTGGTTGATATTCGTCGAAGTAGTCTACCGTGCCGAAAAGATCGAGAACCTTCTTTTGCTCCCTTCGAACGATGAATTCTTTGAGCGCTTCGTTTACAGTGTCTTTCTTCGTCTTTTTCCCTCCTATTTTTAGAGCTTTGCTGAGAAGGGTGTCGTCAATTGCAAGATTAGTTGCCATGTGTAAATCTTTACACAATCGGTTTTAGTGATCAATTCTATTCCGCCGTTTTCTCAATCAAGTGGAAATCGAAACTTCTCCTCGAAGGCCAGTTCAGAGAAGCATTTGATGTGGAATTAATCTTGGTGCTCCCAGAGGATCTTTTTCGTATTCTACTAAACTGAAACTGCAACCAACGCTGCTTGTTTCTCTGTCTTGGTTGCTGGAGCTTGGTGAGTTGGAGATGGTGGTTTTGGATTCCGTCTGGACGTCTTAGCTGCCGTCCCACGAGCTTCGTGGTGGTGAGCATGGTCCTCGAGAAAGGTGATGAGATGCTTTCTCAATCGATAGTTTTCTGGATCCTCTATTAGGGGCTGGCGTGCTCGGGGGCAAGGGGATTTGATTTCCTTTACGTCTCCTACTTCTGATTCGGGGCCATTGGTCATGATGATCACTCGATCGCCTAGAAAGATCGCTTCGTCCACATCATGGGTGACCATGAGGGCTGACTTCTGGGCTCTCCCCTATTGATCTAGTAGGATTTGCTGCAGTTCAAAGCGGGTGAGAGAATCCAACATCCCGAATGGTTCTTCGAGTAGGAGCATCTTTGGTGAAAGGGCGGAGGCTCGGGCAATTCCAACCCGTTGGCGCATGCCTGGGGAGAATTCGCTCGGGTGCTTGTGCATGGCGTCTGCCAGTCCGACGATACTTTGGTAATACTCTGCAATTTCCGCCCTGCGAGGATAATTCCCCCTCCAGTAATTGGATTGAGACCGGCGATCATGGATAGAACGGTGGATTTTCCGCATCCAGAGTGTCCAATGAGGCAATCGAATTCTCCTTTTTGATCTTAAGATCAAAGTCCTTAATGATGATGGCGGGTCCCTTTGGGGTTAGATAGTTATCAACTCGGTCCCAGAGAGTACAAGATGATCTCTGTTATATCTTGAATTACTTAACGGCATTGCCCCTAGAATCCACCATTTCCCATTGATATTTAACAGTTGATAATTGATACCTTTTCGTTCAATTAAAAACGAGCTGTGGCAACCCTTGCAGCGTGATGTCATAGTCACTCTGTTGCTCGAAGGGGGCGTTAGTCTGTCATTGTTTCAAGCACTAGTGTCGTGAGCCGGTCACCGTGAATTAAAATTCTTATGAAGTCTACTTTGCATCATTCCGAGTCGATCACTCGACGCCGTTTCGTCGGGCAAACGGCCGCTGGATTGGCGCTCGCTGGGGCGTCGTTTTCGACCTCGCGGGCTCAATCGGCAAACAATAAGCTCAACATCGCAGCCATTGGAGTCGGGGGCATGGGGGCGGGGAATGTTGAGAAATGCGCTGGGGAGAATATTGTGGCGCTTTGTGATGTGGATTTGGATCGGGCTGCGAAGACCTTGAACGCCTTTCCAAAGGCGCGGCGTTTTCGGGATTTCCGGGTGATGCTCGATACGATGGAGAATGAGATCGATGCCGTCATTGTTGCGACGCCTGATCACACCCACGCGGTCGCGACCATGGATGCGATGCGGCGGGGGAAGCATGTCTACACTCAAAAGCCGCTGACTCATAGTATTTGGGAGGCCCGTCAGTTGGGTGAGGCAGCTAAAACGTATCGGGTGGCGACTCAGATGGGGAATCAAGGGCACTCTTCGGAGGGAGCACGGCTGACGGTGGAATGGATCCGGGCCGGAGTGATAGGCGCCGTTAGGGAGGTGCATTGTTGGAGCGATCGGCCGCTGCGGGGAACTCGTTTTGAGAATCGATTGTACTGGCCTCAAGGTTTGTCGGAACGTCCTCAAGGGAACCAAGCGATTCCCAAGACCTTGGATTGGGATCTGTGGTTGGGGCCTGCGCCCTATCGAGATTATCACGAGGGATATGTGCCATTTAACTGGCGCGGTTGGTGGGACTTTGGTACGGGCGCCTTGGGGGATATGGGGTGTCATATCATTGATCATCCCTACTGGGCATTGAAGCTAGGGTATCCCGTAAGCGTCGAAGCGAGTAGTACGCATATCAATCCCGAGACGGCTCCTCTAGCCTCGCTTGTAACGTACGATTTTCCAGCTCGGGAAGCGATGCCGCCGGTGCGTCTGTATTGGTACGATGGCGGGATCAAGCCGGCTCGGCCTCCAGAACTCGCCGCCGATGAGGAGTGGTTGGTCGATGGGGTGCTCTATGTGGGGGATCGTGGTAAAATCATGCATCGATCGCATGGAGGGATGCCGACCCTGCTTCCTCTATCGCGGATGAATGAGTTCAAGCGACCTGACAAAACCCTGCCGCGGGTTCGAGGGAGTCATGAACAGAACTGGATTGACGCCTGTAAAGGGGGTAGTGCGGCGTGTTCTCACTTTGATTATTCAGGGCCCCTGACGGAGGTGGTGTTACTCGGAAATTTAGCGATTCGCTCCGAAGGGAAGCTTTTTTGGGATGGGCCGAACATGCGGGTGACTAACAACGAAGCGGCGAACCAGTTTGTCCAGCGAGAATATCGATCGGGGTGGAAGCTTTAGCAATCCGCTGGCTCCCTTTTGGGCCGTGTTTGGCTGATGCTTGTTTGCTATAGGGCCGAAGCTCGGTGCGCTGGTGAACAGCGCTTTCGGCCCGAGGATTGGAACAAAAGGCGCTTGTTTTCAAAGGGATCCATGCGATTGACCTGGATAGGTCGGCGCCTTAGCCTGAACGCATGATTCGGGGATGGCAAAGGTGTGGGCGCAGAGGGTGTCATTGGCTGCCGTGGCGACATTGGGGAGCGTCGGGTTTGCTCCTGGGGCTGTTGCTTTGCTCATTTATGTGTGGCACCACGGCGCTGTTAGCGGATCTCGAAGCGAGTTTCCGCGAGCGCGCTTTGCCCTTCCTCGAGCAGCACTGCGTTCGTTGTCACAATGAAGAGAAGATGAAGTCGGGCATCCGAGTGGATCAGCTCGATGGGCAATTGGAGGAGCGCCATCTTCGTCTTTGGGAGACCATTCAGGAACTCGTTATGGAAGAAGCGATGCCCCCGGAAGATGAGGGGCAACCGAGCGCTTTGGAGCGTTCCGTGTTTCTAGACTGGATTGCCGAGGCCTTACACGAAGCGCGTTCGCGGGTTGTGCCACGAAACGGATCCATTCGACGCCTTACCGTCTCTCAATATGGCAACGCTCTCTCTGATCTGCTTGGACTTGAGGATGACTTTTCTGCTTAGCTCCCTCCAGAAGCGATCTCTCGGGACGGCTTTAAGAACAATAAGGACGCGATGTTGTTGTCGCCGCTCTTGCTCGAGGCCTATTTCGATATCGCTGAAAAGGCTTTGAATCGGTGTTTGGTGGATGGGGATGCCAAGCCGGTTATTCAGAATTTCCGGATGGATTTAGGGCAGGGGATTAATTCCGATCCCTTGCCAGAGACCCTAATTCTAGGGGCAGCGAGTCGCCTGCTACCGAATGCTGATTTCACGGTGACGGAACTCACGCCGCGTAAGCCGTTCGTTTATGAGCCCTTCTTTATGCAGCGTCAGTTTCGATTCATTGAAGGGTATCAGGGCAATAGCACCGTTCGTGGGTGGCGGGAATATGACAGTATCTATCATGCCGTTTTTGCCTGTATGCGAGGGTCCGGGGGCTATCCGAAGGGAAATCCCTATGACTTGGTCCCTCAAGGACTTTTGCTACGGCCAGCAATCCCGAGCGCGGAAGTTTTTCAGGTCGAGAGTACCTACGGTCCGAAAGCAAACTTTAAGGTGGCCCTACGGCAGCTTCCTGATCATGGGCGATTTCGGGTGACCGTTCAGGCTGCTGCCTATGAGGATGGCTTGTTGTTGGACAAATCGGCTAAGCCGATTGGAAAGCTGGAGACTTCTGGGGGGCTCGAAGGAAGGATTGAGGTCAAGCCCGAGGCATCGTGGCCGCAGCGCGTCCTCATCGACCAGGCGGGTGTCTATCAG
>CAJXVR010000008.1 GCA_913061285.1 uncultured Verrucomicrobiota bacterium | reverse complement strand
TCTCTCGCCTCAAACTTCGGACTCTAGTCCGGCGATATCTTCAAAGCGAATTGGCAACTCAAACTCGCTTTCCTGATCGTCCATCAACACGTCAAGAAAGCGGGGCGCGATTGCCGGTTTAGAACGCGTCCAAAGACTGACTTTACGCACCAATAAACCTCGGTGAATCGGGAGAGATTGCCTCCGTCTTATTCCGCCTTGCTTTGCATTTTTCATACCAACAGCCCCGTCGCACTTCTTTGAGAAGCCAAGGCCGGCATCGACTGGTGGATTTCACCATCTCGATCACTCGCTGATTCCATAATTACCTTCCCATGTTTACACCTAATGAAACATTTCCAATACCACCCTAAAACACGCCTGCAATCATCCGTTCAGATCCCAAGCAAATAGTTTCAATTCTCTTCCAATTCTCATGGCGTTCGTCTTTCTCTTACCCCTTTATCGCTCCGTAACCTTTGAAAGCAGATCCAGATCTCTGTTCAAATCTTTCGACGATCTCTCTCAGGCAAAAAAAAACCTGCTTCGTTTTGGCGAAGCAGGTCTCAAAAATCTTTTAAAAATAAGCGATTTAACTGAACTTGCTGCGCCTCCCTTGCCTTTCCATATGGCCTTTAAAGCGAATCGAAGCATCGACGACTCCCCAGACCGCCTTGCCTGACTCAATAGCCACGCCATCAAGGCATGACCACTTGGCCTGACATAGGGATGAGGAGAGTTGACGTTTCATCGTTCTAGTTAACTTATTTTCTATATTCCTACACACCTTCCTACAAGCCGTCAAGAACTAAGAACCTGGGTTTTCACCCACGGTAACGAGTGGGACCGGTCAGCGTTTAGGGATTGAAACAGGGGCCCTCTGTGCTAGCGTCCAGGGATGACCCAAAACCCACTTCATTCGTTTTTTAAAGGCACCTTTTTGACGGGTGCCCTCCTCGTTCAGGCCGCCAGCCTCACACTCACTCCAGCCAAGGCAGCTGAGCAACCCGTCTTCTCCTCAGCCGCAGCCGATCTTGGTATCGTCGTCAGCAATCTTGAAACCGCTTCCTCGTTCTACAAGGATGTGATTGGTTGCACCGAGATCAAAGGCTTCAGCGCCCCAGCCGCCTTCGCGACCAGTTTGGGCCTCGTTGATAATCACGATCTCACTGTCCGTGTCTTCGTTCTCGGCGAAGGAAAGACCCGAACTCAATTGAAAATCATGGCGTTCCCGAATGCCGGCAGCAAGAAGTCCGACCAAACGTTCATTCACTCCAATGTGGGCTTCAGCTACCTGACGCTCCACGTAAACGATCTCAATGCATCTCTAAAACGGCTCAAGAAGGCAGGGGTGAAACTCGAGGGTAAAACTCCGGTCCCACTCGGAGGTAAGAACTCCTTGGTCGTCTGCCGGGATCCTGACGGGAATTTCATCGAACTCATCGGCCCACGCTAAGCTGGACTTCAAGGCGGGAACACTCAGTTCACAAAAACAATCGACAACGAAGGGGGGCTATAGGCCTCCCTTTTTAATGCTCGGCTCGTTCCCAAGTCCGAAATAGCCGAGTCCCAAGTTCGAGAACCCCAAGAGGACAGGAGGAGACAAAGGTGCTCGATCTCGTCGTTAAACGATCAGATCATCAAGAAATCGACATCAACACCTCACCTTGCAGACTTTGGCACGGCCACAGCTTCCTATTGAGGGAACAAGAACCGCCCTATGTGGAAAGATCTCAGATTTGCTAGCCGTCAGCTGCTTCGCCACCCGATTTCAAACTTCGTCATCGTTGTCACGATCGCCCTCCTCCTTGGCGCTATCAGCACAATCTACGCCTCCATTCAAGCCCAGGCGCAGAAGAAGATGCCCTTCCCAGAAGCGCATCAATTGGTCAAATTCTGGCGTCACGCGGAAAAACTCACGACTTCGGAATACCCCTACGGATTCTACCCAGCATTCAATGACGGCCTCGATTCATTCGAAATCTTAGGAGCCATCGAACGACGGCAAGCGATGACAATGACCGGAACCGGTGAACCCCACACGTTTTCCACCTCGAGAGCGACCGCATCCGTTCTGTCGATGACGAAAATCCCCCCAACACTTGGACGACTCTTCACCGAAGCAGACGAGTTACCGGGAAACGATCAGATCGTTCTCCTCTCTCATCGAGCCTGGAAGACGCGATTCGATGAGGATGACGACGTCATTGGTAGAAAGATTAGACTGAATGAGAAGGAGCACGAAATCGTCGGCGTCTTGCCCCCGAATCTCGATAACACCCATCTCGGGTACATCGATTTGTGGATCCCGCTCACTAAGCCGAGTGAAGAGATGCGTCAGCTCATCCAGATAAGCATCATCGGCAGGCTGAAGCCGGACATGCGAATGTCTGAGGCTAACGACGAGGTTCAAGCGCTCGCAACGTTCTTAGAAGCCGAACACACCCTCACCGACTTCGAGCGGCGACACGTGCCGGGAGGCTACCAAGCAGGCGAGATCGCAGCTCTAGGAAAATCACTTTCGCGGCAAGAGCGAGGCATCGACCCCCAATTGATCGGCATCATGGTATTCACCGGAGGCATCATGACCTGCGTGATTCTGATTGCCTGCTTCAACGTGACCAACCTGTTGCTGATTCGGGCGACGGCTCGCGGGCGGGAGATTGCCATCCGGCTTTCCATCGGAGCAAGTCGCCTTCGAATCGTCCGGCAACTCCTCTCGGAAAGCATCCTTCTTTCACTCATCGGTGCCTGCCTCGGACTCACCGTGGCCCAAGGGCTTGGGGCCTATTTTCGCACTCAGCGCTTCGAAGCTCAATTCGATCTCAGTCTCTTCGCCATTGCAACACTGACTGCCTTAGTTCTCGGCGCAATTGTTGGGATCGTGCCCGCTATCCAATCGTCCAAGGCAGATTTCAATCGAGAGCTCAAAGACGGCAGTCATGCCTCGGTCGGCAAGCGACGCCATCGTCTCAGACATTTTCTCGTCGGCAGTCAAGTAGCTATGGCGATCGTGCTTTGCGTGGCATCGACGGTAACCACACGCAGCTATCTTAATATCCATCGAACCGAGTTAGGATTTAATCCCAAAGACATGATGATCCTCAGCGCAAGTTTTCGACGTAGCAATTATCGCAAGCCTGAAGATTCGATTCGCTTCACAAACGAAGGACTACAACAGCTTAAGACAGACCCCGGCATCGCCGAGGTTGGCGCATCATTCTCCGGAGTACTTACCTACTTTTCCTTCGTCGAAGAGATCCGGTTCCAAGACGGAGAGGGAGAGACAACCGCTCAGTCTGGCAGCTGGTACACCACGTCCAATCTTCCCGAGATGGTTGGGATCAACGTCGTCAGAGGTCGTGGCCTGTTGGCCGACACCGAACCCCTCCAGCCCGAAATCCTCATCAACGAGATGTTTGTCTCCAAGTTCTTCAAAGACAAGAATCCTCTCGGACTCACCATTTTCGTCAAGAGTCTCAATCAATGGATGACAGTGGTCGGAGTCGTCAGAGATCGTAGCCCGCTCACTAGCTTCCAGGAAACCAAACCAGAGTTCTATGCCAGCTACCGGCATTCTCATTATGTCGGTGAAGCAAGCTTTCTCATCAAGACCCGTGGAGACGCCAGACAGGCAGGCACACCCATTCGAGAAACGATCAAACGAATTGATCGAAACCAACCGATCAGTCCCGCCAAGTATGTCCCAGATCTTATTGAGCAGCGGCTAGCGGGACCAAAGTCAGCAATGATCTTTCTGACCCTTTTTGCCTCGATTGGCATGCTGATCGCCGTCCTTGGAATCTACGGGGTCGTCTCCTTCACGGTGGCAGAACGAACCAGGGAAGTTGGTATTCGCATCGCTCTCGGCGCAGAAAGAAGCAGTATTCTTCGCCTCCTTATGGCGCAGGGAATTCGCCTCCTTATCTTCGGGGGGCTCCCCGGACTCCTGGTCGCCTTCGCAGTGACTCAAGGCGTTCCCAAACAACTCCTATACAGGCTCTCACCACTGGACCCAACAACTTACCTGATCGTGATCGCCTTAGTTGCTGGTTCCGGCCTACTCGCCTGTCTCCTCCCCGCCAAGAAAGCGACCCAATTGAATCCCATGACGGCATTGCGGTATGAGTAGGCCCGCCTGCTTGCCCAGAGGCTATTCACCATGCTTTCAAAGTGCTCAATGAAAGCAAAAAGTGAGCTCCTAATCTGCTCCCTTGCCATTTAGATGGTATTGGTACTCGATTACGAACCCTTACAAGCGCCCAGCATTCCGATCATACTCGTCTCTTAAGAGAATCCAATCTGAGATTCGCCGGAGATCGCGATCGTTTTCCCGCGCCGGAGAGTAATAGTCTAACTTGTTGATCGTGCAGGTTGTAGGCTCCACAAAACGAAGCGTTTCGGAATGCCCATCCGCAAAACCGAAAACACCACTGCAATTGTGTCGACCCGCTGGGGCGTTCTGCCATCTTGCCTGATCGGTTCCCACAGGGATGGCAAAATAACCATCGTCAATGGTATAAGGATTTTCATCCACAAAGACCATGTTCTGCGAGGGCCCCGGTGAACGGATATCAGAAAGCTTTCGATAGTCAGGATAGTTGGGCCCCTGGACAAAGGTAACCGAACTATTATGTCGACCTTGAATGGAGTAGGATCGATTTCGTTTAACTGAACGGGCGCCAGTCAAGGGCCAACGCTTGTCGGCTGGACACTGATAGATCTGCAACGAAGAGTTGTACTTAAACAACAGCCCCGACGAAATGATGGAATCGTTCGTCATATTGGGAGTAGGGCTAGCACCTTGAATCCCTCGAGTCCCATCGATCCAAGATTCGGTTGAGCCAAGGAAATTTGGCACCATCTTATCTTCGTGGTCATCCGCATACATGATCCAGCAGAGTACCAACTGTTTCGTATTGCTCAGGCATTTGATCCCGGAAGCCTTCGCTTTGGCTTTACCAAGTGCCGGCAAAAGCATTCCAGCCAAAATCGCGATAATCGCAATCACGACTAGAAGTTCGATCAGTGTGAACCCGTTCCGCCAGAGAGGAGAACCTATCAATCGGCCCGATTCCAAACGTTTCGTCGGCAAATTTGTCTTCATAGAAGGTGAGATAGTTGCCTTAAGTTAAGCCATCATGACCAGCATTCGTCAACACAAGTTTAGGATGATGATTGCACAGAAATAGGACCGGTGTTACATCCGTTTAGACGGAATGCGTCACCGCCAAAGACCGCACTATCAATTAATGACACAACTGAGCTTTCTAGCATCGAATCAAGTTCCTGCGAAAGGGCCACGCCGCGACTGTCTTTCAATACGTCTCTTCTGCCAAGCGACGATCAACGCCATCGCGCTCCTCGTAGGAGTCGGATGTCATCAAGCAAGCAATGACGTCCCGGCTGCACCGCCCCCACCGCCCGCGACAGGCAAGGAGGCAACCCTCGACTCTACTGCCCCCGTTGGTTCGACGAGCACCGAACCACTCTCCTACATCGTGAGCGACGTGATCTCGCAGTTCGGTTGCTGTGACGGTTCCGCTAGTGTTGCCCTTGACGAGGATCATTTTCTCGTCGCCAACGATGAAGACAGTGTTCTCCGGATTTATCGTCGCCGAGATTCCTCACGCCCCGTTCACCAAACCAACCTTCGGAAATTCCTCGACCTCAAGAAAAAAAATGACGAGTCAGACATCGAGGGAATGACTGTGGTTGGTTCAACCGTTTTTGCTATCGCATCTCATTCTCGATCGAAGGACGGAGACAAGCGAAAAGGGAGAAGGCAACTCTTCGCCCTCAACGTTGAAATCGAATCCACAGGCACAACACTTCACCCCCTTGGAAAGCCGTACACAAAGCTCCTGAAGGATCTTGAGGAGTCTCCAAAATTCCAAGATCTCGACTTCGAATCGGCAGCCCGTCTTTCAAGCGAAGAAGCTGGCGGAATTAATATTGAAGGACTTACCTCCACTCCCGAAGGTAGCCTCCTCATTGGCTTCAGGACCCCGATCCACCGCGGCGGTACCTTATTGATAGAAATCAAAAACCCTAAGGACATCGTGAGAGGCGCCAAACCAATCTTTGGCGCTGCCAGGCGACTCTCCCTGGGCACCATGGGAATCAGGGCCATCGAACGGGTCAATAATGACTACCTACTTGCCACGGAAACAAACTCGGGCAAGCGTTACCCACAACTCTTTCAATGGAATGGTTCAGATTCTCGTCCGCGTCGCGTCTTCGTTTCGCTACCGAAAAGCCTCAATCCCGAATCGATCCTTATCTTCCCCGATACTGGGCTAACAGAGATTCATATTCTGAGTGACGACGGAAACGAAACGCTCGGCAAAGAGCCCTGCAGCAAGATTGACGACGAAACGAAACAGCGTTTTCGAAGACTGGTTCTCAAGCGACAGGGAGCCTCTCAACGGTAACCCAATCACTCATGAAACAAGAACTCTATTTCCGACATTGAGGAAGGGTGTTCTGCTTGAAAATCATGCCCTCCAAACCGAGCAAAGGTCGCAGCAATTTCACCCGAGTACACCCGCCTATGGTGTTTCCACTCTCCTCGCTTTTCTAGCCCAGGATTCACGACAGCCAACCAGGTATTCCGAGCGCCTGGCAGCTTATCGTTATGGCTCTGCCACGTAAACGGCGTCTTCCCCCTCCCATGGTCGGTTGTAATCAAAAGAGTGGTTCGACCGGCATACTCGTCGTTCGATTCTATCCAACGCCAAAGTTTGCTCAAATAGGCATCGGCTTGATGGATCGATTCGAGGACCCGATCATACCGCTTGTCATGCGCCCAATCATCTGTTTCACCTAGACTAAGATAAAGAACCTCTGGTTCGTAGCTTTCCAAGTGATGCATCGCGAATCGAAATGTAAAGGAATCAGACCGAACACTATCCCAAGGCGTCCTTGCTTCAAACTGAAGTCTTGATAGCAGTTTGATCGTGGAATCGTTGGATTCGTAGCGATCATAGCCGACGTTGGTGAAAAGAGTATTCTCCGCCTGCTGGACAATGAAGCGCATCACATCCCAAGAGGCAAACGCTGCCACATGATGAAAATCTAGTCCCCGGGCTTCCTGCAAGAACTCAAGTACCGTCGGGTTCGGATTGTAGACTGGATTGTTGTTCTTAATCCGCTTATCATCAGCTAGCCCAGCCAAGATTTCTGAGTAGCCAGGATAGGAAACTCGAACGCGGTTTCTCAAGTGAATTACACTGCCTAGTTCCTGATTCCCAATCACCGATCCATGTTTAACCATTAATTCCCCCCAAAAAAAAGGCATCAACTTAACTCGGCGCTCCTTGGCCCCCTCCGCCCAGAATCTTTTGTAGGCTGGAATCGATTCCAGAGATCGCTTATTCGCAAAATGCTTCACAACGGCAAGATCGACCCCACCAAATAGCTCCTCTCCCCGCACCCCATCCAGTGTCACCAGAATGAGCTTATCGGTCACTTCAGCGGCTAGGGCTGTCTCCATTGGAACACAGATCCCGTGAACAACGATTGCGAATCCGAATAGAAGCTTCCGCATCATATTACTTCTCTCCGGGGCTTTGTCGAACGATCATCTTGACTGGAGTCTGCGTTCCTCGTTCCGTATCAAGCGATACGGGCATCTCGTCATCCAAGGCGCCGCGCATGAATTCTTTCTGACTCGCCCTTGGCAATTCCTGATCTGTGACGGCGCGCCGTTGATAGCTTCCATCAGGTTGAAGAAAACGACTCTTACAGTTATCAGCCAAGCCAATCGCTAACACTTCGTTAATGATGCGATCTCTCAAAACGCCATCATCAATCGGAAACACCGTTTCAATTCGACTGAAAAAGTTGCGCGGCATCCAATCCGCACTCCCGAGGTAAACTTTGGGTCTACAGGCATTCTCAAAATAGAAGATGCGACTGTGCTCAAGAAAACGACCAATGATGCTCCGGACTTCGATCCGCTCACTCAATCCAGGCACGCCCGCTCGAAGACAACAGACACCCCGAACGATCAACTGAATCTCCACCCCCGCCTGTGAGGCACGGTAGAGCGCCTCAATAAGCACCGGATCCACCAGGGCATTCATCTTGGCAATAATCCGAGCGGGAACCCCATTCTCAGCATTCTTCGTTTCAGCCTCAACCAACTCAACCATCCGGCGATGCAGACTAAAGGGAGCAACCAGAAGTTTCTTCATTGGCTGAAACTGACAGATCCCCGTCAGAAGATTGAAGAGACTCCCCACATCATCCCCCAATGCTTCGCGAGCCGTGAAGAGACTTAAATCCGTATAGATACGAGCGGTGGTTCGGTTGTAGTTACCGGTGGCCAAATGAACATAGCGCCGAATCCGATCATCATCGCGCCGAACAACCATACACATCTTGCTGTGAATCTTGTAGCCCACCATTCCATAGAGAACATGCACGCCTTCCTTCTCAAGAAGCCGCGCGGCCTTGATATTGTTATTCTCGTCAAAGCGAGCCTTGAGCTCAACCACCACTGTGACTTGTTTTCCCTGGCGTGCCGCCCGGGTTAACGCATCGAAAATTCGGTCATCTGATCCAGACCGGTAGAGCGTCTGTTTAATGGCGAGCACCCTCGGATCGTCTGCGGCCTGCTCGATAAACTGGATAACCGACGAAAAGGTTTCGTACGGATGATGCAAGAGAACATCCTTCTCTCTCAAGACCTTGAAAATATCGGTTTGCCCAAGCAAGGCTTTGCCCACCGGAGCGACAAAGGGCTCATCTTTCATCTTGGCTGGATGATCATCGCCATAGACTTCCATCAAGGGAATCGGATCTAGGGGCCCATCAATCGAGTAAATGTCTGTCTCGGTTAGCTTCAGAAACTCAATCAATTTCTGTCGCATCTCATCGGGACAACCTCTTTCGACCTCGAGGCGAACGGCGGCACCTTTTCGGCGATTGAACAGCTCCTTTTCGACAGCCTTAATCATACTCGCCGCTGATTCCTCATCGATATAGAGCTCGCTATTTCGGGTGACTCGAAAACACCAATGGCCAATGATCTTATTCCCGGGAAAAAGATTATCGAGGTGACGGAAGATCACCTCCTCAAGAAAAACGTACTGTTGCCCCCCCTCCTTGGCTGGCACTTTAACCAAGCGGGACAAGATTCGCGGAACTTGAACAATCGCGAGGCGAGTCTCACGCTTGTGAATGGGGCCCACCCCAATCTCGACAATGACATTGAGACTCTTGTTCAAGAGATCAGGAAACGGATGAGCCGGATCAATCCCAAGTGGGGTCAATACAGAGGCCACTTGCTCAAAATAAAACTGATCAATCCACTCAAGCTGTTCCGATTGAAGATCAGCCATCCGCCGAAACTGAATACCGGATTCGGCTAACTGCGGCTGGATCGATTCCGCCCATGTACGATACTGGAAAGCCACTAACTCCTGAGTTCTCAGGGACACCTCATGAAACGTTTCCGCCGGGGAACGGCCATCGGGCCCTGGCTCAACAATCTTACTTTCAATCTGTTGTTTCAAGGCCGCTACCCGCACCTCAAAGTACTCATCGAGGTTTGAGCTCACAATGCAGAGAAACTTCAGTCGTTCTAAGAGCGGATTCTCAGCATCAACGGCCTCATCCAACACCCGACGATTGAATTCCAACCAACTCAGTTCCCGATTAATAAAACACTCAGATCGCTCTTGAGTCATCACACCTTTTCAACTTCGTACCAGTAGACCATGCCGACAATATCGCAGTGCCTCTACTCACTCACAACCCTAATTTTAAATAAGCAAGGAGACAGTCATCCCGAGCGAAAAAGACACCGAATCTTGACCAAAAAGTCATTGCCGCCTAAACCCTTCAGAGGAACAACGAAGCAAGCATGAAATCAAAACGAGCCTTTTCTCCAGAAGCATCCCCTCAAGCCCTTGGCCCCTACAACCACGCCGTTCAAATCGGGGACCTTCTCTATACGGCCGGACAAATTCCTCTCGACCCAGGCACCGGGGCATTGGTGGACGGCGACATCACAGCTCAAACCGAACGCGTGCTCGATAACATCGAAATTATCCTCAAGAACGAATCCCTCACCTTCGCACACATCGTCAAAACCACCATTTTCCTTGTTGATCTCGGTGATTTCCAACAGGTCAACGCGGCTTATGCTGAGCGTTTTAGCTCCGACCATCCGGCTCGTTCCACCATTCAGGTTGCCGCGCTTCCCATGGGAGCAAAAATTGAGATCGAGGTCATCGCCCACTACTAGGCCGAGTCAATATTCTGAGCGCTAGACGTCCGCCTCTGGAAACCGCTCTCTAATTCTTTGCTGCACTTTTTGAATTTCACCAATCGGTATAAGGCGACGATGCACTCGTCTCTCCACGCCATCGAGCAAAGCAAGCCAGTCATCGAGAGACGGTTGCTCGATGACCTCCCATTTCTCGAATCGTTTTTCTCGCTCAAAGAACTGCCACTTCTTGGAGACATGCTTGGCATAGATTTGACGCTTTCGGCCATCCTCAAACTGCCCCTTCCAACTAATCTCGCCTTTGCCCATAACTTGTTATCACGGCACAACTCTACAGGAAGTCGCTCCGTTCGTTCAATTCGCGCCTTTAAAGAATGTGGCCTCTCAAGAAGCTCATTGATTCACTTTGCAGTTGTCGTTCCTGGAAGCCGTTGATTTCATGAGGCATCACTCAGCTCAATAACGTCATGCAAACACACTACCTAGCATGTGATCTCGGGGCCGAAAGCGGTCGACTCATTCACGGAAAGATCGAGAATAACTCCCTCGAACTGACCGAAATCCACCGCTTTTCGAATCGACCGATACGATCGGATGCCTCGATCCATTGGGACATCGACACCTTGCTCATGGAGCTCCATCGAGGGCTTTCAATCGCAGCCCGGCTCGCCCATCCCTACAAAAGCATCAGCTGCGACTCCTGGGGTGTCGACTACGTGCTGATCGACAAACAAAAAAGCCTCATTTCGCCGACCTTTCACTACCGAGACCCGAGAACAGCCACTGGAACTCAACGAGCGTTTGAACGCACCGATTGGCCCACCATCTTCTCTGAAACCGGCATCCAGCTAATGCCGATCAACACCCTGTTTCAATTAGTCTCAGAGGATGCCGCTCGACTCCAGTCCTCAGCAACCATCCTTGGAGTTGGAGACGCCTTCAATTTTTTCCTTGGGGGACAAGCGGTCATTGAAGTCTCCATGGCCAGCACCTTCCAACTCTACAATCCTCAGACACGGTGTTGGTCCGAAAAACTTCTGACAGACCTAGAGCTACCCAAGCGTCTCTTTCCTAGAACGGTCCCCTCTGGATCGCGAATCGGACAACTCTCTGAATCACTTCGAGAACAAACGGGCCTTGGGCCAATCGAGATCATCGCAAGCTGCTCCCATGACACCGGAGCCGCCGTCGCAGCGGTCCCGGCGAGTGGAACCCAATGGGCCTACCTTAGCTCCGGCACTTGGTCCCTTATGGGTATTGAACGGCCGGAACCGATCTTGACTGAAGAATGCCGTGAACTCAATTTCACAAACGAAATAGGCTTCGGCAATTCGGTTCGATTACTAAAGAATCTCAGCGGGCTCTGGCTATTACAGGAGTCACGACGAATCTGGGAGGAACAAGGCCACAAATACGATTACGGCGAATTGACCCAGCTGGCAGAATCAGCGATCCCTTTTAAGAGTCTTATCGACCCGACTGAAACGCGATTTGTGGCTCCTAGCGATATGACAGAGGCGATCCGATCCTTCTGTCAGGAAACCCAGCAAGTCGTTCCTGAAACCCCGGGAGAAATCACACGGTGTATCCTAGAAAGTCTAGCCCTCCTTTATCGCCAAACCCTCAAAGAGCTAGAGGCACTCACCGGGGAAAGGATTGAAACACTTCACATCGTAGGAGGAGGATCGAAGAATCGCCTTCTGAATCAGCTCTCCGCCAACGCTGCCCAACGCCGTGTCGTCACCGGCCCAGTTGAGGCAACGGCTGCGGGAAACATTATCATCCAAGCGCTAGCACTTGGAGATATTGAAAACCTTGAACAAGCCCGTTCCCTGGTAAAACAGTCGAATCCGTTAGAGGAGTTCCAGCCAACCAATGCAAGGGAATGGGAAGCGGCTGCGATTCGATTTGAACGGCTACGAAAACCAGAGACTATCGGTTGATATCGACACTCGCGACAGCCATTGCGGCTATCCCCTCTTCACGGCCGAGAAATCCAATCCGTTCATTCGTAGTCGCCTTCACACCCACGCGATCTGGACTAAGGTGTAGGGCTTCTGCAATATTCTGCACCATCTGGGTAACGTGGGGATTTAGTTTCGGCTCCTGAGCGATGATCGTAGCGTCCACGTTAACAAGAGTGCCCTTATGGAAACCCACTTGGCGTTGCGCTTCTTCAAGGAACACCTTACTCGCCACTCCCTTCCACCGAGGATCGGTGTCTGGGAAAAATTGACCGATATCGCGTTCCCCAATCGCTCCCAAAACGGCGTCGCAGATTGCGTGCATCAGGACATCAGCGTCGGAATGCCCTTTCAGGCCCTTCTTGTGCGGAATCGTGACGCCACCAATGATCAGCGATTCACCCTCAACCAGAGCATGAACATCATAACCAATGCCGACATGAACCATAATTAAATTCTCTGCTAAAACCCAAAAGTCTCAGCCATGCCGTCAGCTTCGTCGAACGGCCTACTGCTCCGATGTCTCGAAGATCTCACCTTGAGTCCAAGGTGTCGGTCGGCTAGCTGTCTCGGCACGGATTGCCTCAACTTGTTCCGCAGTCACAGAACTAGCACTGTTTCCCCACTCGGACTCGCCGCGGATGTAAGTAACCAAACAAGCAAGCTCCTCATCATCCGTAATGACATCCTTCCAAGGTGGCATTTGTGCGGGAGGATTCCAATCGACACCATTCACGACAATCGGTCCAGCGAGACCATTCATAATCAATCGAATGATTCGATTAGGCCCCTCAGCTGTTACCCAATCAGAACCTGCCAAGGGAGGGAACTGACCTGGGCTACCACCACCATTGTTCTGATGACAGGGAGAACAATACGTCGCATAAGCAACGCGACCCTTTTCAAAACGAGGATCAAGATTTCCCTTAGGCTGTATCGCCTTGACCATATCAAATGACGCGAACGGTTCATAGACCTTCGCATTAAATCCCCCCGCATTGCTGTCGAGATAAAGGGTCGACCAGTAAACAAGGACGATGAGTGCGACGAAAAAGCCTACGGGCACTGCAGCACGTGAAGACGTGGGTTCCATTTCCTTTGAGCCCTGATTGGATGAATCTGCCATGACTAAGACTTATTCGGTTGCACCAGACTGTTCACTAACAAGAGTTTCTTCAGCGCTTTCAACAGTTGCGCTTTTCTCACCAGGTGCCTCAAAAATGGGTTCATCGAGCCGCAGACTCAATAAGTAAGCGACCAAATCCAGCGCGGCTGTACGAGGAATGACTTGCCTACCTTCATCGTCTACCACGAGCTCGCCATTGAAACGAAGAGCGTCCGCAGACGCAGCCCCAGTAATCTCCCGTTTCTCGAAGAGATATCCGTAATGGGGCATCACTGAATCCTGGACAACACTACGTGGTTGGAAAAGGTGGACCAAATGCCAGTTGGCGTCAGGATTCCGGTTACCCAGATTGGATAAATCAGGACCAATTCGCTGGTTGCCAAGCATGACCGGTGAATCTAAGAGATAGTCTCTTCCAACCGTTCGTCGAATACCCCATCCCCGTTCAATATCAGCTCCGGAAGGAGATATGAGAGCCATAGCTACTGCTCCAACCTCAGTCAACGACTTGACAATTCCTTCTGCCGTCCTGAGATCGATGCCTTCCTTCAAGCGAAAAGGCGTTTCCTCAGGGAGAGGAGAACTTGGAGTAAATTGCGAACTCAAAGAAGGCAACAACTGGCTCAATTGCACGGTGTTGGTTCCAAAATCCTCAATCACAACAGAGAAACTAAAGCCAGACTGTCGTACTTGCTGGGTGTGGCAACTGGCACAACCATTCTGCCGATAGATGTCCCGGCCCCGATTCGCAGCGCCGCTACGTGGCACCGGAAAACTGGCTCCCGTCGATTCGTCCAACTCCGGTAGCTGCTTACCAAACTGCAACTGCGGGCTATGGACAAACCCGAACCACGATGAAACCATCGCTACTAGGATACCGAAAAACAATAAGAGACCGTTGTTCATCACTTCTTCGCAGCCTTCTTAGCTTGCTTCTTCTTTGCCGCAACCTTCTTTTTGGCTGCTACCTTCTTACTCGCCTTCTTAGCCACCTGGGGCGCCGCTGGTTCAACCGCTTTGGGTTCTGCAGCAGGCGCTGATTCGATCTCCTCGACTGAATCTTCTTTCAGACAGCCTAGGAGACCACCTGGTCCACAACAAAGGACAGGGCAAATAGATCGACCGACATTGACCAAAAAGAGCACACTTCCGAAAACAAGCAGGAGCGATCCGACGGTTTCGATTCTCATGAATGTCAGCGCGGATTTTGTCACTGCTGTGAACGGTATCTCGGGATCGTTCATCGCCTGGCCCTGAATTAGTCCTCCCAGACCAAGTACGCAGATTGTAAGTCCTAAGCCCAATACGGTCGCTCCAAAATGAAGATTAACCGATCCTTCGATAGGCGCTTGACTTCCGGTCACACGAGGCAAGAGATGATAGACACCAGCGAACAGAGCCATGGTGATAAACCCACCAAGAACCAATTGCTGCAACGCCGGCAAGACCAGAGTGAACTGCGTTACTTCAGCAATGCTGCTATACGCGTTAATGGCATTCAAGACTCCCGCCGCCAAAAACGCGAAACTTGCTACAGAAACAAACCGTAGTTCAGGCGACATCAATCGACCAAGATCAGCACCAACAGTTCGAATTAAATTCAGCCCTACTAATACACTTGCAAAACAAACAAAGAAGCTCATCACGGCACTTAGTCCGGAAATCCATGCTGGAACCGTCGTTCCAGAAAGCACGCCGGCACCACCACCAAAGAACAATAGCAGCCAGAAGGCAAAAACAGCCATATAGTGACTATGCAGAGGCCGCTTGAGAACCTTTGGAATGACGTAGAAAATCACGGCTAACGAGATTCCACCAAGCACAAGCGTCAAAAGTCCGGTAGCATACCAACCAGCGACTGATACTTGAGCGACACCGCGAACGGGAAAATGGTGTAAGAGCAAACTACCCGTACTCAGAATCCAGGGAAACCATAGCAAGGCAGCGAATAGGAACCACTGCGAGACATAGAGGTCCTTTACCTGTCGTCGCATGAACGTGACGAGACCTAAACCAGCAATGATAGAGTAAGCAACAAACAGGATAGGAACCGCATAGTGTGGCGATTCAAACATTGGATAGGACGTGCCATCACCAGCCAAAATACCAACCACTCCGACAAGCACGCCAATGTTCCAGAACCCGGCTCCCAGAGCGATATAGCCCGGTTGCACCAACAGGCTCTTGCTCATCCTTACGGTCAACCAAAGGGCAACCCCGAAGGCAGCTTGCAAGGCAAAGCCGTAAACGATTGCAGTGCTCGCCGCCGGTCCAATTCGCCCATAGGTCAACCAAGGACAATGGGCTAACAAATCTGGTGCGTGAAAGCGCACAGAATTCAACAAAGCTAGAAGGGAGCCCAGGAAGAGCCATCCAGCTGCTTTCCAGAGCATGAACAAAACCGGCATCCGACAGGACCGATCTAGTTCTTGAACCGGAATCTCAACTTCCCAACCTGGGGACGCTGCCCCTGATTCATTCCCGTTATTGATAGATTCACTCATGAGTCTCTCTCAGACCATCTTACTCAAATTCGCTCGGCGCCTCTGGAGGGGGTGCTGGTAGTGCAGTTGCAAGGTCAACCCGTTCAGCCATAGTAGCTAAGGCCTTTTCCGGTGATTTCCATTCTCGAATCATCGTTTCGACGGCCCGATCAATGGGAATCTGATAGATACCCTTTTCCGCATTCACTACCCCATAGGAGTTCATCAATTGCTCCGCAGCAAGCGTGTTCTCCGTCAAATTTTCTTTTCTCAACGCGGCTCGTTCGGATCCCACTGAGGGTGCGCGTGCCTCATCGCGGGTCAGCCAAAGCACGGCTGCCATCGTCAAAAACGCTGCAACGATGATGATGAAATAGGGCAAGACTGCTCCGTCTTCTCGTTTGCGATTCATTAAACTCATTACGCTTCCTTTGTTTGTCATTCGGAACGGTTTCAACTAATCGTTGCTTGCCTTGCTAGAGGAAGCAGAAAGCGGTTCGACATACACGCCAAGGGTTTCAGCAATCCTAGGATCCTTTTGAGGAAACGCAGGATGGGCGTTAAGTTCCTTAATGAACCACTTGGCAAAAACGCCCGCCATCCCTGCCATGCAACCGATACTCAAGACGAGGCTAGCAAAGGTGATTCCTTCGCCGGTGGGATTGTAAACCGGCTTAATGTTGAAGGACATATCAGCATAATGCATCAACCAGGCCCAGACAGCCATTGGGATCATGATCGGCAGACATTTCTTTGCATCGATACGCAGTAGCGAAAGGAAAGGAACAAAAAAGTGACCAAAGAGAATTAGCATTCCAACACTCCACCAAACCCCGTTTTCACGTTTAACATACCAAAACGTCTCTTCCGGAATCGCAGCATTCCAGATCAAGAAATACTGAGAAAAATGGATGTAGGCGTAAAAGACAGTGAAAGCGAAGAATAGAGTACCAATGTCTTTGAACGTACTTTGCTGAATGATGGGAGAGATGTGTCCAGTTCCCTTCAAAACAAAGGCGAGGACATACGTGGTTGCCAAGGTTGTCCATACACTGCCGGCAAAGTAGTAGACGCCATACATTGTAGAGAACCACTGATGTTCTAGCGATTTCATCCAATAGAAGACCGCAAAGGTTAATGAGATCGCAAAGACGAAAATCCCGCCAGCTGCGTAACGCCTCATCGTTATGGTGCAGGAAGCCGCTCCAGTCTTGTCCTGCTCGAGCGACGCATTCCTCAATCCATTACTCAACCAATACCAAGACGCAAAAAGAAGAACGGCCATGATGTAGAACGAATAGGGATTGTACATGATCGACTTAATCGCCAATGAGTGATCATGCCCTTCCGGACTCATCCAGGGATAGATGGACCCCGCAAAGAGAGCAATGGGTATAAATAATAAGACCAGAACCGGAATAGCACAGGATACATGTTCCAGAAATCTCCGGAGCGGTACTAGCCAATAAGCATCAAAAAGATGATGAACCATCACGAGAAACATCGACCCCAGAACCAGGCTCAAAAAGAACATGTAGGCCGTGAGATACGAGTAAGCAAAAGTCTTGTGCCACGATGGAATAAGAATTCCAGCAATGGCGGCAAGGATACCTCCCGCAATAAGCTGATTTGGCAGCTTCGCCCATTTTGACAAGTCGAAGCGGCTTGCGTCGTTATTTTCCGTTTGCTTGCTCATCTTTATTCTACTGCAAAGCGGCTCGTTCGTTTTCTGGAAGTTCGTCGGCAACGGCCAACCTTGAACGTTGAAGCGCTCTCAAGTAGGCAATAATCGCCCATCGATCAGAGATGTCGATGTTCGCTCCGTAAGAACCCATGAGATTCTTACCATTAGTGATCGTGTCGAAGATTTCGCCCGCAGACATCTTCACAATCCTAGAGTCGTGAAAATTGGCAACAGCAACCATGCCGTATTTGGTCGTGATTCCTTTTCCGTCGCCGTTGGCGCCGTGGCAAGGCGAACAGTTGATGTCATATCGTTGCCGTCCCCGTTCAAGAAGAGATTCATTAATCACAACAGGGATCGTACTCACGAAGTTGGTCGTACCACTAATTCGTCCTGTGTTCACTGGAAGATCCTGATAGGGGGCTCCCCTAGCAATCGTTCCAGCAACATAAGGTTGAGACGTACGACCGCTGGCAAAAAAGCCATTGGCAGCTTGTGGCCGCAGCTTATTCTGCCGGTCCATGTCCGGAAAAACTTCAAGCGGAGGCTTGGTCGAAAAACTGCCCCGCACCCCAAGGATGCTAACAGCTCCGACGATAACTAAAACGTAGATAGCAAGAAAGTATCGCATCGTGTTATTCCTTTACGACCTCTAGGTGAGTGCTTCCTGATTCCTCCAGAAGGGAGTGGGTTTCCTCTTCGGAATACTTTGGATCAGCACATTCAATAACGACGTAGAACTTATCATGCGTCACACTGCCAAAACGTTTGTTCTTCAGAAGCGGATGATGCAGACGAGGAAGCCGATTCAAGAACAGCATCCCCAAGAGCGAGCCAAACGCAGAGAAAAGAATGGTCATTTCATAACTCACAGGAAAGGCAAAGAGCGGGCTGTAAAGCGGCTTACCACCAACCACGATGCCGTAGTCGAACGAGTTCATGAACCAAATCATCAAGTTACCGCCAAAGAAGCCCGTCATGCCGCCACAAAAGGTGAACCACCCGACACGGGAGTTCTTCAATCCCATTGCTTCGTCCATCCCATGAACAGGGAATGGCGTATGAACATCCCACTGAGTATAACCTGCGTCCCGCACTTTCTCAGCAGCCGCTATCGCGTCTGCCGGAGTGTCGTATTCAGCAAGTACGCCGTATTGTCGTCCTACCCCACTCATTTAGTGTTTTCCTTCCTTGGCTCCACCCAACGGATGGTGTGGATCCGCTTGCGGTGTTACGCCTTTCACTTCTGAAATTGCAATCAATGGTAAGAACCGGATGAACAATAGGAACAAAGCCATGAACAAACCAAAGGTGCCGACATAGGTGAGAATATCGACGTGTGTCGGTGAATAGTATCCCCAGTTCGACGGAAGATAATCTCGATGCAGCGAGGTGACCACGATGACGAAGCGCTCGAACCACATTCCAATGTTGACGAAAATCGACAGGATGAAGACGTAGAGCATGTTTGATCGAATCTTCTTGAACCAAAAGAACTGAGGACTCAACACGTTACAACTGATCATGATCCAATACGCCCACCAGTAGGGTCCAAAAGCTCGATTCTGAAACGCGTAAGCTTCGTAAGGATTACCCCCATACCATGCAATGAAGACTTCCATACCGTAAGCGTATCCTACGATCGATCCAGTCGTTAGAATCACCTTACACATTAGCTCGATATGACGAACCGTAATGATGTCTTCCAACTTGAATATTGAACGGAGCGGCACCATCAAGGTTAGCACCATACCGAAGCCGGAGAATACTGCGCCAGCGACAAAGTAAGGTGGAAAGATTGTCGTGTGCCAACCAGGGAGCTGAGACACAGCAAAGTCAAAGGAAACGATACTATGCACGGACAACACCAAAGGAGTCGAAAGACCAGCCAGCAATAAATACGCCTTCTCGTAGTTGCTCCAGTGGCGATTTGATCCCGTCCATCCAAGAGCGAAGAGCCCGTAGAAGAACTTTTTGTAGACTGATTTACAACGATCTCGAATCGTTGCCAAATCAGGGATTAATCCCATGTACCAAAAGAGCAAAGAAACAGTAAAGTAGGTGGACACTGCGAAAACATCCCACAATAGCGGTGATCGAAACTGCGGCCAGATTGGCCCATTAGAGTTTGGTAATGGGAAGAGCCACCAAGCGAACCAAATACGACCTACGTGAATGGCTGGAAAAATTCCTGCACACATCACAGCAAAGATGGTCATAGCTTCAGCAGCCCTGTTAATGGATGTCCTCCATTTTTGCCTTAAAAGAAAGAGAATTGCAGAAATAAGCGTTCCTGCGTGCCCAATACCGATCCACCAAACGAAATTAACAATCGCCCAGCCCCATGCTATCGGATGGTTCAAGCCCCAAACCCCAACACCGGTTGAGATGAGATAACCAATCATCAGGAAGCAAATCATCGCCGTAGGCAGACTAATGATGAAAGACACCCACCACCACGTTGGCGCCTTGTCTTCGACAATCCCGCAGATTCGATCTGAGATCCAACCCAGAGACCGGTTATTTAAGACCAGTGGCTCACGTTCCAACTCGCGTGGCGCTGGAGCTACTGTGACGCTAGTTTGTTTTGCAGCTTCCATCTAGTGGTGCCCTCCGCTTTGTCCGTTCGCTGATCCAGCTTCGGCCGGGTGAGCCTCGTGCCCATCTCCATGTGCCGATCCATGATGATCACTAAATGGATCCCCCATGCTCTCTGAGTATTCTTGAGTGCTAAGCGGCATATCGTAGTAATCCGGCATCTCCGGATTAGGATTACGAACTTTTGCCAGATAAGTCGTTCTCGGCCGAGTATCAAGGAAGCCTAAGACGGAATAGTTTCTTGGGTTGGCTTTCAACTTGGAAACCCGACTCTCAGGATCAAGTGTGTTTCCAAAAACAATCGCATCTGCGGGGCAGGCCTGCTCACAAGCGGTCTTGATCACACCGTCTGGAACTTCGATTTCACCAGAATCCTTCGCAGCGACTTTTTGTTGAATCTTTGCTTCCTCAATGCGCTGTGTGCAGAAGGTGCATTTTTCCATCACCCCTCGCATTCGAACCGTGACTTGTGGATTCTTCGCCATAGCGACAATATCCAAATCGTCTTTGGATCGTTCTGCGAGTGGCCCCTCATAGAGTGCCTCCAGCGGACGTTTGTTGTAATCAAAGAAGTTAAAGCGTCGAACTTTCCAAGCGCAGTTATTGGAACAGTATCGCGTTCCAACACAACGGTTGTAAGCCATGACATTAATCCCCTCATGGTCATGCACGGTTGCATTGACTGGGCAGACACTTTCGCAAGGAGCGCTTTCACAGTGCTGACAAAGCATTGGCTGGGTTACAACCTGCGGATCGTCGATCCAGCGCTGATGCTGCTGGTCGGAATCGCCTTCGAGTCCGTTCAGACCATCCTTAGCTTCAACGCCCCCACTATAATAGCGATCAATACGCATCCAGTGCATTTCACGGCTGTTCCCGACCTGCTCTTTGCCTACGATCGGAATGTTGTTTTCACTTTGACAAGCGATCACACATGCGGAACAACCGACACATCGATTAAGGTCAATGGTCATCCCCCACTGATGAATGTCGCTCTTCAAGGAGTCGCGCACATTGTAAGGATGTTGGTAGATTGGCTTAGGCAATCCGTCTTCCGCATTCGGAATATGAGCCCCATGAGCCTCCAAATCCATATTATGGGAAAAATCTGGCTTCTCGTTAAACTGTTCGAGGTTCGCCTCACGAACAATTGCCCTTCCTTCCATCGACCAATGATCTTGGGTTGCACAAAGCTCGTGTGTCTGTCCAGTGGCCTTGATTGAGGCGGCTGGAGCGATATATGGCGCGTTGCTCGTCCTTAGAGGATTCACATTGAAGCCAACGGATTCTCCCTTGAACGCTCCAATACGGCCGGCTTTCGTTCGGCCGTAACCGAGTGCAAGTCCAACCGTAAAATCGGCCAATCCCGGCTGCACCCAAACGGGACCTTCGATCGACGCCCCAGAAAGATTGATTTGAACCAATTCGCCATTCTTGACGTTCAATGCGGATGCTGTTTTCCGACTCAACAAAGCGACGTTGTCCCAGGTCAACTTAGTCATGGGATCAGGATATTCCTGCATCCAACCATTATTATTAAACTGGCCGTCATCCATACTGGCGTCCCGATGGAAAACCAACTCAAGCGACTCAATACTTGGAGGGGTTGCTGTCTCAGCATTGAGGATCGAAGGAGCAACCGCACTCCATTGGAATCCATCCGCTGAGAGCGACAACGGACTCGCCGCACTGTTAGCGACAAAACCATCGTGGAGAAATTTCTTCCACCCTTCATCGTTGGCCCCCGCGACCTCTTGATCGTAGCTAGCACGAACGAGCGCGTGCCCCTTAGGCTCCTCGAGTTTGAGCAAACGTCCGATAAGCTCGATATCGGAGAGACCGCCAAAGAGCGGCGCGATTAAAGGCTGGATAGCAACGCGAGTACCATCACTTGTTTCAGCATCACCCCAGTTTTCTAGAAAATGGGTTTCAGGAATGTGCCAAGTAACCCCAGTCGAGCTTTCATCATCATAATAGCCTAAGCGAATGACTTCGGACGCTTTCTTCTGAGCATCAACCCAATTCAAATCAGCAGGAGCATCATAAGCAGGATTACCACCCACCAATACAAGCGTTTCAACGCTTCCACTATCAAGCGCCGCCTTTAGATCGCTAATACTCTTCGCAGCTGCCGACCGCCCTGCTAGAAACTCTACGGTCTCACCAATGCTTCCAAGCACCGCATTCAGCGCAAGAGCGAGGAGATGAACCGCAAGCGGCTGCCGGTAGCCTGCCAATACCAAGGAATGCCCTTTGTGCGAGGCTAGATCCTTAACCGCTTCAGCCACCCACTCGGACGAGACATTTGCTGTCGAGGCAATTTGTTTAAGAGAGTTCTTTAAAGCACCAATTTGAGAGTCATTTGCCCCAGCACCGACCTGATCTAAGGCCTCAGCTAAGAGGGCAGCTGCCACCGCAAACACACCACTAGTCGGAACACGAAGACGATGATCAGCATTGGACCCAGTCAAAGTCATCAAGCCTTCAACTACATAGAGGCGATTCATATGATCACCTGGCTTCTCAACTGCCCGCCCGTCGGCAAAACCCTTAATATTAGAGTAAGAGCCTTCCTCATCTCCAAGAAAATCACAATCAAGGGAGATTATTCGCTCTGCCTTGTTGAGGTGATAACTAGGATTGACTGCTCGTCCAAACGCTAGTTCAGCCGCAGCTGCCGTCGCACCAAAACTCACCGGCTCATACTCGTGCCAGGTCGCTTGAGGCAACTTACTCTTAAGCTCCGCTTGGAGACGGCGGCGGGTTGGCGAGCTCGACTCCCGGGCAAGAAAACTGAGCCCCTGACCACGATTTCGAGCATATTTGTCGGCTAGGGAATCAAGATGAGACGTAGCCGCACCTAAATCAACAACCTCACCGGAATGCAACGCCTGTCGCGAGCGATCAGGATCATAAAGATTCAACAGTGACGCTTGGGCAAACGTATCTGTCCCACCCCCAGACAACGGATGCTCAGCGTTGCCTTCTAACTTGACAGGCCGACCATCAGCCGACTTTGCCAAGAGAGGAATCGCATTGCGCCGAGTAGGCATGGCGGTCGCAAAATACTTTGCCACACCGTGCACATAGCCTTCCGGCATCTTTGAAAAGGGAATAATAGTCTCTTCAGGCCGCCGACAACCAGTCAAGCCAAAGCCGGCTAACATGAAGGAAGCAGACATCAGCTTCACGAAGTCACGACGATTCACGCCTCCTTCGTTTTCACTGGCGCCTTCAGGAAATTCTCGATCCGCCCACTGTTTAAACTCAGGGGAATCTGCCAATTCATCCAAACTACGCCAATATGATGGCCCTGTTTGAGACGTTTTTGTGGTAGGTGAAACCGTATTCATCGATGGCATGCAGAACAGTTCACTAGTGACTCAACCCTCCAGTCGTGAACAAGCTGTTCACCATTTTCACGCTGCAATTCCGCGGCCTCTTCCGCATCGTCGCTCCAGGTCCAATCCAGGTCAGTTATCTTATCCAGCGGACGAATTCGACCCGCAGGATCTCGGTGACATTCAACACAGAACGACATCCCAAAGGGTTTCGCGTGATAAACCTCATCCATCTTGTTCACTTCGCCATGGCATTCAACACAGCTGAACCCTCGATTCACATGAACAGAATGGTTAAAATAGACATAATCAGGAACCTTATGGACTTGCACCCACGGAATTGGCTCCCCGGTTTCAAAACTCTCACGGACCAGCGCCAGCTTAGGATCATCTTTAAGGACCTGGTTATGACAGTTCATACACACAGATGACGCTGGAACATTGGAATACCAGGACTTCTCCACTGCGTTATGGCAGTAGCGGCAATCCAAGCCCAACTGATCTGCGTGAATCGCATGTGAAAATGCCACCGGCTGAACCGGTTTATAGCCCACACGTGTGTACTTGGGGGTAGCATAATAAGTGACCCCAACCGCCACAGCTGCGCCGACGAGTAGCCCACCCAGAATTATCTGGCCAGGTAGCTTATTCGTCCACTTAGGAAAAATGTCGGACATTCGTTAAAAACATTAAACAATCCATCAACCCAAAACCTACCCGAGCACCCAGCGCTCAGAGGCCCCAACGTCGAGAAACTCACTCTCGCAATAAAAAAATCCCTACCCCCTGCTGAACCAGCAGAGAACTAAGGAACCTCAATTCAAAAACCCGCAATCAACCCATTCACGGGGCAAATTGGAGGCGAGGGTCGGAATCGAACCGACGAATACAGCTTTTGCAGAGCCGTGCCTTACCACTTGGCCACCCCGCCTATATTTGAAGCGGATATTCTTACCGAGTTTCTATCGCTTCCCGCAAGCCGAAAGAATGAGAACTCATTGAATTCCTGCTTAGGCTTCTCTAGAAAACGAAATCATTATCCGAGAAAATCGGACGACGTCAATACGCTTGTGAAAAAAATCACAAATTCACTTGCCTGGCATTTTTGGCGCCGGTAGCTTCACTCTCGTCCTTAGAATTAAGGGATAGTATGCCAGAAAACCCTACAGAAATCGGCTATAACACCAAGATCGAGGGAGACGTCATCGTCACACGAGCGGATGCCGTCCTCAATTGGTTCCGAAAGAACTCACTTTGGCCAATGCCGATGGGCCTTGCCTGCTGCGCGATCGAGCTGATGGCGGCCGGTTCAAGCCGCTTCGATATTTCACGATTCGGATCTGAGGTCATGCGCTTTTCCCCAAGACAGTCAGATTTGATGATTGTTGCCGGGACCGTGACATACAAGATGGGGTTGGCAGTCAAACGAATTTACGACCAAATGGCGGAGCCTAAGTGGGTCATCGCCATGGGGGCCTGCGCCTCAACTGGAGGGATGTATCGCAGTTACGCAGTCATGCAAGGGGTCGACAATATTTTACCAGTTGATGTCTACGTAGCGGGCTGCCCCCCACGCCCAGAGGCCCTGCTGGATGCCCTCATGAAATTGCAAACGAAGGTTGGAAAGGAACCCGTGATCCGAACCCAGAAAGCCCTTCCTGTAGAGGCGTAGCCTTTTACCACACAAAGACAAAACACTGATGAGCACCACAGCAAAACGTCTCGCCCAGAAGCTAAAAAAGGCTTTCTCGACGGCTTTGGGCTCTGTCTCCGAATTCCGAGACGAGCTCACGCTCATAGTCACCGACCCGGCGCAAATCAAAGACGTTTGCCAGTACGCCAAGACAGAACTTGGCTTCGATTACCTCGTTGATGTAAGTAGCGTTGACAATTATGGAGAGGATCCTCGTTTTGAGGTGGTCTACGAGATGTATGGCTATGAACACCAAGCACATCTTCGTCTTGTCGCGACCGTTTCAGAGGAATCCGCAGTTATCCCCAGTGTGACGAGCGTTTGGAAGACCGCCGATTGGCACGAGCGAGAAATATACGACATGATGGGAATCTCATTCGAAGGCCACCCTGATCTTCGAAGAATTCTTATGTGGGAGGGTTACCCCTATTTCCCACTCCGCAAGGACTTTCCCCTAGCTGGAAAGGCTACCGAGTTACCTGAAGTGGCATTCTCCAAGCCAGCCCCCCTTGAAGGTGGACCCTTTGTCACTACGGCAGGATCTGAAGACCGACAGCGCGGAGAACCTAGGTCCAAGTCAGTAAGTTCTTGATCCCAAATAGTTTAAGGATTCGATAAGTTTCAGAAGATTCCCCTGAATAATGGCTGACGTTAAAGACATTGAGATCAAAGATACGGCTGCAAGCGCGGCAAGTGCCTTGGGCGCTGCCGAAGCGCAGTCTGACGATCTCAGCGATCTCGAAGGTGAGAAGCTCACCTTAAATATGGGCCCCTCTCACCCCTCGACACACGGCGTCTTACGCATCGTGCTCGAATTGGACGGCGAAGTCATCACTAAGGCGGATCCAGATGTGGGATACCTTCACCGGGGCGATGAAAAGATCGCTGAGAACATGACTTATACACAGTTTATCCCCTACACGGATCGACTGGATTACCTTGCACCTCTAGCCAACAACGTCGCTTATGCCCTTTCGGTAGAAAAACTCATGGGCATCGACAAGGCTTTGCCCCCTCGTTGCCAATATATTCGAGTCATTTGCTGCGAACTGGCACGAATTTCTGCTCATCTTCTCGGGCTTGGAGCCTTTGCAATGGACGTGGGCGCAATGACGGTCTTTCTTCACACCTTCACGGAGCGTGAGAAGATTTACAATTTGATCGAATCGCTCACCGGAGCACGCTTTACAACGACCTATACGCGAATCGGTGGTCTCGCGAGAGATTTACCTGAGAACTGGGTCCGCGAATGCGAGCAATTTCTTGATGGCGTGGAAGTCAATTTTGATGAAACAGAACGCCTTCTGACCCGCAACAAGATTTTCGTTGATCGCACGAAGGATGTCGGCGTCTTGCCTCTCGACGTAGCAATCGACTACGGCGTTTCTGGTCCCAACCTCCGCGCATCAGGCAGCAATCACGATCTAAGAAAGGTTCACCCTTACCTCGTCTATGATCAACTCGATTTCGATGTGCCGGTTGGCACCGTGGGAGATTGCTACGACCGCTATCTGGTTCGAATCGAAGAGATGCGGCAGAGCGTAAGAATTATCCGACAATGCTTCAAGAACCTCCCCGACGGACCTGTCTCCATCGACGATGGAAAAACAGTGCTCCCGAAGAAGGAGAAAGTGCTCACTGGGATGGAAGAGTTGATCCACCAATTCATCCTTGTGACCCAAGGCGTTGATACCCCGAAGGGACAGGTCTATTTTGGAGCTGAAAACCCCAAAGGGGAACTAGGTTTCTATATTAACAGTAAGGGTGGCGGTACGCCACATCGCTTAAAGATTCGGGCCCCTTCATTCGTCAATCTAAGTGCCTTACCTTACTTACTCAAAGGATCCATGATGAGTGACACAGTCGCTATCCTAGGTTCTATCGACTTTGTTATGGGAGAGAGCGATCGATGAGCTTTGAAGTCCCCAAAAAACTAGAGACCGAGATCAACCGAACCATCAAGCACTACCCGGAAAAGCGGAGTGCTTCGTTGATGCTTCTGCATGCCCTCCAAGACCATTTTGGATACGTCTCGAAAGACGCCATGGAATGGATCGCTCAGAAGCTTGATCTTCAGCCGATCAACGTCTACGAGCTCGTCACCTTTTACCCGATGTTCCGGCAAGAACCTGCCGGCAAGCATGTCATCAAGGTCTGTCGCACCTTGAGCTGTGCTCTGGGTGGAGCCAAAGAGCTTCACGGTCACGTGTGCAAGAAAATCGGAGTCGACCCCAAGGCACACGGCTTACAAACGGCTAAGAACGGTCAATTCTCAGTAGAATTCGTCGAGTGCTTAGCGAGCTGTGGAACCGCCCCCGTCATGATGTGTGACGACGATTTCTATGAAGGGGTTTCCCTGGAGAAAGCGGACGAAATCTTGGAAGCAAACAAGTAGAGGAGCCAATTGTGAACTCACAGAACGCGACCTCTCAAGATCTTGGAATGTTAGTGAAGGATTGGCTACCGGACATGGATTCGAACCATGACAAGCAGATCCAGAAACTGCTGTGCTACCATTACACCATCCGGCAAATGCGGCACCAAATTAACCACTTTGCAATCTGTGTCAAGCAAGCATAGCGAGAGTTTATGCCCGAAGAATATCGCCTCATTTTAAAGCACGCTGATGCGCCAAAGTACTCGAATGATATCGAGTGCTACATGAAGCATGGGGGTTACAAGGCCTTAACCAAAGCACTGAAGCTTAAGGGTAAACGGGTTGAAGGAAAGGGCGTCATTCCGCCTCAGGAATGGATCCGCGAGGAGGTCAAAGCGAGCGGTCTTCGAGGCCGAGGCGGCGCTGGGTTTTCCTGTGGCCTAAAATGGTCATTTGTTGATCGCAGAAGCGGCAAGCCGATTTATCTCATCTGCAACGCTGATGAGTCAGAACCAGGCACCTTCAAGGATCGACAGATCATTTATAAGGATCCCCATCAGCTTATTGAGGGCATGATCATCTCGGCCTACGCCAACGATGTCAATTTAGCCTACATCTACATTCGCGGAGAGTTCGTCGAAGGAGCAAAGATCCTCAACAAAGCACTCGACGAAGCCCGTAAGAAAAAGTTTCTAGGGAAAGACATTTTAGGGAGCGGCTTCAATCTAGAGATCCACGTTCACCGTGGCGCTGGAGCCTATATTTGCGGGGAGGAAACCGGTCTCATCGAGTCACTCGAAGGGAAACGCGCTTATCCACGAATCAAGCCACCTTACTTTCCCGCGATCCTCGGACTCTACATGTGCCCGACCATCGTCAACAACGTCGAGACACTCTGTGCCGTGAAACACATTGTTGCGGACGGAAGCGAGGCCTTTGCAAAACTGGGAACTCCTAACAATACCGGCACTCGAATTGTTAGCCTCAGTGGCCATGTAAAGAATCCCGGCTACTACGAAATCGAGGTTGGAAAAGCAACCATTGGAGAACTCATCTTCAACGAGAACTTTGGTGGCGGTCTGCGCGAAGGGCGCGAATTGAAAGCGATCATTCCAGGCGGTTCGTCTGCCAAGGTCTTCAAGGCGGGCGAAACGTTCAAAATGAAGGGCAAGGACAAGAAGGGAAATCCAATCGACAAAGAAGTCGACCTTCTCGATCTCCCCTACGACTTCGATTCCCTCATGGCAGCCGGCAGTATGTCCGGCTCTGGCGCCATCATCGTGATGGATGATTCCACGGATATCGTCGATGCCCTCTCCAATGTCTCTGAATTCTATGCCCATGAGAGTTGTGGGCAATGCACCCCATGTCGCGAGGGCTCACTTTGGATGAGCAAAGCCCTCCATCGCATGACTCACGGCGAAGGACGCAAAGAAGACGCTGACTATCTCTTGAACATCGCCCAGAATATCCAAGGCCGCACCATTTGCGCCTTCGGCGAAGCGTGTTCTTGGCCCGTCCTTAGCTTCGTCAAAAAATTCAAACCCGAATTTGAAGCGCGTGGTGCCGAAGACGAACAGCGAAAGGCCGAGGAGGTGTCCGACTAAGTTCGGGACTAACGCAAGCGGTGCGCTTCCGGTAATTCAGAGGCGATACCCAGGCATCCTTTTCAAACCATGGCAAAGCAGGCAACAGAGAAAAGCGCTCCCCCAGTCGAAACGATCACGATTAAGATCGACGGCAAGGAGGTTGAGGTTCCCAAGACAATGCCGGATCCCATCACAGGGAAACCGGTTGCGACCACGATGATTCAAGCGTGCAAGATCGCTGGCATCGAGGTGCCTCATTACTGCTATCACCCAAAACTTCCCGTCGCCGGTAACTGCCGGATGTGTCTGGTCGAGTTCGGCATGCCCGCTATGGGTAGAGACCGGAAACCCATTCTGAATGACGATGGCACGCCGCAGGTTCGCAAAATGACCCTTCCCTACGAACCGGGAACACCGAGGGGTGCGATCGCTTGTGCCACGCCGATTTCTCCCGGCATGGAGATTTATCCCAATTCTCCAGCAACGAAGCAAATGCGAGAGTCGGTGCTTGAGTCGCTCTTGGTCAATCATCCCCTTGATTGCCCCATCTGTGATCAAGCCGGTGAATGTAAGCTCCAGGAATACTCCGTCGAACACGGTCAAGCAGAGAGCAAGTTCGCGGAAACTAAGGTCCACAAACCTAAGCAGGTCGATCTTGGGCCTCGGATCATGCTCGATGACGAGCGGTGTATTCTTTGTTCACGCTGCGTCCGCTTCTCCAAGGATATCGCCGATGACGATGCCCTTGGCTTTGTTAACCGAGGTTCCTACAACACCCTAACAACGTTTCCGGGCAAACCGTTCGACAACAACTACACGCTAAACACCGTCGATATCTGTCCCGTTGGCGCCTTGACGTCTAAGGATTTTAGATTCCAGATGCGTGTCTGGTTCCTAAAGGAAACCAAGAGCGTCTGCACAAGCTGTGCTACTGGCTGTAACATCACGATTGGGTCGCGCGAGGAAAAAATTTACCGATACGAACCGCGAGACAATGACGCGGTTAACGCCTGTTGGATGTGTGACGAAGGTCGTCTCAACTACAAGTGGATTGGTCGCAAAGATCGCCTCACGGCTCCTAAACGGAATGGGAGAGAAGGCATCACATGGAAAAACGCGATCGATGACCTTGCCACACGGCTTTCTGAGTTCGAACCCAAGACCACCGCAATCATCGGATCGGCACGGCAAACAACCGAAGAGCTCTATTTGCTAAAGAAACTCGCGGACCATCTTGACGCTATCACCGATGCACCAGCCAGGGTGGGCGAAGCTGACAAACTGTTAGTAAACGCGGATAAGAATCCCAATGCTAACGGCGCCCTCGTCACTGGCTTCTGTAGCGGTGAGCCTGGATCAAATCTTTCGAAAATTGCCACCGATATTCGCAGCGGGAAAATCAAGCAACTCATCGTCATCGGTGAAGATGTCACGAAACATGGCATTAGCGCCAAATTGCTTGAGAAAGTCGAACTCGTACTCGTCTCTGATATTTTACCGAACGAAACCACGAAGAAGGCTAAAACGCTGCTTCCAGGAAGTGCGCATGCAGAAAAACGTGGCACTTTCATTAATGTTAAAGGCCGTCTTCAGCGGTTTTTGAAAGCGGTCGAAGCTCCCGGGGATGCACGACCAGAATCTGAATTTCTTGCTGAACTGCTCACAATAGTTTCAGGGGAGAGTTACCCGTCCAACCCAGAGGGCCTTTTCAACAAGATGGCTGCCGAAACGAAGGCACTCGCGGATGTCAAATGGGCTGACATAGGCGATCTAGGAGTCGACGTTAAAATTTAGAGATTTTTTGATGGAAGCGTTAAGCGAAGCAAATTCGATTCAGGCGATCCTCCTCTTTGGCCTCCTCAAGGTGGTTATGGTAGTGGCCGTCTTGATGCCGATGATTTCTTACTCCGTCATGGCGGAGCGCCGAATTTCCGCAGCAATCCAAGATCGTATCGGACCCAATCGCGTGGGACCTTTTGGATTGCTTCAACCCATTGCTGATGGTCTCAAGTTTCTCTTAAAAGAGGATTTCACTCCGAATCACGTTCGAAAGGCTTACTTTTGGTTAGCCCCGGCAATCGCGATGGTCCCACCGTTTCTGACCATTGCCGTGATCCCCTTTGGATCCACCCTCGGTGGCCAGAACATGGTCATAGCGAATCTCAATGTTGGAATTCTATTCACCTTCAGCGTCGTCTCACTAGGCGTTTATGGCATTGTCCTCGCTGGTTACGCTTCAAACTCGAAGTATCCCTTCTTCGGTGGGATTCGGGCGAGTGCTCAAATGATTTCCTACGAAATCGCCATGGGCATGTCGGTCGTCCCTCTCTTCATGTTGGTTGGGGATCTCAACCTCGGGAAAGTGATTGAATACCAGGCTAGCGGGGCATGGTTGATCTTCAAGCAACCCTTGGCATTCATCATTTTCCTCGTAGCCGCTTTCGCCGAAACGAACCGTCTCCCGTTCGATATGCCAGAATCGGAAACTGAATTGGTTTCTGGCTATCATACCGAGTACAGCTCCATGAAATTCGCGCTCTTTTTCCTCGGTGAATACGCCGCCATGATTTCTGTCTCTGCCCTCATGGTAACACTCTTCCTTGGCGGTTGGACCTTACCCTTCATGGGACTCGATACACCAGCAACCACAATTCTTGGAGGACTGCTCCATATCGGCATCTTCGTGGGCAAACTTTCCATCTTCATGGGTCTCTTTATCTGGGTTCGCTGGATGCTACCTCGCTTCCGCTATGACCAGCTCATGGATCTCGGATGGCGACGCTTTCTTCCGCTCGCGCTACTCAATATCGTGATCACCGCCTGTTTACTATGGATCACTCGCTAAAAGAGGCAAACCGATGATCGTTCAACGAAAAGAACTTAGCTGGTGGGAACGCCTTTACATTCCCGCAATCATTAGCGGATTCCGAGTCACAGTGCGTCACTTCTTTAAGAAGAAGGTGACGATGCAATATCCCGAAGAGCGATGGGTTGTTCCCGAGGGCTATCGCGGGGCTCCATATTTGGTTAAAGACCAAGATGCCCGCACGAAATGCGTCTCATGTCAGCTCTGCGAATTCGTTTGTCCACCCAAGGCGATTAAGATCACTCCTCCCGGACCTAAGGTGAACAAATCCACTGGGAACGTGGAAAAGGAGCCAGCAGATTTTGAGATCAACATGCTCCGCTGTATCTTCTGTGGATTCTGCCAAGAAGTTTGTCCTGAGGAGGCCATCTTCCTGCAGAAAGACTACTCCCTCACCGGCGAATCTCGTGAGGAAATGATTTATCACAAGGACAAACTCCTGGAGCTAGGCGGCACCCATCAGGACGACATCATGAAGTGGGCCAAAAAGAACCAAGAAGCCAAGGCGCAAGGCATCGCCTAGTGAGATCCCAAAGTGAAGTTCTCTCACGATGACTGACATTTTATTCTACCTCCTATCAACCTTGACCCTCGTCTTTGGCGTGCTGGTCGTGGCAAATCCGTTTAGTCGCAATCCGGTCACAAGCGCGATGTTCTTGGTGATGACTATTGTGTCGATGGCCGGGCTCTTCGTTCTGCTCCACGCTTTCTTCCTCGCGGTCATTCAAGTGATGGTTTACGCAGGCGCAGTGATTGTTCTCTTTCTCTTCGTCATTATGCTTCTGGATATTAACCAAGAAGAAAAACGACGATTCCAGTTCTTTGGTGCGATTACGGGCGGTATTGGACTCCTCTCAATCGCTCTTGTGATGGTAAAGACGATCACAACATCAAATGTCGGGGCCGGGCTCACTCCCGAGCTTGAGGGAAGCACGCGAGCCTTGGGAACGGCACTATTCACCCAATACGTCTTACCGTTTGAAATCATGGGCATCCTCCTCCTCATCGCGATGGTTGGGGTGATTCTTCTGAGCAAAAAGGAGCTTAAATAGATGCAGGTTGGACTCGAACACTATCTGGTCGTCAGTGCCTTGCTCTTCAGCATTGGTCTGTTGGGCGTCGTCATGCGACGCAACTTGATTCTCATTTATATGTCGCTTGAGCTCATGCTCAATGCCGCCAATCTCGCTCTCGTCGCATTCTCTCGCTTTAACGACAACCTCGACGGACAACTCATGGTGTTCTTCATCATCACTGTCGCTGCCTCCGAAGTCGCCGTGGGGCTCGCCCTCATCGTCGCGCTCTTCCGAAGACGTCAGACAACGAATGTCGAGGATCTTGCAACTTTGAAACTCTGATACGATCGATACGATGCTGACCTTAGCTTGGATCATTCTCTTTCTGCCCCTCCTTTCAGCGTTGGGAATCGCTTTTGCAGCCCACAAGGATCAACAGCTTAGTGCTAAGATCTCGATAGGAGCCATTGGCTCTGGGTTTATTCTCAGTCTGATCCTCTTTATCAACCATTTGATGACCGGAAGCGGTTCTCAAGAAGGGGCCATCACCTGGCTCCAAGCGGCTGGACTCGAGATTGGTTTTGGCGTACGCATCGATTCACTAAGCATCTTGATGCTTCTCGTTGTCACGGGAGTCGGTTCACTCATTCACATCTACTCCCAAGCCTATATGCAAGGCGACAAGTCCTACTCCCGTTATTTCGGAAGCCTAAGCCTTTTCACTTTCTCCATGCTTGGGATCGTCCTAGCAACCGACTTTGTCCAGATGTTCATCTTCTGGGAATTGGTTGGTGTCTCGAGTTATCTCCTTATCGGTTTTTGGTTTGAGAAGCCCTCGGCGGCAGATGCGGCTAAGAAAGCTTTTCTTTCCAACCGAATGGGCGATTTTGGTTTTATCCTCGGTATCATCATGATCTGGGGCCTGGCCGGTTCGCTCAATTTCACTGATCTAAAAGAGGTGTTCGCCGCCAACCCTGAAGTGCTCGGTACGCTGGCAACGGTTGCTGGACTTCTTGTCTTTTGTGGAGCCGTTGGCAAGTCTGCCCAATTCCCACTGCATGTTTGGCTCCCGGATGCCATGGAAGGCCCAACACCCGTAAGTGCCCTTATCCACGCTGCAACCATGGTAGCCGCTGGTGTTTACATGCTGTGCCGAGTTTATTTCGTCTTCTCTCCTGATGCCCTCACCGTCATCTCTTGGATCGGAGGCATCACCGCCCTGCTCGCCGCGCTGATGGCTCTGCAGCAAGACGACATCAAACGCATTCTCGCTTACTCCACCCTTTCGCAACTCGGCTACATGGTAATGGCCGTGGGAGTTCATGCTCCGGCAGCAGCGATGTTTCACTTAACAACCCATGCCTTTTTCAAAGCGCTCCTTTTCCTCGGTGCGGGCTCGGTAATCTACGCCGTCCATCACAAGCAAGACATCTGGCAAATGGGTGGCCTCCGAGAGAAGATGCCGACGACCTATTGGACCTTCCTTCTCGGCACATTAGCTCTTTGTGGCGTCTTCCCGCTCTCAGGTTTCTTCAGTAAGGATGCTGTGTTGGCTTCCGCTGCTGATACGGCCCATGGTGGGAATGGTATTCTCTTCGGAATAGGGGTTGTAGTCGCCGCCTTAACGACCTGGTACATGTTGCGACTCTTCTTTATCACCTTTCACGGTACTGCTCGCACAAAAGCAGCCGAGGATGCCAAGGAATCGCCACGAGTCATGAGCCTGCCTTTGATCATTCTTGCCGTCGCCTCTGCAATTGCCGGATTCCTCGGTATTGAAGGATTTGCCAGCCACGGACTTGGCCTCGAGCACCATGGAGCACATGCTCACGCCACGCTTGCAATGGCATTCAGTTTTCTTGCAGTCATCTTCGGTGCCAGTGTCGCTTTCGCTCTTTATTGGAATGCCGAGGCTGATCCGATCCAACGTCATCTCGGTGGCTTTTCGTCGATCTTGAGAAATCGATTCTACATCGATGAGATTTACGACTTTCTCATTCTCGTCACGCATGAAACGCTTTCGCAAATAGCCGCGTGGATGGATCGCTGGGTCCTCTCAGGTCTCATTGTCCGAGGCGTCCATGGAGGTGCCGACCTGACAGGCCGCGCGCTCAGAATGCTCCAGACTGGAAACATTCAAACCTACGCGTTCCTCTTTGTCCTTGGCATCGCCGTGATTATCTATTTCGTCGTCGGTCGCAACGTCCTCTAGCCAATTATGTCACTCCTCTCGTTCATTATTGCTACTCCGTTAATCGCGGCGATTGGCCTGCTATTCGTTCCGCGAGGCTATAGCTATCTCTACCAGATTATTGCACGAGGTGCGGCCGGAATCACTTTTCTGCTCTCCTTGGGCATGTTCCTTTTTTACCCCCAAATGGCATCGGGTCCTGGGGGCTTTAAATTCTATCAGAAGGTCGCTTGGGTCGAGTCCATTGGTATCAATTACCAAGTTGGGGTGGATGGCATCAACGTCGGCCTCATTCTCATGGGCGCAGCCGTCGCCCTGGCAGCTAGTTTCGCTTGCTGGGGTATTAATCGGAGAGAACGCGATTTCTATTTCCTCTTCTTGGTCATGGTTGGCGGTATTCTAGGTGCCTTTGCCTCCTTGGATGTCTTTTTCTTCTACTTCTTCCACGAATTGGCACTTGTCCCTACCTTTATCATGATCGGTGTCTGGGGCCGAGGTGAAGATCGGAACTATGCCACGTTTAAAATCACTATCTATCTAACTATCGGAGCGATGCTCGCTTTGGTTGGACTTGTCGCTCTCTATGTTCAATCGGGCGCTCAAACCTTCGACATGATCGAACTCACCAATCATGTCAAAGAGAACCCCATCCCGGTTGATCAGCAAAAAGTCATTTTCCCACTCCTCCTCTTCGGTTTCGGTATCCTGGTATCGCTGTGGCCACTTCACACCTGGGCACCTGTAGGATACGGAGCAGCGCCAACACCCGCAGCAATGCTCCACGCTGGTGTTCTCAAAAAATTCGGTCTCTACGGCCTGATTCGACTCGCCATCCCTATGGTACCCGAGGGCATCCGAGCATGGCTTGAAGTTTTCTGTTTCCTCGCCTTAGGAAACATCCTCTATTGCGGATGGGTCGCGATGCGCCAAAAAGATCTCAATTTCCTCATTGGTAACTCAAGCGTTGCTCATATGGGCATGGCCTTTATCGGCATCGCTAGTCTGAGCCTCATTGGTATCACCGGTGCCGTCGCCATAATGGTGGCACACGGCCTTCTCGCCGCTCTTTCTTTCGGTTTGAGTGGCTACCTTTACCATGAGAAAGGTTCGGTCGAAATCAGTCAGCTTGGCGGCCTCCTTCAAAAGATCCCATTCATTGGCGTCTGCCTCGTGATCGCCATGCTTGCCGGCTGCGGCGTTCCCGGCTTCGCTAATTTTGCTGGAGAAATTCTCGTTCTCTTCGGTGCCTGGGAATCACTTCCTTGGTTTGTGGTGGCCGGCGCTTGGGGAGCTCTCATCATCGGAGCTGTTTACTGTCTACGAGCAATCCGCAATATTCTCCACGGCGCCTTGAGCGAAGAAAACAGTCAGTTCAATGACGCCAGCACACTGACTACAAAGTTTCCTTTTCTTGTGCTCGTCATCCTCTTGGTAATCTTTGGAGTCTATCCAAGACTTTTGACCGACCGAGTTTCACAAAGCGTAGAACCGTTGATCAATCAAGCGAACGACACAACGGCTCAAATCGTAGCTCCGTCCGCTGCTCTCCTAGGGCAGAACACACCGACAGCTGTTCGCGTAGATTTTTGATTGAAGACCCGAGAATAAATGAACATATCGCTCTGCATTCTTGAGATTGCCGTCGTACTTGTGGGCGTGGCGCTCTTGCTCCTTGACCTCTGGACGAAACCCCAACGAAAGCACCTCCTCGGCTATCTAGGAGCCGCTGGCTTGGGGCTCGTATTGGTAGGTTCCTTTTTCGTTCCGGTGACCGATGTTCCTCAAACGGCCTTTGGCGGCATGTTTGTTCACGACCATCTTGCACTCTTCTTCAAGCAGCTTTTCTTGCTGGCAACGATAGGCGTACTGATCCTATCGGTAGAATTTGCGCCGCGGATCGAATCCGGAATTTCAGAATTCTATACCCTCAGTGTCTTTGCGCTCTCAGGAATGATGTTCGCCGCGTCCGCCAATAATTTCGTGATGGTCTTTGTGTCACTAGAAGTCGTGACCATCACCTTCTATATTCTCACCAGCTTCATGAAAAACCGAATGCAATCGCTAGAAGCTGGCGTCAAGTACCTCATTCTAGGGGCGCTCTCTTCGGCTTTTCTCGTCTATGGCATCGCCCTCGTTTACGGTATTTCGGGTAGCATGGCATTTTCTGACATCGCTGCAAAATCGGAGCTAACCCTTGAGTCCAATATCTTCAAACTTGGAATCCTTTTCGTCCTCGCAGGTCTCGGGTTCAAGATCGCCGCATTTCCCTATCAGATATGGACGCCCGACGTCTACCAAGGCGCCCCCACGCCAGCCACTGCGTTCCTCGCGATCGGCTCTAAGGCAACTGGCTTTGTCCTGATCCTTAGAGTTCTCTATTCGGCGGTGCCCGAGTTGGCTCTGAGTTGGGAACACTTATTCATGGCAATGGCGGCACTCACAATCCTCTACGGAAATCTCTGTGCCCTGCCACAGCGTAACCTCAAACGCTTGCTTGGTTACTCAAGTATCGCCAATGCGGGTTATTTGATGCTGGGTATCGCCGCCCTAAGCCCCTCAGGCTCAACAGCGATTCTCTACTATCTTGGCGGTTACCTCTTTACGATCCTAACGGCCTTTACGGTCATCACACTGGTAAGCCGCAGCGCTGGCAATGAAGATATTTCAAGCCTAGCCGGACTCAACGAACGATCCCCATTCTTGGCCTTTGCGTTGACCCTCTCAATGGTTTCTCTCGCCGGAATTCCTCCTCTAGCAGGATTCTTTGGAAAGTTTCTCCTGGTTCGGGCCGTCATCGAACAGGCATCCAGCTACAGCGCCTACTACCTTCTCGCTGGAGTCGCTGTCGTTGGCGTCGCGATTTCAATTTACTATTACTTTGGCGTCATTCGCGCCATTTACTGGTCCAAGGAAACGCCAGACACCTCTCCTATCACCACATCGGGGCCGATTCGTTTCACACTCCTTGCTGGTTTGGTCGGTATGTTGTATCTCGGAATCATGCCAGACCGTGTGCTGAAGATCGCCGAACTGGCTGCTGCTTCCCTACAGTACTAGGCCTCTGCCAGCGGCGTCACTTGCTCTTTGAGTCGCGCCGTCAGTGACTAGGACCTTGCGTTCTTATCAGAAGCGGACGACACAGGATCTTTCTTTCTGTGCTCGAGTCACCCGATAAACCACAGCATTGAAGAATCGACCAGAACTGTAGAAAGCGCAGCCTCCCAAAGAGTGTTCGTCAAGACACGGCCATTAAAAAAAACCTCGCGGGCCTCGCCCTTCCTTAACAATCACCGCCCAGCCGGAATCGCGGGCAAATTCACCGTCGATGCTCACCATTACTTTAGCAAATGCAGCTAAAGAACCTTCCTTCACACCCGTGACGGGATCCACAAAATCCTCTAGATAGAAACTAGGATCGTTCGACCTGAGGGTAAGCAGGCGTTTGACCAGGGCCTCTGCCAATCGAGGGCGTTTGGAATCGTCCCCCACTTGTTGCACCTGTTCTCCAAGCAGAGGATGGTGAAGAATCAGACCCTTCTTAGGTTCCCCCTCGAGCCAATCATCCCGAAGATCGACTAAGATCAAATGGTGGTCTGCCAAAAGAGCACCGCTCAAGATCCGGAATCCTCCCAATTTTACAGACATCCCTATCACCCCTAGAAATCGTTCCTCATCCGTGCCTGGATTTGTGAACACGGGAACAGAATAGGCTACCTTTAGGGAGCGATCAGAGGTGCTCTGATAAACCACCGAGTGATGAGGCCGTTCGATGTAAGGGGGATCACCGGGCAATAGTCCGTGTTCCTCACTCACGGCATAGTCTTGCCCATTCCCATGAAAGTAGTCCCGGTGTCCATAGAAATTTCCCGTGGAACGGTTACTCACCGGGGAACGAGCCACCTGCTGCCCAATTGCCGTGCAGAGAAACCACGAGTCCGACTTCAAACCCTGGAACGAATAACGATGATACTTGATCCGAGCCTGTAACACTTCCGATCCATGGACTAAGGATGCTGGGTCCAAGTTCTCAAGACTCAGCAGCAACTTTGTGTCACGAGCAGCCAGATTCAACGCCTGCCAACGGTTATTCATTTCCAAAGCTACCGTCTGAGCAGCAAACCTGACGGCGGTTTGCAAGGACTCCCGCGTCTTGGTTTCATTCGTCTCGGCAAAACGCCACAAAGAAAGGGAACTAGCCACCAATACGGTCACCAACATTAACAGTAAGATCCCGGCGATCTTCGTTGCTCCCTGATGACTCCGTTGCCAACGAAATAATTTCTCCCAAAACGCCTCTGCATGTCCCGCAACCGCTTCGCCCGACAAATATCTCTCTACATCGTCGGCAACCTCACTCGCTCGCTCGTAGTGATGTTCCGCCTCGACACCCAATGCCTGGAGACAAATACTTTCCAGAGGCGCAGGAATACTCCGTTCGACAGATCGTGGGTTTCGAATCGGAACGCTAGTCTTGGCAGTCTTGTCGAGAACAGGTTCCTTCTTAGGCAAATCGTTCGTCGCTCGATTGGTCAGCAGTTTATAAAGTACGGCGCCTAGCCCATAGATATCCCAAACCCGGTGTGGAGGATTCTCTCCGGACAACTGATCTGGGTGGGAATAGCCCTGTGTCCCTGCTCCATGAGCATCCCTACGTTCTGCCACTCCCGTAAAATTCCCTTTCGAAGGAGACACACCAACGGCCAAGCCCCAGTCGATCACGTAGGTCTCACCAAAGGCTCCCAGCAAGATATTGCGAGGTTTCAAATCACAGTGAACCACTCCTCGTTCATGGGCATAGGCAATGGTATAAGCAACAGACACAAAATGAGTAAGCAGCTTGCGAAGACTTACAATCTGCTGCCTTCGTGTCTGATTCTTCCGTTCGCGATGATAGTCGTTGATCGCCTCCTCGAAGGTCGGCCCTGTCACATATCGCATTGCATAGAACGGCAGTTTATCTGACGTTCGCCCGTAGCCATAAACGGGTAGCACGCCGGGATGGGCCATCCGTCCTGTTACTTTCGCTTCGTTCAAGAAGCGTTCTTGATTAATCGGACTACTGCTTGTGGGCTTCATGAACTTGACCGCGACATCACGGCGCAATTCAGAATCCTTCGCACGGCCAACAACCCCCATTCCTCCGAGATCAAATAGGGTCAACTCTTTAAGGTGAAGTGTCAGCTCAACCTCATCGTGTTGAATCAGATCAAAAGGTTGAACTGAATCGACAGACACGCCGCCGCCCTCTTCCTCAAGCAGATCTCCGATTTTCTCCAGCTCGCTAAGACGTCGTTCTAATTCTTCGGCCAACTCAGGGCAATCAACACACAGTTCCTCGACCGTCGGCGATTGCCCCTGGGCCCGTAAGAGCTCCCAACGCTCCAGCAACCCATCAATCTGATCGCTCTCTTTGGAAGAATCCTGCTTACTCATCACATCTTGGTTCGCCACGCATGCAGGCCGCTAGTCAGCCAGTTCGGCGGCCAATGCAAGCCGAGCACTGCGCCACCGACGGCGTATTGTCCTGACATCGACATTGAGTGCATCCGCACATTCCGTTTCTTTAAGTCCGTGATAGAATCTGAGATCAAACATTTCCCGATGTTGCGTCGGCAGACCTTCGATCACACTGTGAATCTCGGCTCGCATCGCATCCCGATCCGGTGAGTTCGTGTCTCTCCCTTCCGCAACGACGCTTCTCATCCCGTCTCCGGTCGGGCTGTCATCATCAGCCCCAACCCTGATTTCTCGAGCGCCCTTCCCGTTCTTTCCGTAATATTTTCGCAGCAGATCAATTAAGACATTGCGAATCATTGTGGCCGAATAGGAAAAGAAATGAGCCGAGTCCTTAAACTCGGTCCGCGATAACTCACGAAGTAGCTTTGGCCAAACCTCCCCCATGACATCACCAGTCTGTTCATAGATCACGACACCGGGGAATCGACTCTTTAGCACCTTACAGAGACCATTGAGACGATGATAGACCGACTCAACCAGCTCATCACGAGCTAACGTATTGCCCCCTTTTGCTCGCGCCAGAAGTTGAGTGACTCGACTAGCAGCAGATTCTCCTGATCGGTGTACTTCGCTCATTGTCCGCGCAACACACGGCGCGCGCTACTAAGCTAATAGCAAACGAGAATAAATCGAAAGAAATTTGACAACCCCGGCCCGAGCACGATGACAACGACCCACCAACAAAAAAAAGAGGCTGGCCAAAGCCAACCTCTTTTGTAAGTGATTCGGTATCTAATCCGGAATTAATACATTCCTGGACCAGGACCGTGATGATCTCCAGCAGGAGCTGGTTTCTCAGGCTCTGGGATCTCAGTGATCAAACACTCAGTGGTCAAGAGCAAGCCAGCGATAGAAGCAGAGTTCTGTAGGGCTGTGCGGGTCACCTTCTTAGGATCAACAACACCTGCTTTGACTAGGTCGAGATACTCGCCAGTCGCCACGTTGTAACCATTGTTGCCCTTGCTTTTCTTGACTTCTTGAACGATCAACGAGCCTTCTTCCCCTGCGTTCGCTGCAAGAGCGCGCAAAGGAGCTTCAACGGCACGTGTTACGATAGAAACACCGATCTGTTCATCGTGGTTTGCACCTTCGACCTTTTCGATCGCAGGCAAGCAACGAAGGAGAGCGACACCGCCACCAGGGACGATACCTTCTTCCACAGCAGCACGGGTTGCGTGAAGTGCATCTTCCACACGAGCTTTCTTCTCTTTCATCTCAGACTCAGTTGCGGCACCGACGTTGATCACTGCAACACCACCAGCCAACTTGGCCAAGCGCTCTTGCAACTTCTCGCGGTCATAGTCAGAAGTGGTCTCTTCGATCTGACGTCGGATTTGACCCACGCGACCTTGGATATCGGAAGACTTTCCGCCACCTTCAACGATCGTGGTGTTTTCCTTGTCGACAACAATCGACTTGGCTTGACCAAGATCAGCAACCTCAATGTTCTCGAGCTTGATGCCAAGATCCTCGGTGATGCATCGACCACCCGTGAGGATGGCGATGTCTTCCAGCATCGCCTTACGACGATCGCCGAAGCCAGGAGCTTTGACAGCACAGATGTTCAATGTACCACGGAGCTTGTTCACAACCAAGGTAGCGAGTGCTTCACCTTCAACATCCTCTGCAATGATCATGAGAGGCTTACCAAGCTTGGCAACCTTCTCCAAGAGAGGAAGAAGATCCTTAAGATTTGAAACCTTCTTCTCGAAGATCAAGATGTAAGCATCTGACAAACGTGCTTCCATCGAATCAGAATCAGTCACGAAGTAAGGAGAAAGATATCCCTTGTCAAACTGCATACCTTCGACAACGTCCAAGGTGGTTTCGATTGACTTCGCTTCTTCCACAGTGATCGTTCCGTCTTTACCTACCTTGTCCATGGCATCAGCGATGATTTCACCGATGGTAGGATCCCAGTTTGCAGAAACGGTTGCGACCTGTTTGATCTCTTCTTTGTCTTTGACTCGCTTAGCGATCTTCGCCAATTGAGCAACACCGGCATCAACAGCCTTTTGGATACCACGTTGGATACCAATTGGATTGGCTCCGGAGGTGACATACTTCAGACCTTCACGGTAGATGGCTTCAGCCAAAACGGTTGCTGTCGTTGTTCCGTCACCAGCAGCATCGCTGGTACGGCTAGCAACTTCGCGAACCATTTGAGCACCCATGTTTTCGTATGGGTTTTCCAATTCGATCTCCTTGGCAACAGTAACACCATCTTTGGTGACCGTTGGAGAACCGAACTTCTTGTCTAATACCACGTTACGGCCCTTGGGACCGAGGGTTGCGGATACTGCTCGGGCGAGCTTACTGACACCCCGAAGCAGCGTTTGACGTGCTTTCTCGTCGAACTCTAGTTGTTTTGCAGCCATAATCTTATTCTACAATTAAATTCAATTTAGCCAACTATCGCCAAGATGTCGTCGGAGTTAAGGATCTTATATTCCTTACCGTCGAGCTTGATCTCGGTTCCGCCGTACTTGCTGACCAACACGCGGTCACCCTTCTTGACTTCGAAAGCCACCTTGTCACCGTTATCGTTCACCTTGCCGGTGCCCAATGCGACGACGATGCTTTCGGTTGGTTTCTCTTTAGCGGAATCAGGAATAATGATTCCACCCTTCTTCTGTTCCTTTTCCTCGGCTGGTTCGACAAGAACCCGATCTCCGAGTGGTCGTATCTTTGCTGCCATAATCAGTCTATTTTTGGTCTTTGATTAATGACCGTTTCAATCACTCCCTGCACTCACAGAAATCGCGACTGAAACGTTATTTTCATTGTTAGTTTAGTGTGTGAGAGGTGTTTCCTTAGAAACTTAATCTTTCTTTTCTTCGACGACTTCCGCGTCGATGATCGGTCCTTGATCGTCATCCGAAGAGCCTTCCGCTTCAGCGGACCCGGCATCTGGACTTGGATCAGCGCTAGCGCTCGGGTCAGCACCCGGAGCTTCCGCGCCCGGCTGTCCCTGTTGTGCCGCTGCCGATTGGTAAAGCTCTGTCGAAACCGCTTGCCACGTTTCGTTTAACTTATCGGCTGCCGTTTGGATGGCTGCCGAATCGGTTCCTTTGAGGGCTTCCTTAACGTCGTTGACAGCACCTTCGAGCTTGGTCTTGTTCTCGGCAGAAATCTTATCGCCATTGTCCGCCAGCATTTTCTCTGACTGGTAGACTGCGTTGTCCGCCTTATTACGAGTCTCAACTTCTTCGCGGCGCGCTTTGTCTTCTTCGGCGTTGCTCTCAGCATCTCGCTTCATCTTCTCGATCTCATCCTTGCTGAGACCACTGCTGGCCGTGATCGTAATTTTCTGTTCCTTACCCGTCCCAAGATCTTTCGCACTCACGTTAAGGATACCGTTCGCATCGATATCAAACGTGACCTCGATCTGAGGGGTCCCTCGAGGCGCAGGAGGAATGTCGGTCAGATTAAACTTACCGATCGACTTATTATCACGGGCAAATTCACGTTCCCCCTGCAACACATGCACTTCAACACCGGGCTGATTATCAGCAGCGGTAGAGAAGATTTCTGACTTGCGGGTAGGAATCGTTGTATTCCGTTCAATCAACTTCGTAAAGACACCGCCAAGAGTCTCAATACCGAGTGAAAGCGGCGTGACATCTAAGAGAAGCACATCCTTAACGTCGCCCTTAAGAACACCACCCTGAATGGCGGCACCGATGGCAACCACTTCATCAGGATTCACTCCTTGGTGAGGCTTCTTACCAACAAGCTTATCTGCGGTTTCAACAACACGCGGCATCCGAGTCATACCGCCAACCAAAACCAACTCATTCACTTCGCTGGTCGCAATACCTGCGTCTTCAAGACAAGCTTTCGTCGGTGTGATCGTCCGTTCGAAAAGATGATCACACAGCTGCTCAAGTCGAGCACGGGTAAGCTTCATACTAATATGCTTTGGCCCGCTCGCATCAGCCGTAATGAATGGCAAATTCACCTCATACTCCTGAGTGCTTGAAAGAGCGATTTTCGCCTTTTCTGCCTCTTCCTTGATACGTTGAATTGCATCAGATTGGCTGCGAAGATCGACGCCAGAGTCCTTCTTGAATTCGTCAATGACCCAATCAATGATCTGATTGTCCCAATCATCTCCACCCAGGTGGGTATCACCATTAGTTGCTTTGACCTCAAAGACACCATCACCAATTTCGAGCACGGAGATATCAAAGGTTCCTCCACCAAGATCATAGACAGCGATCTTCTCATCGCTCTTCTTGTCGAGACCGTAGGCGAGTGAAGCGGCCGTTGGCTCGTTAATGATTCGGAGAACTTCGAGACCAGCAATGCGCCCAGCATCTTTCGTTGCTTGTCGCTGTGAATCATTGAAGTAGGCAGGAACCGTAATCACAGCTTGAGTGATCGTCTCGCCAAGCCGGGTCTCAGCATCAGCCTTTAGCTTGCTAAGAATCATTGCCGAAACCTCTGGAGGACTGAACTGCTTCGTCTCAGCACCATCCTGAACCTCAACCGCGACGTCACCGTTAGACGCTTTAACGACACTGTAAGGAACGCGCTTGGTCTCCTCACCGACCTCATCATACTTGCGCCCCATGAACCGCTTTACAGAATAAACCGTATTCTTGGGGTTGGTAACAGCCTGGCGCTTGGCTGCATCTCCAACCAAACGTTCTCCAGATTTAGTGAAAGCTACAATCGACGGAGTGGTTCGTTTCCCCTCCGAATTTTCTAATACTACTGGCTCGCCACCCTCCATGACAGACATGCAAGAGTTGGTCGTGCCTAAATCGATTCCCAGAACCTTTGACATCTTAAAACCTTTCTTTTTCGTTACCGGACCACTCAGCAACTACGATGCCAGACGCCTTAAAAACATATAAACTACTTATTAAGAACAGGTTACAAGACACCCCCAGAATGAACCCTTGAAAACATGGCCGTAAATGTGTGCCATCATGACCCAGTGAGACAACGTCTTTTTGCCACGAAGTGTCCCACTTTGGATCATGCATCGATTGAGATCCGCCCACTAAAGACTCGCCGTAGCAGCTAAGGAACCATTGAAGAACAGGCGATCACTCCCAGGCACCAGGGGATTCGAACCCGAGATCTCAAGCGAAACCCGAACCCATCACAACAAGAGTGACTCGATTAAGGGAAAGGCTATTCGAGTGCACCGGACCGAACTGACAGAGCCTCGTAAACAGAGAACCCAAACCCGCTGATAGAGAGGTCAACACAATGGACGGCGGCAACAAAAAAACGTGCATAATGACCAAAAAGACCCTACTTTCCGTGCATTGCGTGCTGTTGGTTGGATGATGCCTGGATCAATGGGCCGAGAGTAAGCCGCGACAAAGGAAAATAAGTTCACATTATGGCAAAGAAGATTGGTGTTGTAGGTGTTGGAAGAATGGGTGCGAACATGGCGCGCCGATTGCAGGACTGTGGTTACAAGGTTTCCGCGGTCTTTGACTTGAACAAAGAGATTGCGGGTGCTTTGGCGGAGGAACTTGGAGCGACGAACTGCAAAGGTCTTCCCGAGGTCACCAGTCTTGCAGACGTCATTATCACGGTTGTTACGGACGACAAAGCCATGGATAAGATCTTTGCCGCCAAAGGCAACAGCCTTCTGAAAGGTGCTAAGGGCAAAGTGTTTGTCAATTGCGCCACAATCTCACCGAAGACCCATATCAAGGTTGAGGCACGGGCCAAGAAGGTTGGCGCTGCTACGATCGAAGCATGCATGGCCTCAAGTATTACCCAAGCTCGGGAAGGAACGCTCTATCTCATGTGCGGTGGCGACAAAAAGGCGTTTCAACGAATCAAACCAATTCTCAGTAAACTGAGCGCTTCCAACCGCTACATCGGAAAAGCCGGTTCCGCCGCTGAAGTCAAAGCCTTGGTGAACATGGTAATGAATATCAACACCGCTGGACTCGCAGAGGGACTTGGTCTCGGCGCGGCATTGGGTCACGACCTAACCATGCTACGCGAAGTGTTTTCCCAGACTGGTGCCAATTCTCGCGTGCTAGAAACAGACGGCGAAGATATGCAGATTCGCGATCACGATTGCTATTTCTCTGCTTCGCATGCCTCCAAGGATTCAGGCATTGCTCTCGGTCTCGGCAAAGAGAAGAAACTCAATCTACCACTCGCGGCCGCTACGAAGGCCCAATACGATTTGATGATTAAGCACGGTCTCGGCGAACTAGACAAATCCGGTATTGCCGAGTTGACCTTCAAGGGACGCGGTCCCAAGAAGAATCCAGCAAAGAAAGCTAAGGCTAAGGCAGCAAAGAAAAAACGCTAGCCCGTTCCTTCACCCCCCATTGACGAAAAAGCCCTCGGTTCAACTACCGAGGGCTTTTTCTTTAATTCCTTGCATGGCCATTCACGGCCAAAGTTCGCATCTCTATGTTATCCGCGTTTCACTCCTGAAGCCGTCTTAAATACAGCCATTAGGAGCATTACCGCCCCAACCGGTAAAAGGAAGATTCCGAGTCCGGGATCGCCGCCGTAAACAAAAACTCCCCCCAGGAAGAACCCCGCCGGCATCAAGATCGTCGCACCGAGAAAACAAGTCGAAGCAAAGGTTTTGTCCTTAGCGGGCCATCCCGGCAGTAGGTGTAGGGTCAATGCAAAGGCAAGATTAACCAAGGCAAGCAAGGTTCCGTGCGCGTGGGCCAGCGTCCACATGAATCGTCGGGTCTGATTCGACACATCCAAATAGAGCCCCACTTTGAAACCATGGAGCGATTCGAGAATAATTCCCAACGACAGAAACACCAGTAAGGCAAGCCACCCCACCCGCAAATGCTTCCGCACCAAGGCATCCAATTCCCCACCCGCTTTAGGTTTTCCACTAGCCGGTGGAGCACTCGCTTTCGACGGCTTTGGCTTCATGTGACTGTCCTAGAGGTTTAATCAGAATCTCAAGAGCCGCTAAGGATTCACCAGCCGGGTCGTTCGATCCTGAATCCACAACACGTCTTGATTGTTGGGAGAAGGAATATTGAGAGGAATATTCCCGTTCTTCTTGAGCACGGGAACCGTTCGAGCATCTCGCCATTTCCGGATTTCTGCATGCCCGTCAGCAAAAGACAATCCTGCGGCACTGTTGTGATAGCCAGCTGGATAGTCGACCATTCGAGTCGCCGCTGGATCAGGATAATCCGGCATCCACGTCACCCAGAAACCATCGTTGATACTATCTTCGCGCTCATCCATAAAAACCCACGTTTGCGCTGGCCCTGGATCAACAAAGTCGCTTTGCTTCAAATACATCCGCCATTCCGGACCTCCGTACCAAGTGTGCTTTCCATCGTTTCCGCCAACCCAAGCACTCATGGACATACTTCTTACTCGAGGCCGGCGCACCCCTTCAGCAACAACAGAAGACTTGTCAGCGGGACACTTGAAAATAGCAGGCGAATTTCCGGTATAGGGAAACAGAGGACTTTGAGCAATATCGACATTAAAGTCCCAGTTGCCTCTCTTTGCCGAATAATCAAGCGTACTGGTATTCATCCAGCCATGAGCCGTTCCATAAGCATGGGTCAAGGTTCCTTCGTCATCATCCGCGTACATCATCCACGCCAGCATCAGTTGTTTGTTATTGTTCAAACATTTGATGCCGTGTGCTTTGGCTTTCGCTTTTCCAAGCGCTGGAAGCAACATTCCCGCTAGGATAGCGATGATCGCGATGACGACCAGCAGCTCAATCAGGGTGAAGCCGGAAACTCGGCGATGGACTCGTGGACTTGTATGCGTGTTCATTGGCGTTAATTTTCAGGAAGACTCATTCTCATTCAACCACTCGGAATTCCCCAAACTACTCACAGCCATTGGACATCAGACAGGAATTTTAGCAAGTTTGAAAAACTCAAAAGTCGGCACCTGAGAGGCCTGTCATGGAGAAAATTGAACCTGACGGGCACACATAAAAAGGGTGATCGCCCACAGCAATCACCCTTTAACAAATTCCAGTTTACGAAATCCGAATCAAACAGACCAGCGGTCTACTCTTGATCGGTCTTAGGCTTCTCGCCTTGTTTCTTGATGTAGTCATCTACCTCATCCGCCTTGATGACCTCAATTTTAGCTCCTTTCTTCAGCTCATCAGCCGACGGAACCTTAATGATGTCACTCGTAATCGGCTTTACAGTCGCCTGAGGTACGGGAGGGGTCGTGATTTCCAAGAGTTCAACGTCAAAAATCAATGTCGAGTTAGGACCAATGTTGCTTCCAGTCCCACGGGCGCCATAAGCCAGTTCCGATGGAATGAAGAGCTGCCATTTCGCCCCCGTTTTCATTAGTTGCAGAGCCTCTGTCCAACCTTTGATAACGCCGGTGACGCCGAAATTCGCCGGCTCACCCCGCTTGAAGGAACTGTCAAATTCCGTGCCATCAATCAAGGTGCCTCGATAGTGAACTTTCACGGTATCCTTTGCGCTTGGGATCGCTCCGTCACCCTCTCGAATAACCTTATATTGAAGCCCACTCTTTAGGGTATTCACACCTTCTTTCTTAGCATTGGCGGCTAAGAACTCTTCCCCTTGCTTCTTATTGTTTTGAGCCGCTTCCTCACGTTTTTTTGTACTTCGCTCGCGAAGCTCGGCCGTAATCGCCTTGAGCACTTCTTGGATTTCCGAATCCGAGAGGAGCGACTCCTTAGCCAAACCGTCCCGCAACCCTTCCACGAAACTATCAATGTCAACGGTGATTGACTGCCGGTCTAAAAGCTTACCGTAGTTAGCACCTAAACCATAGCTTCGCTTGGTACCGGCATCCTCTAGATCTGCCTTCTCAATGCCCAACATCTGACTCAAGGACATGCTGAGCCCTAAAACGATTCCTAATCGGTATTTCATCTCTTCAAAAATTAAAACTGCTGGAAACACGCTTTCCAGTCACAACGTCTAGTTATCTAACAACAGATCCCAGCGAAGTCTAGGGAGATTTCATCGCCTCCTTAGAGCATGCTTGAACTTGAGAATGTCGCGCCGGGTGCCTCCTATGAGTGATCCTGTGCCGTTGTATTCCCTAGTTTCGTCGTGCGATGAAACAACGACCGGAAATCATCCGTTCATGATACCCGTCTCTCGATCTGATCGAAAAGGTTCATGGAAGGGCAAGCGTGTGATTGAAGTAAACTATTCAAGACTCGCTTCTGGATGGATCAGGCTCCATTCCTTCGCCGGTCCGCGCAAGGTAATCTCTGACCGAACCCCATCAGGCCAACGGATCGTCAAGGGTTGCTCTTCTTCCGAGACTGGCCAAAGCGTCACCGAACTATTCTGAGATCGGAAACCAGATCCTCCATGAATGCCCCTCAAGGGCCCCCTACCATCGCTCCCTCCGAGCCGCAATCGAGCCCCCACGCCGTGTCTATTTCCTTCTGGCCCGCGCAGCCTAACCCGATGCGCGGCTGGAGCACTCTGATTCCGAAAGAGCTTCGGTCTGGCCCCCAACTGACTCACCGCGAGATCGAATCGCCCGTCATGGTCAAAGTCGGCAGCAGCGGCGCTGCGCTGTTCCCCGAAGATCCTAATCCCACTCTCAGCAGCGGGCATCGAACGGAATCGACCATCGCCCTGTCCCTCAAGCACCAACCCCAGTCCGGCATCTTGCCGAGGGTTCTCAGGATCGGATCCGAAGAAGTTCTGAGCCAAAAAAACATCTTCATGACCATCGCCATTGAAATCCCCCACCACGACACCAAAGGCCGGTGCAAACTGTGCTTCAACCGGAAGAGCACGGGCTTCAAAGCGAGCCCCTCGATTGATAAAGACGCTCGACTCCAACCAAGTCGCCTCGAGACGCTCCAGCCGCTCTATCTCCTCGCCAAAAGCGCCCACCAGCCCCATCTCGGCATACTCCCGATAAGAATGGGTCCGCTGCTGGAGCACTGGCACCGCTGTCCCCATTACGATCAGATCCCGAATCCCCCCCCAACGCTCTCGCTCAACATCATAGACTTGCTCAATGGTCTCAAGCGTGCCGGATCGATCAATATCGCCGAAACTCAAACGAATCGCTTTATCGCGATAGCGCTCGTATTTCGTATTCCTCCCCCAATTACTCGCAACAAGATCGATGCGCCCGTCTTCATTAAAATCACCCGCGGCCAAACCGTTCCACCAACCCGTATACCGGGAAAGCCCTAGCGCTTCGGTTCGATCTTCAAAACGGCCGTTCTCATTCGACCAAATTTGTACCGCCCCCCAATCGAGAGCCAATGCCAAGTCCGAATCGCCATCCCCATCAACATCTAAAGCCAAGGCCGCATTCACCATACCTAGGTCAAAAAGTGATCGACTATTCTCTAAATCCAATCGGAACGTCCCTTGTTCGTTCTTGAAGAGACGAGAGATTGGTGATTCGGGATAGCGTCCAGGGACCACTCGACCACCAACAAAAAGATCAAGATCCCCGTCCAAATCATAGTCTAGCGACACGAGGGGTCCCACGGATGCCCCTTGACCGGAAAGGGATGCCTTCATTGTTAAATGCCCCTCCTCCCATTCATAGACGCCCACCGAAGCTTGAGAGCGCTTCCCGCTTTGATAGTTGGACAAGCCGACAACATAGCGAAACTCGTCGCCAACAACGTTCAGCCAAACCCCGTCGCTTACCGATGCCATGGGAAACGATTCTTGGCCTGAAAAACGCTTACCGCCATCGTTGACGAACATATCAAGGGTCTTCCTAGCCCCTCCTGATATGACAAGGTTTTCATAACCGTCTTGATCAAAATCCACCCAACCAAGCGCTGGCCCCGCTTGACTCAATGTCCGAGGTAAGAGCGGTTGACGAATGCGATCGTCAAATCGTTGCCCCATCGGAATCTCTTTAGCCGGAAGGTTGAATGCTCGAAATAAGGGTTTTCCAGTAGAGGCGGAATCAGGCAACCCCCGATCCGCGTCAAAGGCTTCAGGTTCCTCAATCCAATAGCTCCGATTCGGCTGGACGCCATCGATCCGGCTAATCGCTCCACTCGCCCACTCGATCTCCAGTCGAAACTCAGCCGTCTCATTCCCAGCTGCAAAGACGAGCGCGGGAGCATCCGTCGACAAATATCGCCCTCCTACCACGAGCTCTTGTTGCTGCACTGGAAACGAATTCCCAACCTCAGTGGAAATCAAACGAACCAACGAACCAGCGCCCGCCGTGTTCTTACCCCGCCCCGTTAGAGACACATAGATTCGCGGACTACTTCCCACATTCTCAAGAACCACGGCCTCGGCTTGAAGACGATTCACCACCACGTCCCAGTCCCCATCTCGATCCAAATCAGCCCGACACATCGCCGTGGAAACCCCCTCCACGTTAAACCCCCAGTCGTCACTTACCTCGACAAAGGTCAGATCACCTTGATTGCGAAAGGCCACATCGGGCAAATCCAGCCGAGAATACATGAGCAAGGTGCGGGGCACCTGACCACGCGGTGCTGACCGCATCGCCCGCATCGCATCCATCGTCGTGTCCCCATCCAAGAGATCATGCGCATGACCGTTCCCGACCAAAATATCTTCATAGCCATCGAGATCGACATCGAGAAAAACCAAACTCCAACTCCACTCCGACGCCTCAACCCCAGCAAGATGAGCGATCTCAGCAAAGCTCCCATCTCCGCGACTCAGGTAGAGCGTGTTGTGCTGTTGTTGAGGCCGGTCGAGAAAGAGGCCGACCTGCCTTAATTGAGAACCCGTCTCGTAATTTGCCCGTTGAATCAGCCGTCGGGTCAGACTTTGACTCAGCATGTCGACCACCATGAAATCAAAATTTCCATCCCGATCGATGTCGGCAACGTCCACCGCCATTGAAGACCAACTAGAGTGACGAATCGCACCCTTGGCGATCCGCCGAAACGAAGCGTTCCCTTGATTCAAGAAGAAGTCGTCATTGCCATGAAGAAAGTCATTACAAACGTACAGGTCCTGTCTCTTATACACATCTGACGCTGCCGACGAGCGATCTAGTGTAGAT
>CAJXVR010000007.1 GCA_913061285.1 uncultured Verrucomicrobiota bacterium | reverse complement strand
AGGTCTCGTGGGCTCGGAGATGTGTATAAGAGACAGCAATTGGGAATTACCTGGAATTCCTCCGTTTGGTCCTGCGGTGATTGACTGGGCAGCCTCTTTCACCGAAGACGTGGATCGTGATGGCGTGCTGACCGCGGAAGAGGATCTTAATAATAATGGCAACACGGACGTTGTTGGCTTCGAAGTGCCAACCGGCGGAGAGCCCGTCGTTTTGGATTTTGACGGGAACCAAAGAATCGGTGTCAGCCTGGAATACGGCCTAGTTAGCTTATTAGATTTCGTTCACCTCGAAGGCAGCTTCGGATTCGAAAAAGGACCGCAGATGCTGGTGGATATCTCGACTGGTTTGCCGAGTGACATTGGCGCTGGTTTGCAGAGCACCTTCGGCAATGCTCTGAACAGCCTGCCTGCTGATATCCGTGGAACGACCGCTATCATTGAAAATGGCTCGGCCATTACGGATGTCGACGTGGCTGGCTTTGTTATCGGGGCCCACCAGGTGAATGCGTTCGTCGGTGTAGGTTTGGAGACTGACTCAGTCGTGATTCCTTCTGATACCTCCCATCGCCCCCTTGGTGACCTATTAGCGAATCCGAGCGACGAACTGATCGGTGCCCGGATGACTGGGCTTGATATTGGAGTCGGTGTCTTTGACGCGACTCTAAATGACTTCCTTCCGGAAGCAGCAGAAATTCCAAGGATGATCACTGCTAAAGCATCGTCTGACGTCGTTGATTTCCTAATGGGGCCATTGAGTGAAGATTTCGTCTTTGAAACAAGAGAGATCCAAGTAGATGTCAATTGGGGTGGAGATTGGTTTGGGGGACTGGGACGACCCATCATCAATTACAAATCCAGTTTCGAAAATGATCCTGGAATCAATGATGGGACGCTGGAAGTGCCAACTGGAAACCAACCAGTTATCTTCGACTATGACGGCCAAGCTCGTTTAGGCGGTGAAATCGGAAAAGTACACTTACAGATATCCGAATTCATTCACATCGCCGGTAGCGTTGCCTTTGAAAAAGGGCCGGTTCATACCGTTAACACTGCAGGTGGTCTGATTGGCCATGATAATGGCAACATTGGCACCTTGCTGGGTGCTCTCGGACTCGACCCCAATACGGATATCCCTGTCTTTGGTCAGACTAAGGATCTCGAGTTCATGACGATGGGAGCCTCCGACGTCCATGCGTTTATTGGTCTGGATGGCCCGTACTGGAATGATGCCGATAATGATTTAGAGATTGATCGCGATCCCGATACAGGGGACATCCTGCCATCAGAAATTAACAGCGATGCTAAAGGCATTGTGATTGATGATTTTGATTTTGGGATGGCCTTCATGAAACCCACCAGCCCGATTGAGTCATTCCAGAAATTCTTCGCCATGAAGGCGACGGCGAATGAAATCAGTTTGAATGGAATTCCAGAGGTCACCTTGCGCGGTGAAGAGTTATTGGTGGAAGTCAATCTTTCCACTCCGACTATTTATGGTCTTTCAGTCTTTCCCGTAGCAGATTTTGCCAACACACCGGAGTTTGCTAGTGAAACCCTCGCCTTATTTGATAACAACCTTGGGCTCAATGAAGCAGTTGATGGCGTTTTGACGTTTGGTGATTTGGCACGATTGAATCAACAGTCAGGAGCCGGACTCGCTGGCTTAGCGGGAGTGGCGTTGAACGATGATACTGCGATTGGGCACGGCGAACTCTTGGAGATTCTTAACACTAATGACACGGGCGATAGCGAAAGCGTAATTGACATCACTGAAGCGGCCGTGCTTTTCAGTGGTGATGAAGATCACGTCGATACTTTCGATACTGATCAAGATGGAAAGATTGACCCTGTTGGCTATGAGGTGAATACCGGCGGCAAGCCGATTTATCTCGCTATGGATTCTCCGGTAATCCGAGCACAAGGTTTTGTCGAACTCGGAATCCTCGATTCACTGACCTTGACGGGTTCTCTTGCCTTCGAGTTAGGCCCAACACAAACAGTTGATCTTACCGGATCTGGTGGCAGCAAGACGGTGACAACCATGACCATCGGCGGAGCAAACCTGACTGCGTTCATTGGTGCTAATGCACCGTATTGGACCGATACGAACGGAAATCAATCCGTTGATCAGGATGAGTTGAATAGCGAATCCATCGGAGTTCATGTTACCGATCTCGATATTGGGTTGGCCTTGATGGCGTCGACCAATATCAACGATCTTGGTGTCTATCTTGCAGGTAAGGCATCGGTGAATAGTTTCGGATTGGTTGGCATTGATTATTTGGATCTCCAGGGCGCATTCGATATCGCGCTTAACGTTGGGCTTGGTACGAGTGGGCTGGAAGTCATCGATTTTGAATCGACATTCGACGAGGATTTAAACGATGACGGGGATTTCAATGATGCCGGCGAGTCGGACAAGAACAACAATGGCACGGTTGAGCAGGGCTTTGAAGTTAACACCGGAGATTCGCAATCTCCTGTCGTTCTCGACTTCAACGACTTTTTGGTCAGCTTCCAGTTCGGTGGATTGTTGACTGTCTATTCGGATGTCGCCAAAACTAATTCAGTCGTCGGGGTGAACGGCCTCGTTCTATTCGAAGTTACTCCTGGTGGCCTTAAAGCATTTGTTGCCGGAGGCGTTGAATTTGGACCCGATGTGGGCAGCACGGGGAGCCAAAAGTTCTTTGATATGAACGCCCTCGGAGGGCTATCTATAACCGGTGATGGTGTCGCTGCTGATCTCGAGATTAGCATTGCCATTGCGAGCGGCGGAGCCCTGGGCGATCTCTCCTTTGGTGCCGGAGCCCAAGCTAGGTTAGTCTTTAATACTACTGGCTATGACCATGATATTACCATCCCAGAACGCTACGCTGCGTTTTTGACGGGCCACGCGGATTTATTGACTTCAAACGAAGGCGCCGAGCTGGGTGCTATCAATGGAGTCGATGTCAATGCACTTGCTGCAATTGGCGGTAACCTCGACTCCCGATTCGCCGTAAACAATAATGGTTCAATCACGTTTACGATTAGTGGGGGTCCCCCTCGTTTTGATGGTTCAAACGGAACTCCTGGTCCTTATTTTGTCGCAACGATCAGTGGCACATTGAGTGTGATGAGTGTCGATTTCGTTGGGAATTTCCGTATCGAAATCAGCGACGATGGGTTCCAACTCTTCGCAGATGCCTCGCTAAATATCGGTGACCCGAGTAGTCCGTTGCTGCGATTTAGTACGGTTGGACTCATTGTGATCAATTCCGACGGTATTGCAGGAAAGTTTGCTCTTACGCTGCAGGCCAACCTTCCCTCAGAGATTGGACTAAGTCTGAACGCGAGTTTCTTATTACAACTAAACACTACCGGCGAAGAGATTAGGTTCGCACTTCCTCCAGCGGTCGGTCCAGTTCCCAACGATTTTGCCAACTCGACCAATGAATTGGTAATCACTGCCGGTGCCCCACTCTTGGGTGGATCTGAAGCCGCCCCCGGAAATTACCTGCTGATTGCCGCTGTTGGCGACTTGGTCTTCCTGAATACTTTAACCCTATCGGGCAGTTTCCAAATGACTGTGGCTTCAACCGGTAACGGTGTTGCAGTCAGCGTTCAGGTTGATACGACCTTATCATTGGGAGCGGTAGGAACGTTCAACGTTCGGGGTGGTTTCCAACTCGATCCGGATGGGGTCGTGGTGAATCTTGGGCTTTCTTACGATACGGCACTAGGAACCAGTTTCTTCGGTATGAGTGGGGACTTTAATCTCGAGCTCAATACCAAATTGACCGATGTGTCCATTGCTCGAGGAAGCACCAACGTAAATCTTCCCGCCAGTACCCTTCGGATTCAGGTGAACAACTTCCAGCTCACCATGGTGGGCTTGACCTTGGATGGTGCTGCAACCATTACCTTCAATACGTCAACAGGCGCTATTGCTGTGAGTGCCGCTGTGGGAACTTCTGTGGTGGTTCCTGGATCCTCAACACCATTGTTTGGTCTGACTGGCACGATGGCGTTTGGCATCGATTCAGATGGATTATACGGAATTGCTGAACTCTCTCTGAATACGAATTCCGTAGCGATTCTCCCAGGCTTTGCATTGAGTGCGAGTTTCGTGCTTGAATTCAATACCGCGGGTGTATCGAAGACGGTCGAGACCTACACCTTCGATGCTACAACGGGTGTTCGAAGCATCAATACGACTGAAGTTGTCTTATCGCCCGAGCTTGTCCGATTAGCGGCTGGTGGCTCCTTAGCTTTTAATCCTAGTGGCGGCGCTGGTGAAGCGTTCACAATGACAGGCAGTTTCGAGTTTGTGCTTTCAAGTAGCTTCATCGAAATCCAAGCCAACGTGGTCGTCGATGTGGCCAATATCGTTGGAGCTCAAGCGAACGCTGCCCTTCGAATCGCCTGGTCCAATGGCCAAACCTATCTTGCCGGCTTTGTCACAATTGGAGTTTCAGCAGGTGGTAGTGGCGGACAAAGTTTGTCGGGAACCGGATTCCAGCTCGACTTCAATATGGGGCTGTATATCAATACCCACTCCTCAGATATAACTTTAGCCGGTGTGACACTCACGGCAGAGACAATCGAGTTGAGGGCAGGTGGCTTCCTCCAACTTAACATTGGTGGTATCGCTGGCTTCCGACTTGAAGGGGACCTGATTGTTTCCGCCAACAATAGCGGATTCAGCGTTCAAGCCGACGGCAACCTTTCCCTAAGGTTTGGTGGAAAGACAATCCTGAGTATGGCTGCCACTGGCGGTTTGATCATCACGAATGTCGGAACGGCCGAGAGTCCAATCTACGTGTTGGCTGGAATTCTAAGCCTAACCCGCGCCGGTAACTTTGGAGTGGCTGGTAATGGGTTCTCACTAGGCGGAACCTTCACGCTCGAAGTCAATACCACGGGTAGTGCTGTCAATTTAGGAAACGCGGGAAGCCTCGAAGCGGGTGTCTTCGCCCGGATACGAGTGGAAAACGCAAGAATGGCCTTCCTTGTCGCCAACTCTGGATTCGTACTTGAGAACGGAACGATCGTCCTCGAGGTAGGAAGCAATGGTTTGGTGGTGGCCGTCGACACGGAATTTAACGTTCTCGCCTTTGGAACCGAAGTGTTCTCATTGGATGCCCTTGGATTCTTGTTGATCAACAGAGATGGCATCGGCGGAAAGATTGCTCTGAGTGCCTTAGTGCAGTCCTCAGCTAGTCAATCGAACTTCGGTATCGGGGGTAACTTCATCTTTGAGTTAAACACGACGAATGCTGCAATTGGTACTGTTCGAGGAGTCGCGGTCAACTTGGCGTCCGGGCCGTACATCAAGTTGGTGGTGAACAATGCCTTTCTGCATCTAGGCCTTAATGGAGATAATCGTTTTAGTCTAGATGGCTCCTTTGTTTTCGAAGCGTCCTCCGTTGGATTGATCCTCGCCGCAACTGGAAAGCTGAGTGCTGTGGTGGCTGGCGCGAATATTCTGACGCTGAACGCAGTCGGATTCCTCTTGATTAACGGTAACGGAATTGCCGCCAAGATTTCTCTGAACCTTGGATCCGGTTCGAACACCTCTGGCACTGGGTTCTCACTGGGTGGGACGTTCGTCTTTGAGTTAAATACAACCGGCCAAGCGATCGGGTCGATCAATGGGATTCGCGTCAATCTCGCCGGGGGCAACTACGCTAAGATTATCCTCAATGGGCATCTGGATCTACTCGCCATCGGGAGCAATAAGTTCCGACTGGATGGTCGGTTCGTTGTCGAAGTCTCGAGCACGGGTTTTGTTCTGGCCGCTGATGCCAATCTCGAAGCGATTGTTGCAAATCAGACCATTTTATCTCTCCGAGCACTAGGATTCCTGCTTATCAATGATCGTGGGATCGCAGCGAAAATTAGTCTCAGCACGGCATATGGAAGTGACACCGGTGGAACGGGCTTTAGTCTTGGTGGCACGTTTAGCTTGGAACTCAATACGACGAATCTAGCGATCGGAACGGTCAATGGAGTCGCCGTCAATCTAGCACCGGGTCGATACGCCAAGCTGATCGTCAATGGTCATGTGGATGTCTCACCGGCCGCTGGGAACAAATTCCGAATCGAAGGCGAACTGATCATCCAGATCTCCGGCGCCGGACTCGAAGTTTCCGCCGACGGTCAGCTCAAAGCCATGGTTGGAAACACAGCCATACTAAGTATTGGTGTGCGCGGGGGCTTGCTGATTGGAACTGACGGAATCGCTGCAAAACTTGCCATCTCAACCTCATTTGGTGGATCCGGATTCAATTTCAAAGGTTCGGCTGTATTCGAGTTGAACACCACTGGTCGATTCGTTGGTGTCATCGCTGACCAGACAGTCAACCTCGCCGCCGGCCCTTATGCTCGTATCAGTATTGACGGCACGCTGAGTGTATTAGGGATCCTGGATGTTAACGGTCAGTTCGATGTGACAATCAGCACTGCGGGTGTCAATGCAAGTGTTGACGGGGTAATACGAGTCTTGGGCATCGATCTGAATTTTAACGGTGGTATTATTATCAATGCCAATGGGTTGGCCTTCCGGGCTGGCCTCACACTCGCCGCCGCTGGTGGTTTCCGTCCGTTTGATGGATTGTCTGTGAATGGTCGATTTACACTGGAAGTTAATACCACCAATCGGGCCGTCACGATTAACAATGTGAACATTGGTCCTCAAACCGCACGAGTCCGAGTGGATGGCGGTTTGAATATTCTTGGATTTACGCTCTCAGGAACACTCTTAATTGAAGCCAATAGCACAGGGTTCCGACTCGAGATTCCCTCAAGCAACCCCTTGTCGCTCAACGTTGGCGGAGTCTTTAATGCGAATGTTCACGGATGGATCTCAGAGAGTGGTTTCCGATTTACGGCCAGTGCCGGCTTCCGGGTGACTGCAGGACCTGCCTATTTGTCTGCTAATGCGTCAATCACACTTGGACACGATATATTCGCCTTCAACGTCAACGGCAGTGCCGGACTCAAGATTGCAGGAATTCGAATTGGTGTGGGTGTTAACGCTAGCGTTAGTATTGAGAGTGGGCGACTGAGGATTAGGGCTAGCGCTTGTGTTGATCTCTTATTGACCGAAGTGTGTGCCACGATAACCTTTAGTTTGGGATCTATCAGTCAACCTGGCGGTGATGAAGCTGACCTCATCCCGGTGTTAGCGAACCGCAATGGATCAGAACTGAGACTCAACGTCGGTTCCCATGCAGGATCCCGTCAAGCTGCCGAATATACCGGAATCACGGATGAGGCCTATGTGGTTGAACATCTCAGTGGTAGCGCTGGAAACGAAACTGTCCGAGTGACGGCCTTTGGGTTTAGCGAGGAACACAGCGGAATCGGTAACATCGTGGCCGACGCTGGAACTGGCACGGATTCGATTATTGTCCGGAATGGCGTTCTTGCTGACGCAACCCTCAGTGGGGGTTCTGGGAATGATATACTCACCTACCACGGATCAGGTACGGCAACGCTAAGTGGTGGCAGTGGGAATGACGATTTGATGGCCACCGGAAGCGGGATGCACACCTTGCTCGGAGGCAGCGAAGATGACGAAATTCTTGGCGGCAGCGGCATCGATATCGCCATTGGTGGCACCGGCATAGATCAAATCAACACTGCGGGTGGCGATGATCGCATCGAGTGGGTGAGTGGTGATGGGTTAGATACCCTGATCGAGGGTGGTTCTGGAAATGATCTCTATCTCGTGACGCTGAGCAATAATAGTGAAACGATTGAATTCGATCCATTTGGTACTGGCTTTGGTCTCAATATCTCCGATGGGGTGCACCCGGTTCTAGGTGTCGAATCGATCGATCTGGATGCTCGAGGACAGGCTGATCGGATCAAGGTAAACTACTTGGCCTCCTCGATCTTGAAGAATTTGGCACTCAATCTCGGAGCGGATACCTCCCATGATACTGTGGCCGTAAATGGAGCGAATGGATCCGACACCTTCAATCTCTCGGCTGACGGGGACGTGGCCGTGGTTGCCCCGGGTAATGGGGTGAATATCCGTTTGACAAATCCGACTTCAAGTTCCGGTGGGACAACCCTCACGCTTAATACTTATAACAGCGCTGATACAGTGAATGTCAGCGATGTGTTGACCGGAGTCGTGACCTATATCAATACGGGAGAGGGGAATGACACGATCAATTTGGGAACCGGTGGAAACCTGGATACGATTGCTGCATTGGTGACCGTTAACGCCGATGGCGGATCGGATACCTTGAACCTCCAGGACTTCAATGGGGGGTCCCAGAATGGCTTCATCACCCTAAATCGTATTTGGGAGTTAGGCATGCCCGGTAGTTCTGCAACGACCAATGGTGTCACCTACAACGCGATTGAAACTCTCAACCTAAGTTTGGCGGACAGCAGCGATACGATAAATGTCCTAAGCACCTCCGGTCTCACGACTCGTATACGCACAGGCAGTGGTAGTGCAGCCAATACGATTAACGTGGGAAGTACGTCTCCGGCTGCCACCGGCAATGTTAATGGAGTCAACGGACACCTGATTGTTGAGGGACAGTCGGCCAACGATACCCTAAATGTTTACGATAAGGACAACGACGGTGCGGAGAATCTGACGATTACGTCAACAAGACTCTACGGTCTGGACCTACCAGGCTCAACAGCCACAGCAAATGGCATTACGTATAATGGATTTGAAGCGGCTAATATTGCTCTCGGGAATCGAAGAGATACGGTAAGTATTCTCAGTACTCATGCCGGCTCGACTACCCTTGATACGGCGGGCGGCGAGGACACGGTAGACATTCTCTCCGTGGCGGGAACGACCACAGTCAATACTGGGGGAGGAAACGACCGAATTACTGTCAGTGACAGAGCCTTATCATCGCCCACACTACCCGCAGGACCTAACACAACGCCGGTGGGTAGTATTGATCAGATCAACGCCCTGTTGACTGTAACCAGCGGCACAGGTGGGGACGATACTCTGAATATCGATGATTCTCGTGCCCCGGCTTCAAACCATAAGAGTGGCGTCTTAACCAATAGCACGCTACGTGGGCTGAATTTGGAACAAGGAATTAACTACTCCGGTTGGGAAAATCTCAACCTGTGGCTCGGCTTTGGTAATAACCATCTGCAAGTCGATAGCACCCACGGCACGACCACCTCGATTCACACAGCCGCGGGTCACGATCGAATCGATCTCAACAGTGTCAGCGGACGATTCAATCTGAATGCAGAACAAGGCAATGATACTGTCAATCTCCGCGGAGCCGATCTGAGCAGTCACCTGGTGATTACCGGTGATATTGGACAAGACACGTTTAACCTAGCAACTCAATCACCGACCCTACCGGATCCTTATCCAACCGGGCTTCAGACCCAACTGGTAACGGCTGACACGGTGAGCAACATTGATGCAGTGCGAGGGTTTGTTGATTTAGACGGTGGCGGCGGCTACGATCGCTTCAACGTTGACGATTCGGCCAATGCTAATGCTAAACAGGGAACACTGACAGAGAACACGATTCGTGGACTTGGTCTGGCTGGTGGCGTGGATTACCACGCTATGGAAGACATGAATCTCTGGCTGGGAACGGGAGCGGATGTTCTGTATGTCGATAGCACTCACAGTGGAACGCTTCAGCTCTATGCAGGAGACGGAAATACCACCACGAATGAACGCGACGATACGATCGCCATTCGAAGCATTGCGAACGTAACTACGGTTCATGGCCATGGCGGTAATGACTTTATTGAAGTGAACGTCACTACCAATACATTGCCCCAGGATGCTTCGTTTAACGGTCTAGCGCCGATCTCCAATTTCTTCCATCGAACCCACCTAAACCAACTAGCGGCGACCTTGAACCTACATGGCGAGGGCGGTAGCGACCATTACACCATCAATCTAGCCCATGAAGGCAATGCACTAGTGAATGTCCATGATAACGGGGCTCCATTTAGTGGGGTGGACACGCTGATTATCAATGGTGCCGACACGGTTGACGGTGTGGATAATGATCCGGATGATACATTCCTATTGCGTAAAGATTTCGTCGCCTTGTTGAACACCTTTGAAAACGACAGTTTCACCTCCGTGGAACGAGTGAATTACGACGAGAACATCAATGCGCGTCTCATTGTGAATGGTTTGGGTGGTGAAGATGCCTTTGCAGCGGACGACAATACCGCTACCACCACCTTGGACGGGGGAGTCGACGATGATGAATTCCAGATTGGCCAAGTCTTCGGAACAGAGCGCGACATCAATGCCAATATTGATCAAAACGAAGTCTTTGATACCTCGCCGGTCGTCATCGGTGTTGTTCGAGCCTTTGATACCAATGAGCTAATTTTTGATCCTGCCGCTCATGAATTCGGAGATATTATTGATACGTCAACAGGACAAACCAGGCGTGAATTGATTATCGAAGAGGTCGGGAAAGCACGAGCAGCGGGTGGTGTGTTAACCGGTATCGCCTATGTCAGTGATGGGGTAACCCACCCGACAACCGTCTTTGGTGGCGAGGGTGCCGATGAAATCAATATCTACCACAACAAGGGAACGCTTCGACTCGAGGGTGAAGGCGGGAATGATGAGTTCACTGTTCGAGCCTTTGTGATTCTTCAAGGATTGGAGCAGGCCGATACCGATGTAAAAGGTGGCGGTGGTGAGGACACTATTAAATATGCGGTCAATGCGCCGGTCAGCATCGATGGTGGCACTGGTTTTGATACTGTCGTTGTGTTGGGCACGCCATTCAGTGATGCCTTTGTCGTCACCCCAGACGGAATCTTTGGAGCAGGGCTTAATGTCAGTTTTGACAATGTTGAAAGTGCCGAACTCGATTCTCTCGAAGGCGATGATGTCATCTTCGTCTTGGGAACGAGCTCCGACATGGTGACCACGGTCATCGGAGGTCAAGGGAACGACATCATCAATGTCGGCGGGGATGTGACTGAAGAAATCGTTTCAAATGATTTACTCGGACGGGCCGGGATTATCAGTCACAACATTACGGCAGGGGATGCAGACTTCTTGGCTGCTGGTATCAATGGACTGGCAACGAACATTCTTTCCGCCGCTGATGGCGCATTGGTGAGTATTGAACCGATCGGGGAACCACTGATTGTCACCGAAGACGGTGTTCTTGCGGAATACTTCATCATGCTGACTGGGCCAACGGCGGCGAACGTTTCAACTCCGGTTTATCTGACCGTGTCAGCTGGCGTTGCTAGTACGAGTGATCGATCTATTGGCGGAGATAGCGTTTTGGTTAAAACGGATAATGGGGTGTTCACCAATGCAGTCGTGCTCACCTTCACTGAGCCCAATGTAAAACAACGGGTTTCGGTCAAAGCTGTTGATGACCAGGGTTTCGAAGGCGAACGCTTAGTGATGTTAAGTCACACGATTGTTAGCGATGTGCCAGGCTACGAGGAGGTTCAGTTGGTGAATACTCCTGTCGTTGTTGTTGACAATGAAAAACCTGGCCTAGAGATTCGTGAATTTGAAGATTTTGGGACCGGCGGGCTCGTGCCGGATCGAATTACTGAAGTCTTGGAAGGACCTCAAGGGTTCTCCGATGTCTATCAATTCGCACTAACGACATCCCCAGCGAATGATGAAACTGTCACGGTGACGCTCCTTCACGATGATCAAGTCAGCCTTTCAGAGACCGTCTTTAGCTTCAATCACCTCAACTGGAATCAGTTTCGCACCGTCACAGTAAGTGCTGTTGATGATCCAGAAGCAGATGGGATCGAAATTTCGGAGATTATCCACAGAGTAGAAAGTGATCAGAACACTGCATTCAACCTGGTCGAAGAAGAGTATCCAGAGTTGGATGTCAAAGTCTTTGATGATGAATCCACTGGCGCTATCGTGCGCGATTCAGGTGGATCCACGATCGTGGTTGTTGGCGGTGACGATGACAGCTATCGCATTCGTTTGATCAACGGTCCCGAGCTTCCGGTGACACTTGAATTAACGACCGACAGTCAAACCAACCTAGCGGCGAATGTTGGGGCCCGGTTCACCGATGCGAATGAGCCGAAAGCCGAATATCGGGATGGAGATGAACTGACCTACTCGCTCACCTTTGATGATTCTAATTGGTCCGAGTGGGTTGAAGTGACGGTATCTGCGAATAGTGCCTTTATTCCGGACCCCTTCAAGCAACCGACCAAGACCTTTGCTCCAGTGGCACAGAATCTTGATGTGATACGAGGCCCACTCATTGTCGACGGTGGCGTTGTGCCCGGTAAAGATCGCTCACTGAATCCCGCAATCGTGTTACCTAGCGAGGATAACCAGCCTGTGAAGAAAGAGGATCCGGTTGGGGATGAATCGCAGCGAATCGATATTCTGAACCTCTACCATAGCGACAACACGGATGCCGATCAGGGTTTGGTAGAAATTCGCAACACAGTGACAACTGTGCCTCATGCCCCGGTCTTGAATGAACTTGGCCAAGTCTTGGGAACTGTAAGCTTGAGTAATCCCGGCCTTGCTTTGACAGGACTCGAAATGGGTGGCCTGCATGTTGTTAATGAGGGGACTCCAGAGGAACCACTCTACCGCTACTACGGCGGTGGAATCACGATGGATCAATTCGAGATCGTTGAATTGCTCCTCGGTAAAGGAGACGAAGAACTTACCATCGAGACCACTTTGGATGGAGCGGTAACGGCTCTTCACGGTGGCGGAGGAAACGATACCTTCGACATCAATGATCGCGGAGACGGTCCACTCATCGTTTATGGAGATTCATCCGAGCAGGGAACACGTTATAGCAATGATGACGGGTCCATCTCTGAACACGGTTCCAGTTTTAATACTCCCGGGAACGACACCATTGACGCTTCGGATATGTTGGCACAAAACGACGCCTTCGCTGGGATAGTAGCCTTCGGAGGTGACGGCAATGACACCATCTTGGGTTCACAGGATAGGGATCATCTTGCAGGCGGTTCCGCTCTTGATCACGACACGATCCAAGGCGAGCAGGGAGATGATCACATCTACGCTGATGGCGAGTTTAATTTTGATCTCATGCTCTTCGCGCAGGATCGAATTGATCCCTTCGACGCGAACACCACAGAGGGCTTAGGTAACATTAACGCCATGTTCGAGGTCGTGGTCGATGCTGTTGCCAGCGCCGATCGGGTTTTCGCAGGTGAAGGCAATGATATCGTCCTGGCGGATCAAGGTCGGATCGATCAAATTCCGGGCACACGCCGTATTCACACAACTGGCAGTATCACCAAGGTACAGACAGTCGGTATCCAGAATGGGGCGGCAGATACGATATTCGGTAATGCCGGAAACGATCTCATCTTTGGAGGCTTTGGGGGGGATACGATCTACGGGGGCAATAGTCTAGGTGGTTCGGCTATCACCTCCTCAGACTCCGATATCATCATCGGTGACAACGGTGTTGCTGACTTCATCGTGACTGATGGGGACGTCGCAACTATAGATTTACTCCACACAACAGATATCACTCCGGGGTCTGCCGGAGACGACACCATCGAAGGCAATGAAGATGACGACCTCGTTCTCGCTGGATTGGGTCGAGACAAGGTTGATCTTCACCAAGGCAACAACATTGCACTCGGTGACAATGGTCGAATCGAATGGGTGAACGGGATCTTGGATCTGATCATCAGCACTGAGGAAGGATCAGACACCACAGCACCAGAAGGCGGAGTGGATATCATTACTTCAGGACTTGGAAATGATATCGTCATCGCTGGGTTCGAAGCGGACGAAGTGACCGCTGAAGGTGGAAACAATCTCATCTTGGGGGATAGTGGCTCCATCGACTACGGCTTTGAGATCGGTGATCTGCAATTGGTTGAAAGCACCGCCTACATTTACGGTGGCAATGACGTGATTCAGACAGGTTTAGGAAATGACATTATTCTCGGTGGGATTGGGTCAGATGAAATCACCGCGCAGGTTGGAGAGGCTTTAGGTGCGGGTATAAGTGACGGTGGGAACATCATTCTGGGTGACAACGGCTTGATCGACTATCTCAACAATGGAGATCTTCTTTCAGATGATATCGATACGATTGATACGCTTGCGGTAGACGAAGGAGGAACCGATACGATTCTGACCGGGGCAGGAGACGATATCATTATCGGTGGCGAAGCGGGCGATGAAATCAACGCTGGTCATGGAACGAATCTAGTAATTGGTGACAACGGTCGAATCACTGCAGCGGTTTCGAACGAAAGCCGATTTGGTCAACAAGCCCTGACACTCGGCTTGGTTGAAACCACGCAATCCTTGATCGGCGGATCAGACATCATTCTGGTCGGCGATGGCGACGATATTGTCCTCGGCGGAATCAATGAAGATGTCATCGCTGGATCATACGATTCGGTTACAGAAAGCTACTCTGCGAGCGAAGGTCACAATATCTTCATCGGTGATAGTGGCCTGATTGACTGGACTGCCGCTGATCACAATGGTGGCCTAGCAGGGGATGACGCAGAACCCAATGATTTGGACCGAATCCGTAGCACCCAAGCCAACCACGGCGGAAACGATCTAATCCTTTCTGGTGCTGGAAACGATATCATCATCGCTGGCGAGGACGGCGAAGTGGTTAGCGATGTCAATGGTGTCAAGACAGTATCTGCCGCAGCATTCGATGGAGACGAGGTTGAAGCTGGTGACGGAAACAATATCGTCATCGGAGACAACGGTGAAATATTTGCTGCCGCTCTAAATGTTCCAAATCAGTTGCTCGTCCTCGGTATGCTGCAATCCATGCCGTCTACCTCATTGATTGGTGGGTCAGATTCAATCATCACGGGCGTCGGATCAGATATCATTATCGGCGGTATCGATGCGGATACCATCTTGGCGAGCGAGGGCGACAATATCGTCATTGGCGATAGCGGTATCGTGGATTGGACGGCCGCTGAACGGGGTGGGACCTTGGCCGGTGACGATACCAATCCAAACGACATTGACCGACTCCTGAGTCTCGATGAGGACCACGGTGGCAACGACACAATCGTGACCGGTGCAGGTAACGACATGATCATCGGTGGTGAAGACGGAGAGTTAATCACCGAGATCGATATCGATGGAGATGCTCTAACCAGCAATGACGTGATCGGTGATGTTTCAGACGGAGACCTTATCGAGGCCGGCGACGGCAACAATTTGGTGGTGGGTGACAACGCGAGTATGTATGCCGCAGGTCAAGACTCACCGCAATTGGCAGGCTTGCCAGTAACCTTTGGCATCTTGGCGACCGGTAACTCACTGATTGGTGGATCGGATCGAATCTATGTAGGATCAGGAGATGACATCGTGTTGGGTGGTATCGACGAGGATATCATTGTTGGAGGGGAGGATGCTCAGGGGAATTACCTGCCAAGTGAAGGCGACAACATTATCCTCGGTGACAGTGGCTATATTGACTGGACCGGAGCCGAGAATCACCACGCTCAAGCCGAAGCAGGTGACGACACCAATGCGGCGGATATCGACCGCATTGTCAGCCTAGATGAGAACCACGGCGGTAACGATTTGATCCTGACCGGAGCTGGCACTGACGTCATCGTCGGTGGCGAGGATGGTGAGATTGTTAATGACGTTGAAGTCAACGGAGTGGTCACGCTGGAACGAGCTGTCGTAAGAGCGACCAGCGATGGTGACACGATCCATGCGGGTAACGGCGATAACCTTGTCCTCGGTGACAACGGCCGAGTGATCGCCGCAGCCGCCAACGGCGCTCATCTCCAGAACATTGCGATCACCTTAGGCTTGGTTGAAACGGGCGATTCCTTGCTCGGTGGTGCAGACACGATCACCACTGGAGTGGGATCGGATATCATCTTAGGTGGCATTGATGGCGACATCATCACCGCCAACGACACGGAATCAGCGGGTAACCCTGATGGCAACAACATCATTATTGGTGATAGTGGCTTGATCGACTGGACCTCATGGGACCGAGAGCCAACTGCCTTGGGTGGCGACACAGATCCAGGTGACATCGACCGCATCTGGAGCAAGGATGAGAACCACGGTGGCAGTGATCAGATCACCACCGGCGAAGGCAACGACATCATCTTGGCGGGTGAAGACGGCGAGAACGTGGATGAAGTCAATATCGTCATACCCGCGGAGCAGGCCCGAGTGGCTACTAACGCAGATATCGCCGCTACCGCAGACGGAGATGTCGTGGTTGCAGGGAACGGCAATAACGTCGTCCTCGGTGACAACGGATTCATCACATCAGCTCTAACCGGAAACCCACAATATGCTGGCTTGAATATCACTCTCGGTTTGGTGCAAACCGGGAACTCACTGATCGGTGGTTCGGATACGATATACGTCGGTAACGGACAAGATATCGTTCTTGGTGGTATTGATGCTGATGTTGTCGCGGCAGGGACGAGCCAAGTGAATGGCGAATTTGTTCTGCTGCCGACTGAAGGGAACAATATTATTATCGGCGATAGTGGCCTGATCGATTGGACCGCCCTTGAGCGCGTTCAAGCCGGTCTTTATGAGGATCGTGCAGGAGACGATCTAGACGCATCTGACATCGATCGAATCGTCAGTCTTGACGAGGATCATGGTGGAAACGACACCATCGTGACTGGTGATGGCAACGATATCGTCATCGGTGGTGAAGATGGTGACTTAATCACCGAGATCGATATTGATGAGAATCCGGTCATTGGTGACACGGTGTCTGATGTGGCGAACGGCGATTCTATCGATGCCAACGATGGTGACAATCTCGTCTTCGGTGATAATGGTCAGATCTTTGCCGCTGCAACGGACGCGCCGCAATATGGCTATAATTCAATCACGCTCGGACTGGTCACGACCACCACGCCTGGAATCGGTGGAAATGATGAGATCATTACGGGCGTTGGATACGACATCATCTTGGGTGGTGTTCTGGAAGATACCATTACGGCCAACGATCACGAAGTGTATGTTCGCGAACCCGGTGCGGGAGATGCCTACAACCATGATATCGATAACATTATACTCGGTGATAACGGCTACATCGATTGGACGGCTAGCGAGCGGGATTACTCATCAAATCCGAGTGCTGGTGATGACAGTGATCCGTCCGATATTGACCGGATCCGAACAACCGATCCGACGATTGGGGCCGATGACTGGATTCAGAGTGGCGCTGGGAACGATTTAATCCTGGCTGGCACCGCGAGTGATACGGTGTATGCGGGTGCTGGCAATGATCTCGTGTTCGGTGATCACGGCGAACTGCTGGCTGTGAGCGGTGGCGGCATTATTGCCCAAGATCTACCATTGTCCGGAACGGGTGCTGGCTACATCGACTCATTTACTTTCAATGCGATCGATACCCAAAACGCTGACGGTGGGGATAATGATATTGTCCATGGTGAAGACGGCGAGGATATCATCTTAGGTCAACAGGGGGCGGATCAGTTGTTTGGTGGTAACGACAATGACGATCTCATTGGTGGTCACAACGTCTTAGGCGGGCACGATGAGGGGGATCGCATTGATGGCGGATCCTACTCCGGCATTGGTGCTGAATTGCCTGCCGCCAACGGCTTGCTTCCAGGTGAGACCGATCACGATGTCATTGCTGGTGACAACGCAATCATCCTGCGTCGAGGAGATTTCGTGAGCCCTCGATTCAGATTGCTAATAGACGGCGTTGTTTATGACCTCGATGCCCTGCTGCAGGTGACGGATGCCAGCCAGCCGAATCCTGATGGCGTTGAAGTAAGGGACGTGTTCCTCTTGGATCACGTGTTCTCAGACGATGGTGATCACTCGAATGATACTCCGGTCGATCAGTATGGAGCAGATATTATTGCGGGTGGTCCTGATAATGATGAAATCTTCGGTCAGCTTGGAGACGATGTGATACAAGGTGACGGACAAGTCTTACGCCTCGGATCGACCACCGAGTCGGACAGTGCTGCGTTCCGCGATGCCGATTCAGGATTGCTGCATGTGACCGATTCTCAGGAACGTGTTAGTGATGGTGATGACTACATTGAGGGCAACGCTGGTAACGATGTCATTTTTGGTAATCTCGGACAGGACGACATCATAGGGGGAAGCTCCGATCTCTTTGGTCTCCACACGCAAGCGGATCGTTGGGATGGATCCGATCTGATCTTCGGTGGCGCCGGTACGGACATCCAGAGGAATGATCTCGGCGATGCGACATGGACTGATGGCGAAGGCTCTCTAATTGTGAATGACCTGAACGGTCATTCACGTGATTCGGATTACATTCTTGGTGACAATGGTAATATCTATCGCTTAGTCGAGGTCCTCGGTAATTCGAGCAACAGCCAGTATCTAAGGTTTAACTACGACAGTGGTACGGATTTCAATGGGGCCGAACGCGGTGATCTTCGTTTGGTTGTCCGTGGGAACGAGAATATCGGTGACCTTGATACGGGAGTTCAGGATTACACGCCGGGTGGTTGGGATTATGATGCTGCCAATACCCTAAACAATTTGGGTGCGGCGGATGAAATTCATGGCGAGTCTGGCGATGATTTCATCTACGGCATGGTCGGCAGTGATGTCTTGTTCGGTGAAGGCCAGGATGACGATATCGTTGGTGGTTACGGGAATGATTGGATCAGTGGTGGAACGGGTGAAGATGGCATCCTCGGTGATGATGGGCGCATCTACACGAGCCGGAATAGCATTCAGGGTGAGCCGCTCTACGGGATTGCTGGTTTTGGTAACCAAGAGCTGGATCTCGAAATTGCCACTCCGGGTGGCTTTCAACAGGCGATTATCAATGTCAGTGGGCAGCTTAAGAAAACTGTCAATCTCACACCATTTAACGTTGCAGGGGTGGAAGCACAGGCGGAGCTAGGAGATTATGTTGTTCTCTTTGAGTCCACAGAATCAGATGATCTAATTTACGGTGGTTGGGGAAGTGATTTCCTCCATGGAGGTTCGGGCGATGACGGGATTTCTGGTGCTGAAGCGCTTTCGCAATTCTACGACCTGCCGTTCAATCCGGGGAATCTCTTGGCTCACGGTGATATTCGTGAGGGTGAGTTTGCTGCCTATGATGAAAACGATCCTCTATCGAAGATATTGGTAGCAGCCAATGCTGAGGGTCATCTTGAGTTCACAAGTGAAGGCTCGGAGTTCTTCTTGAACTTTGGCAATGTCGAAGGGCCACAAGATCTGCACGCCAATGGAGAGAGTTTCGTAGCTATTCCGACTGACGGTGACGATATCATCTTTGGTGACTTGGGGAATGATTGGCTCGTTGGTGGCACTGGCCGAGATAACCTCTATGGAGGGTGGGGTGATGATCTGATGAACGTGGATGACAATCACGATTCAACGATTGAGACTGCCACTCCGCGGGCAAACAATATTCCAGATACCCATCCGTCCTACGAAGATCGTGCCTTCGGTGGCGCTGGGCGTGACGTTTTGATTGCCAATACAGGAGGAGATCGGCTGATTGATTGGGCAGGTGAATTTAATAGTTATCTTGTTCCGTTTGCTCCGTTTGGTATGGCGACCGTTAGCCGTTCGATAGCACCAGCAATTCAAGAGTTTCTTTACGATCTCGCAGAAAACGACGGAGCCGACCCTACCCGAGCTGCAGATACCGGAACGGATGCAGACCGCTTTGGTGAGCCTCAAGGCGAACTTGGTTTGGTGAATCAGAAGGATTTTGCTTGGGGCGATCAGACGGGTTCGCCCGACGATCCTCAACCGGGTAACATCGGAGGTGGTGCGAGAGACGTTCTCCGTGGGGCAGACGATACCCAGGGTGGTGGTGGTAATGACGGCGGTAATGACGGCGGTAATGCTGGTGGCGATGCTGGTGGCGATGGTAACGCCGGTGGCAATGGTAACGCCGGTGGCAATGGTAATGCCGGTGGCAATGGTAATGCCGGTGGCAATGGTAAAGGGAAGAATAAATAGGATCCCTGAGGATCCTTCTTCAGCTTTTCTACCGCTACTGCCCACCGTCCAGAATTATTCTCCGGGCCAAAAGGCAAATCGGAACGATATTCGAGGTCCTTTCGGGTCGTAACTTCGACCGCGACCTGCCTTCGGTCCCTTTGACGTTTCGGTCTTGGATACCGCTTCCACCAAGTAGAAAACGTCGTGCGTTCGGCCCCATGCAAGCCAGCGACCGCTGATACAACATTAAATCATTCCCGTAGTTGATCCTGTCTGCAGGCCGACTGTTTTCTCGTTTTCGTCTGTCCTCTCAATCGGATCTTTGATTCATCTCGTGTCATGACAATACCTGGAATCTGTTCTCTGGTCCTGAGGAGTTGAGTTGTTTGACAAAGGAAGATTTGATGGCAAGGATTACCTGAGGGTGCACTTGATGGGCGTGATGAGTTTGCTGATTCTGTCTGCTCTGAATCGATTTTCTTGAGGTCTTCTGATCAACACATTGACTATGTCTAATATTAATCACGGGGAAGAGACGCTGTTTTTTAACCGTAAGACGGTTCGAGCGCAGAAATTGCCAAAACATTCAGAACCGAGACGGTTTCGCACTTGGGAATATTTGATTTTCGGCCTTTTTGCCAGCGGATTGGCGCTATCGGCTCAGGAATCAGCGGGGGATGCGCCGCTTGGGGGCTCGTGGGTGAGTCGTTTGAGTGGGGCTTATATTCATCAAGGAAAGAGTGATGTCGATGCCGGTGGGGATTTCCGGGTCAACAGCTTTATCTCTCGAGCCTCGATTGGATATCGGCCTGATTATTCGAAGGAGGTTTCTTTCAGCGTGGGGTATAAGCGTGATGAATATGATTTTGGAGGCGTGAGCGGAATCTCGGCCGCTCAACCTTGGGACAATATCGATACCTTGGGGATTGCTGCTCCGACGAGGTGGGCCTTCGGCAACGGGTGGTCCATGCTTGCGATTCCTATGCTTCGGGTGATGGCTGAGGAGGGGGCCGATTGGGGTGATTCGGTTTCTGGTGGTAGTGTTGCAGGTGTTTCCTATCGATTAAGTGATCGTTTAACGATTGGTCCGGGATTTGGCTTGTTAACTCAGATTGAAGATAGTGTGAGTGTTTTCCCGGTCATTATCGTTGATTGGAAGATCACGGATCGTTTGTCCTTAGAAACAGGCCGAGGCTTGGGAGCGTCTCAAGGACCGGGGCTTCTTCTTTCCTATGAGGTAAACCCCTCCTGGAGTTTACTTGCAGGAGGCCGGTTAGAACGACTTCGGTTTCGGCTGAGTCGTCAGGGTCCGGTCCCCAACGGCGTTGGGGAGGATCGAGGAGCACCGCTTTCTATTGGTGCTCGCTATAATTGGAAGCGGAGGGGGGCGGTGACCTTTTTTGCCGGCGTTGATGTGGCCGGTGAGTTGCGCGTGGAGAGTGCCTCGGGACGAGAACTCACTTCGAGCGACTATGATCCAGCGCCCTTTTTGGGATTCTCTGCGAATCTACGCTTCTAGGCCTTAGCCGGTGGTTCAACAGAAATCAGACGCTGCCCCAACGCTTGACCGTATTCGCGGTGCGGTCATGGGAGCCTTTCTTGCGGACGCCCACGCGATGCCGGTACATTGGTACTATGATCGCCGCGCGATGGTACGTGATTACGGTTGGGTAGAGGAGTTTTTGGCGCCACGTAATCCGCATCCTGATAGTATCCTCTGGCGATCTTGTTATCAGGCGCTGAATGCCCGGGGTGAAATCCTACATGACCAAGCCCAGCATTGGGGGCGTCGAGGGGTGCACTATCATCAATACCTCCGTGCTGGTGAGAATACGCTTAATCTCCAGCTATTGGTCTTGCTTCTAAAGTCGATCCGAACAAAAGGGAACTATTGTTCAGACGATTATCTGGATGCCTACCGGGATTTCATGCTGGCGCCGGGGAGTCATCGAGATACTTATGTCGAGGAATGCCATCGGAAGTTTTTTACCAACCACGCCCGTGGAAAGAAGCTACGGAACTGCGGCAGTCCTGACAAACACATCGCGGGGTTGATTGGTGTTGTCGCTCTTTGTGTGATGGGACGCGACGATTTGGATTCGCTTCGTAAGGAAGTTCAGAAACATGTCGGATTGACCCACCCAGATCGTGAGGTGCTTAGGGCTGCGGATGTCTTTGCTCGCATCCTTTGGAACGTCTTGAGAGGGATGGAATTGAGGGGGGCCATCGAATCGTTTGGCAGTGACTTCTTTTCCAAGAAAAAGACGGAACGCTGGCTATCGAGAGATGATGGGCAGACGATAGATCAAGAGTTTAGTCCTGCTTGCTATGTCGATAGAGCCTTTCCAGCTTCCCTCTATCTTGCCTGGAAATATGCGGGCGAGTTGCCTTCAGGTGTGATCGCGAATACGAATGTCGGAGGCGATAACTGTCACCGTGGTGCGGTGATTGGTGCGCTTCTCGGTGCGAGCAATGGCGCGACGAAAATCCCTGAGAATTGGATAGCGAGCCTGAAGCTTTCAAGCGAGCTTATCGGATTGTTCTCTGGGAAAACCGATGAAGGTGAGGAATGAGAGCTCTCGGGTACAACATGATCAATCGGCTAGGAGCTCTTGGGCGTTCGGATACAATAGAGATTGTCGGCCCCTCGTAAGATCAGGGAATCTTCAAGCACGGCAGGGGTAGACCAGAAAAGATCGTCGATTTGATTCCTTCGTAGGACTTCAAACTCAGGCCCTGTCTTGATGATGTGGGTAGCCCCCAACTCGTCGAGGGCGTAGAGCTCGTCATTGGCGATCCAAAGGGAGGCTGCAATGCTACCTGCGTTAGGGAGGCGTTCTTTGTAGAGGCGGTCGCCAGTTTTTGTGTCGTAACAACTTAGGATGCCGGTACCTGCACTAATATAGAGGAACCCATCGTGAGCGACTGGAGAGGAGAGCCCGGGACCGGAACCAGTCCGAGCCCAGGGCGAAAATTTAGAGGCCTGTCCTTTTTGGTAGGGCACCTGGCCCTTGGCTCCAGCCTCGACAGTCGTCAATGGGCCTGCGCTTCCAGGTCCTGAGTTTCCGAAGTAGATTTGATCGCGATCGAAGGCAGGGCTTGAGGAGAAAGATCCTCCGAATCCGCTGAGCTTCCATAGTTCTTTTCCCGTTGTGGGGTCATGCGACGCCACGGTATCAGCCCCACAGAGGATCAGTTCAGTTCCTACGGAGTTTTTCCAAAGGACAGGGGTGCTCCAACTAGTACGGGTGGAGCGATCGAGCTTCCAGGCTTTTTTCCCAGTCGCTGGCTCGATGGCGACCACGAATGATTGCTCATCGTTGTCACATTGAAGGTAGAGGAGATCTTCGCCCAGGGCGAGCGAACTCCCGGCCCCAAATCCATTGCCGGCTTCGAAGGCGCCCAGGTCAAGCTGCCATTGTTCTTCTCCTTCCAAATTGGTGGCAGCTACGATTCCAGCGGCGGCAAAGTAGCTAAAAATGCGGGTGCCGTCGGTGGCGGGTGACGCGGTGGCGTAGGTGTTTGAGGGGTGGATTGTGAAGGCTGGCGTTTTGGTTGTGATGGTTCGACTCCACACTAATTCTCCGTTGGAAAGACTGAGACAGTGAAGTTTGAAGTCTGTATCGGTCATCAGTTTCTTTGAATCGCTGCGGTAAGACCGCATCGAAGACACACCCCTTCTGAATCCGCTGGGTCGAGGTTGCTTAGGGAACTCGGCTGCGGTCACGAAAATGTAGCCTCCCGTGATCACGGGAGAAGACCATCCAGATCCCGGTAGTGGCGTTTTCCAGGCAATGTTTTCGGTGTTGCTCCAGGTGGAGGGGAGCGTTCGCTGGGTTAAGACCCCTGAGCCATTGGGACCGCGAAATTGTGGCCAACTTTGGGCCGAGAGGGAAGCGCTCAAGGTAATCGCGAGGAGGTTGAGTGCAAGGTATTTCATAGGGTAGAAATTCCCTATTTTGGGGGAAAGTCAAATGGGCGTTCTCAGTCCCAAGAGATGGGGGAACGTCGGGCGCTCGGTTTCGGGAAATCTCTGACCGAGGGTTTCTTCTAGGCTATGAAACTTGACAGCTAGGGTGTTGGGAGGGATATCTCTACGTTCTGTTGGAGGGAGTTATGGCGAATTCTGTATTTGATGTCTGCGTGGTTGGAGCTGGGCTGAGTGGGCTCTTGGCTGCTAGAGAACTGAAGAACCGGGGTCTTCGTGTGCTTGTTTTGGACAAGGGACGTGGTGTTGGGGGGCGTCTCTCTCGCAGGAGGACGGATGGAGGCGCCTTTGACCACGGAGCGCAGTATTTTACCGCGCGCTCTGAGGTTTTTCGACGACTTGTAAAGGGGTGGCTCGAAGCGGGGCTCATTCGTGAATGGGCCACGGGATTCAGTCTGCCGGATGGCACCCTCAAGGACGATGGGGAGCCTCGATACAGCGGTGTGACGGGAATGACGAGCGTGCCTAAGTTTCTGGCCCAGGGTCTGGATGTGCAGGTGAACTCAAGGGTCGTGAAAATTGAGGCGCACTCAAGTGGGTGGCAATTGTCGCTTGAGGGAGGAGGCGACTTTCATGGGCGGAGTGTGATTCTGACGGCTCCCGCTCCGCAGTCGCTTCAACTCATGGCTGCAGGGGGAACGGTTCTGCCCGATCAGGTAATGTCTGATCTGAATCGTATTGTTTATGACCCCTGCCTCGCCTTGATGGTGCGGCTTGAGCATGCCAGTCTGATTCCAGAACCGGGGGGTGTCTGGCTTCCGGGCGAGCCCGTCTCCTGGATCGCTGATAATTCTCAGAAAGGAGTCTGTCAGGGGGCGGGCTCAGCGATAACGATTCATGCTGGCCCTCAGTATAGTCGAGAACACTGGGACTCTGCAGAGGCTGAGGTTACCACAACGTTGGTGGCTGAAAGTTCGACGTGGCTGGGAGCTAAACCGATTGAAACTCAGCTCCATCGATGGCTCTACAGCCACCCCTCAGTGCTGTATCCTGATCGATGTTACTGTCAAAATGGGGAGACGCCGCTTGCGCTTGCTGGCGATGGGTTTGGTGGTGCTCGGGTTGAGGGAGCCGCTCTCTCAGGTTTGGCTGTCGCTGATGCGATCGGAGATCGTTTGTGTTAACCGACCTTCGAGGCCTGGTGCTCACGCTTGTGAAGCGCCGGGTTCGGTAGTTTATTATTCCGCAATTTAATATGGGTGCTTTCGAGAAAAAAACGCTTATCAAGGCTTCGGCCGATACTCTCTATCGGTGGCATCTTGAAGACGGGGCTTTTGAAGCATTGACCCCACCCTGGGAGAACGTTCGAGTTCTTTCCCGTCCCGAGCACTTGGATGAAGGTGCGGAGGTGGTATTGCAGATAGCAATGGGGCCCTTTCGAATGCATTGGGTCGCTCTACATTGCCATTTCGAATCGGGACGCCGTTTTGATGATATTCAGAAATCTGGGCCGTTTAGAAAATGGCAGCACTCCCATCGGTTTCTTCCCGTCTCAGCACACTCTGCCTATATGCTGGATTCTATTGAGTACAGATTGCCCGGAGGGGCCCTTATCAATGGGGGCGGAGATTGGTTGGTTCAGCGGAAGCTAAAACGTATGTTTGCCTATCGGCATGAATCGTTGAAGGCCATTTTTGAACCGAAAGATGAGGGGCAAGCCGGAGCTTCCAAGGGATCTCCTTAACTTGCGGCGTTGTTGTTACTGCCGAAGCTCGCGAATGGTTTGTTCTGAGAGCCCCCTGTTTCTTAGCTCGATTATAGAGCGAGCGGAGAGTGCTGGCTTGTCAGGGACGAAGGTCGAGGCGACAAACGCAGGTTGAACGCCGTTCCTCCTCATAAGGATTATATCATCGATCGAGTAGCTGCCGTAACGTCTTAGTTGATTGTAGTAGTTGGCGGAGACACCCATCCGTCGGAGCTGTATGATTCCATTTGCCGTTTCACTTGGATCGACGTCCTTGAGTTCCTTTAGAAAGTCTCCCTGCACTCCCTGTCGCCTGAGACTGACGATATCGTTGGCACCCTTTACGAAATGAAAGCCGTGCGCTGTTCGTGCCAGGCTTGTAGGGACGCCGTATCGTCTCAGGTTCACCAGATCGCTGGACTCCTGGATCTTGGGTAGATCTCGGAGGGCAAGACTCCATTCCGAAGGGACGCCAAAGCGGCGTAATGTGACAATGTCTGAGGCGGAATAGTCGGGATTGAATTCCCGAAACGCTGCCGCGTATTCAGCCGAAACTCCGAAGCGCCGCAGTTCGATGATGGATTCGACTCCAAAGGGCGAAAACTGTCTCACTTGATCAGCGGAGACGCCAAATCGCCTTAATTTGATGACGTCCTCAATCCGTCCTTCAGGTAGGCTGGTGAGGAGTGATTCGGTCTCATCGGCAGTTACCCCATGCTTGATAAGATTCCATAGTCCTCCTCGTGATAAGTCTGCATCGATCTTCGAGAACGGCTCTAGTTGGGTCTGCTCTATCTTGCTCGCAATGGCCCAAATCCATAGGACTGGAGACATCCGTTCGTTCGAAAGTTCAAAGACGAGATCGTCAAACGGGTCGTTGGTGCGGAGCTGGAATTCACCTGACCATTCCTGTCCGGAAGTGTTTCGGTATAGCTCAAGGACACCGCCATCGGATTCGAGACGCCAGACTGGCGCTGAAGCCGGCTGTTCTTCGATGAATTTGAAATCGCGCTGGTTGACAAAGGAGAATAGGTTGTCAACGGATCCGTTGGGACCTGTGACACGGAGATTAATTCCGGTCCCCTGGGGCAGGGGCTGACTCCCGAACGGTACGATCTTCCAGTGGCCTGAACGACCTGGGTGCTCTTTGTCAAAGTAGAGTTCAAGCCTTGGACTCGATACGGTCCGATGCTCGGTACTGTGGCGACACCCGATGGAGACGAAAGAGACGACGACTCCAAATACAAGAGCGAGCAGAGAGTGTTTCATAGTGCGTGGCAATTGATACATCTCTTTCGACGCTCAAGGGCACGAATTATTCAGTGCCTCATTCGTGGTGGCGGTGATTCTACCGCTATGAATGATTACTCTCCAAATACTCGGGTAGCGTCTGGGTGATAAAATAGTTCCACGCATCGATGCAGGCGTCCTCGCTGAAGAGCGGGTTATCCTGCGGAAAACTTTCGTGGCAAACGTGAGTCAACTTCAGTTTTGTTCCGAATGATTCGTGCGAAAGCTCCCAGCTAACTGTTGAGTCGCCGTCGTAACCGTCATATCGCCATCGGTAGACCAGCTTATCGCCAGGAATGACTTCCTTGATATTCCATCGATGTGGGTATTGGGTGCCGTCACACTCGACATCGAAACAGGTTTCGAAACCCACTTCTGGTTTGAATTCCTTGATCGTGTCAAAAAACCATTGGCGCATTGACTCAGGGTCCGTAATCGCCTCCCAGACGGTTTCTTGGGAAGCATTTAAGATTTCTTCAACGACAATCGGGTCACTCGATTTTTCCATGGCATTCAGTTTCGGTGTTGCGGTCTTATCTTTGCCTAGCATTCGCCTCTTGGTCAACCCATGGCTGAGCTTCGGATTCTTTGTGATAAAAAATCGAGGGGATCATGGTTTCTACGGGATCGATTTTGTGCGAAGAACCCGACCGATTATCCCGTTTTTTCACACTCGTGGAGTGCGCTTGCCTTAGGTTGACCTTAGGTAAGCGAGCGGGCTCTGTAAGAATCTCTTTGACAGCTGGGACCCTTATTGAGATGACGTGCGTCATGATGAGTCAAATGAACATGATGCCCAGCTGGAACGCTGTTGGTGGGATTTTCTTAGTTTGGATGAGTGCCCATCTTTCCTTACTTCAAGGAGGGGATTCTAAGAGCTATCCTGTTCTTTCTGGGGTGGGGATTGCGTTGGCTTTGGAAGATGGAGGGATTGTTGTGCGAAAGGTCCTGCCAGGATCACCCGCTTTTAACTCAGGATTCCTTGCCGAAGGGAGTCAATTGGTCTCTGTCGAGACCTTAGGTCGGGTGACGTCCTTGCTTGGGAAGTCAGTTGGTGACGCAGCCAGTTTAATTCGGGGTCCTGTTGGGACGGAGATAACGCTCTATGTGAGATCGACCCTGCAGGAGCGTGTCGTTCCTGTGCGACTCGTGCGTGCGCCGCTCGAAATCGCCGGAGTTCCTGATGCTTCGTATCAATCGTTCATTGGGAAAGCCCTACCCGAATTACCATTGCAGACGTTTGAAGGGGAGGCGAAACGAGAAGAATTGAAGAGGCAGATCGTGGTGTTGGACTTTTGGGCCTCGTGGTGTGCCACTTGCTATGATCCAGTGAGTCGAATGGAGACACTGGTTTCGAAACATCCGCAGTGGCAAGGAAAAGTTGCCTTGGTGGCTGTGTCTATCGATTCGGATCCAAACGTGGCAAAACGGGTGATTCAAAAGAAGGGCTGGGATCTCCTAGAGCACCGACTGCTATCCGTGGAAGCGTTCAATGGGATCGGGCTAAGTGTCATTCCGCTGGTGATCATTCTAGATCAGGAAGGGATCGTTTCGACTATGTCCGGGGCGCACGCGATCGATATTGAGGCCGAAGTGAATGCCTTGCTAGGGTACTAGCCCCAAACAAGGCATTCACTTGTTTGTGAATGATGGGATTATCGATGTTCTCTTAGTTTGAAAGTGCGGTTGGCGTTTGTTTGCTTGCCGTGGTCTAGGATCTCTTGGGCCTGCTTAAGGAGGGCTTTGTTTTGGATCTCTCCGTTGACTTTGAGCTGGTCGTCGGAGAGCTCAATCTCCATTTCTTCAGCGTTGGGGTCGATGATGCCTTCGGAGGCGAGCGCTTCTTTGAGCCGAAGCACCTGCATTTGAGTCTTCTTGGCACGATCGGCGTTCGCTAGCGCTTTCTGGTTCGCGCGGGACGCCTGTGTTGTGACATCAGCCAAGAGCCGTTTCTGTTTCATCATGAGACGTTGATGCGATTCCTGGTTCAGTTGGATCCTTCGTTGGATCTGCTCGTTCTGCCGGGCCAGTTGCTCTTGGAGTTCCTGCTGGTGCTGCGCGATTTCTTGTTGGTGCTGCTGTAGCTCCTGCCTCATCTCCTCGATTAAGAGTCGTTCTCTTTGAAGTTGTTCTCGTGGGTGACTCCTGTTCTTGGAGCGATCAGGTCGTTCGCCCGGTAGGAGTTGGCTGTTCGCGAATTGATTCTGGGTTGGCTTTGGTAGGAGGGATTCCTGAACTCGTGGAACACTCGAGCGCCGCTTGTTCCCCGCTGAGAATCGTTCACGAGGACGTTGGTTAATCTGCCTGCTAGACTCTGGCTGGCGCAATCGTTGTTTTGAAAGCCTTTCGCTATTTGGGCTCAGTAAGCGTTCCTCAGGGAAGGCTTCAAGGTTTGTCCAGGGAGGTGTGCCGGATGAGTTTTCAATCGGCCGTTCCGTTGCAGTGCCTTCAACCTTAGATAGGAGGCGTTCATACTGTTGAATGAGCGTTTGGTATTCTTGGCTGTCCGCTTCGAAACGGTGGATCTCGCCGTTGCGCCGGATCGTGAGTTGGTCGTCTTCGATCTCGAAGGTGAGTTTCTCTTTCTTTGCCTTTTTAAGCTTAGATTTCCCGACGTTCTCTCCGTAGCCCGTGAGAGAAATTGTGATCAGTGAGAGGGTCAAAGTAGCGAGGGTAAGTCCAGTCCGCCAGGGGGCCGGCTGGAAGGTGCCGTTGTGTTTCATTTGTTGTATTCTCTTTCGTAGATGGGTTTGTTTTGAGTGAAAGGTGACTTGGGGGGAAAGCATGGGGTACTTGGCGACGAACTCGGCAACACGCACCAGAAGTTCGGCATACTGTCGCTTGGAGCAGTGACTGGTGGCGAGGACGGCTTGATCACAAAGATACTCTCTATCGAGCTCGATGCAGCGATCGAGCCAGTGAACGCAAGGATTGTAGAAAAAGACGATGCGTACCAGTTTTTGCAGGACGTTAGTTTGGAAATCTCGCCGCCGGATATGGTGGATTTCATGGCGTAGGATCAGATCTGTGTCCCTTTCCGACAGGTCTTGGAGAAGGCGGGATGGCATGATGATTCTCGCCTTACTGAAGCCGTAGCTAAAAGGAGAGACGTTGAGTCTGGCTAGGAGGACCCGAATGGGTTTGCGGAGTCCTAGCTCTTGGGCAAACTCATTCAAACGAGTTTGGATTTCAGGATGGGGCGTGCCCTCGAGAATGAAGAGCTGGGTGAATCTCGTCCAGAATCGTGCCGAGAGAAAAAAGACACCCAGGATGCTCAAGGCTACTGAGCCCCATAAGCCATAGCGGACGGTGAGATGAAGACGGCTAACGGGCGCGTTTGCGGTTTCAGTTTCTAAGGCCTCAAGCAAGACGGATCCTGAATAGATGCTAACTGTGACGGGCTGAGTGATGGAACGGGCAATAGGATGGTTGAGTGCTAGTGCGATAAGAATGGACAGGGGGAGCACGGCGAGAAACCCTAGTTGAGCAGCGTAGCGGGTCTTTGGTGTCATTCCTTTCATCAGGGGGTAACTCACCAGAAAGCCGAGAGCCCAGACGAGATTTGCCTGAAACAGGAAGAGAGCCAGTCGTGGGAGCGAGTCAAAAGGAAGTGTCATGATTCATCCATTTCATCAAGAAGCCTGCGGATCTGGCTGAGCTCATCCTTCGAGATACGCTCCGAATTGACGAGCGATTGGACGAGGTCGACGCTTGAGCCTTCAAAGACTCGATCAAGCGTTCGTTCGAGAAGAGACTGTTGGAGGGACTCGGGTGCAACATCGGGTTTGTAGAGATACTTTTTGCCACTGCGTTCGAACTTGAGGAACCCTTTGTCAGCAAGGTTCTTCATGAGAGTCATGACCGAGGTATAGGCAGTCTTGCGCTCCTTATTGATCTCGTCCATTACGTCTTGAACAGAGGCAGTGCCTAGGCGACAGACGATCTTGAAGATCTCCAATTCAACTTTTCCGAGACGGTTAAGATCCATAACTCAATTCCATTGCTACTAATGTATTAGTAGAAAAAGAAAAGATGTCAAGGGGCAGCGTAAAACTTTCTTTTCAGTGAGGGTCACTTCGTAAATGAACCCCACGTCACCATTAGCAGCTGGGAGGTCACCTATCAGAGATGATGGTGCCACTCCAAACAAGAGCTGCTTTGGCTGTTGAACGACGGTTCTGGATATGGGAGGCCCGTGCATTGAAGCGTCCAATAGAAAGGGACAACGCACGTTCACAATGCCGGACCGAGTCCAAGTCCCTTGGTTCGGTTTATCGCAGAGGGTGATCCCGATGCCGCTGTTCGAATCGGTAATGAGATCGTTGACCATGTCGGCATTCTCAGCACGTTCCCAGAGATCGGCCCAATCTTTCGAAAACGAACCACTGGGGGGTGCTCGGCAGATTACATGCCGGCCCGTTCGAATCTTCGATCGAGTTCATCAGAGCGACGAACACGTAGAGATCATACATGTCTGGCATGGAACACGTCGCGACCCTGGGCAGCTGAGGTTACAGATGACGGGTGTGACAATGCGAAGCCATAAGGAGGCGTTTGGGTAACATCTCGAGATTCGAGAATTTGAAGAGGAAAAACTCTGGCTGCTAGCCTGAATTCCTGAATCACGAGACGTGCCACCGCCGACCTAACCGCAATAGTTCACCTTTCTCTACTCCAACGTGATTCCCTCCGGCCATTCCGCTCCTTCATCAATCCAGGTGATTAGTTTTTGGACCTGATCGGGTGTTAGTTTTGGATAGTTTTTACGCTTAACCAAAGGGGGCATTTCCATGTCTTCTATTTGATCGGTAACGTGGCGTACCAAGAGGCTTTTAGCGCCTTGACCAAGCTCGATGGCGGCCCTGCCGCTCCTTCCACCAATGATAATCGAGTTACGATCGGTCATTTTGAATTCCCCCTTATTCATTTGAGTGTCATGACAGTCCAAGCAAGAAGTCTCCAGCAGCGGGCGAATATCCTGCTCAAAATCAACCGTCCGAGTTCCGTCAAATTCGAATAATAAGCCGTTACCGGACTCTGTGGAGCGCTGGTTCATGAGATAATTCGAATTGATGGTTTCTACAGTTTGGGAATCTCTAATTCGTTGATCAACCACGGGGTCTAATGAAAGCGCAAGGCTGGCAGCCGCCATCGCCGTTCCGGCTGCCGAAATCCATTGATGTCTACCAAATGGAAACTGACTGTCAAAGTGCGGGATAGAAGGATCTGAACGGCTGTAAACAAACCAAGATCCGTCCTCAAACTGAGTATTGAGCAGAAACTGAACTCCCTGGGTATAGACATCACTGTCAACATTCATCCCAGCAGCCTGAAGTGCTAACAGGGCTAACCCTGTTGCCCAGGCATCGCTCGGTAACGTCTCCAATTGTGACCATCCGCCGTCGGCATTTTGAGTTTCTGTAAGGTCCAGCATTCCCTCTTCTAGAACGTTTGGTTCTGCTTCGGCCCAAGCCAATCCCAGTAAGCGAAACGCTGAATGGGTATGAATGTCTCCAGGATGTTTTTCCAACCAAAGCCGTGCGCGATCAATGCGCTCAAGCATCTCTTCCTCTCTTCCTGGCAAGGGATACGACTTGAGTGCCCTCAGCGATAGGGCAGTTCCTTGATGAGCCCCATCCTGGATTGGCATCCGCGGACTATGCCCGTGCCATTGCCCGTCTGGCAACTGGCTGCCAGCCAAATACCAGACTCCTGCCTTCGTGACAGAATTGGCAGGTAAACCCTGTGCGGACCAAGCCCAAAGAAGGTATCCAGTTGCTTTGGATGGATCGCCACTAAATCCACGTGACCGATCATAAGCATTTGCGCTTTGTCCACGTCTATGACGTTTCCACTGTCTCGCTACAATTCTATCCCAGGACGCGTGTTGAACTTCAACACCTCGTGTCGAGGCAATAGACGCTGCAATAGCAGGGAGATCCTGATGGTGGCAGGATGTGCAGTTCTTTTTGTTTTTTAAGAATAAATCCGAACTCTGAAAAAGCAGGTCAAGACTCTTACTGACCGCGGTTTTGACAATGCCTGAACGGTTTTCATCAGTAAGTTGAACAGAATTGTCAGGTATCAAACGCTTCTTGGGGGTTAAAGAAGGTTCTAGGCCCTCATTTAACAGCAATTGCCCTGATTTTTTAAAGCCACGGAGATTCAAGAGATCCAATGCGTTAAGACCAAAATACGCAGTTTTATTCAAATCCACTCCCCGATCTATCAACGTCTTCAATAGATTGGTATCCCATTCCACGTCGGAGAATGCTGCTCCAATCAAGTCCGAGACCTTTGCCCCTCTATTTATCAAATCTTGAGCCAAGGAAGGTAGCGGATACCAAATTGCTTCACTTAACCCTTGATTCAAAGTCTCTTCGTCCAAATTCTCTGAACCATCCCAGTTCAATATATAGGAAGCAACATCACTATGACCATAGCCAATGGCATTTGCCAGTGCTTGTCTAAGGGGAAGATCGCTACGGCCATTCCTTTTGTAGTAATTGAGAAAGATCTTTACTGATTCCAAGCAGCCATGTTTAGCCGCTAATTCAAAGGGTAATCCATCTCTTGCCTTAATCGAATCGTCAGCACCTGCCTTGAGTAAAAAAGCGACACTATCAGCTCCATCAGTGTGACTAGAGGCAGCGGACAAAGGAGTGGCGCTAGGCCGACTTGGTCTCGATTGTACATTTACTTCAGCACCTTTAAGAATGAGATACCTGACCTTATCGACATCCGCTGCACCCCATATTAAAGCGCAAGCTCCATAGTCATTCGCAAGATTGGGATCAGCTCCGGCTTCCAAGAGAATATGCACGCCCTCAGCGTCACCGTGAAGAGCTGCATACATGAGTAAGGTGGTCCCATCGCTTGCTCGCAAATTTGGGGAGAGTCCCTCACGCAGCATCAACACAAGCCAATCATTCTCCCGTCTTTCAACTGCGCGAAAAGCCAAGTGATCGACATCACCCGGATATGTGATTGGGATCTCCTGTGTTTTGCCTAAGAACGCAAAAATGAAACCTAAACAAAACACCAGATTGCAGGTAACCTTACGCTTGAATATGCTTGGGGTTAAACATCGTGCGTCGGGATTCACGTCGCTAAGAGTTAATGCGAGTAGGAAAAAGTCAAATCAAATGTAAGCGTCTTAGGAAACCTAGATAGGCGAATATGGGAGATTGTTGTACACATCTGGGCGAGGTTTTCGGTCGACCCGAAGACATGGCGTGAGGTAGCACTTGTTAGCATCGATCGAAGTGCGATCGACACCCTAGTCGTAAGATCACCGGACGACGTCATAGAAGACTCGATCGGCTTTTTTCGCCTTCAGGTAATCCGCCGAAATCTCAGCAATCGAGGCCACGCCAAACCGGTCGGTGAGCCCGGTCTACGTAGAATTGAGATTGCATCGCCATCGGTTTCGCCCGGCTCATTACGTCAAGCCAACCAGCAGTCACGTCAGATCATTAGGATCGGGCTGTGGAGTTGGTGATCCACCTTCGGGAACCTTTCGTAGCCGGTGAGTGAGTTGGGATCACGTCTTCACTTGCTGCCTGGGTTGACCTGAACGTTGGCACCAGGAGGTTAGGCGTTTGGGTGTTGAGTCAGATGTAGGCGAAAGATGATCGAAAAAAACACGATCGGCAACCGATACTCTGTCTTCAAACCATCAGTGATCATTAAAGAAAGAGTCGGAACGAATCCGACGAGTTTAGCGAGGGTTCGTAGCCGAGAAGCCAAGTCGTGCATCATCCCCTTCCAAAGGTGGCCTGCCAGCTGCTTTTGGTTGGACTGTAAGTTCTTATCGGTAGCGGGATCAGTGCGGAAGTGAGTGAATGTTAGTCGCGGTATTTATCGAGAGACTGCCACTCTGTCATGCCCTCTTGCCAATAGTACGACTCTGGGTAGAGGGCGGATACTTGGAGCATCGACCGAATTTCCTTGGGAGAATAGGGGCCCAGCTTCTGTCCATCCTGCTGGACGTAGATGCAGCGATGGTCCATCGAAGGTTCTGAGTCCATATCCTTACGACTATTTTTCCTCGAGCTGGATTGGATGGCTCGGAGGCCTACAGCGATCACTAGTCCTGCAATCGCACCGCCGATGTGGGCTCCGAATGCGATTCCACCGCCCGCATGAGGATTGATGGTATTGACAACAAATCCTATGACGTCTTTGAGAAACCAAAACGAAATAACCAGCCACGACGGGAGGGTGAATTCGCCGTTAAGGAAGGGAATAAAAAGCCAGAGAAAATAGCGAAATTGAACCTGCGTTTGAGGCTGCAATATGACAAAGGCACCCACACACGATGAAATGGCTCCTGAGGCTCCGACCATGGGGATGTCGGCAGAACTAGGTGCCGAGAAAATAATGTGAACTGCTGCGGCAGCCAGACCGCCAATCAAGAAGAACGCTGCGAACTTCACGCGTCCGATCATGTCCTCAATCACGGCTCCGAATAAAAAGAGATAGACCATATTTCCTAGAAGATGGAGGAAGCCTGCATGGAGAAACATGTGCGAGACCCAGGTCGTTGGAGTCGCTCGGTTGGGAACGAGACCAAAACGGTCGATCATGGGATCACTCAGCTGATTGATGGTGCCGATCTGTTCGACGAAAAGGTAGACTCCCAACAAATACAATCCGGTGCACAATCCAATGATCGAGAACGTGACGATTGGCCATCGATCTGTCCGGTAGTCAACTCCAACTGGAATTAAGAAAAACATGCTAGTGAGAGTTTGATTCTAGCTCGTTGTTTTCTCTTCGCGCGGAGGGTCGCAGAGGGGCAGTCTGAGGGTGAATTGACTTCCCTTACCCCATTCGCTTTTTGCCTTGATAGCACCGTTCTGAGCCTCCATCAAGGCCTTACAAATGGCAAGGCCCAGGCCGGAACCCCCTTGGTTTCGGGCGCGGGCCTTGTCGACACGGAAGAAGCGCTCGAAGATGTGCTCTAGATCTTCCGGAGGAATCCCCGGGCCCGCATCGACCACATGGAGGGCTGCGGTCGCCTTGTTTTCCTCAAGGGTCATGGTGATCGAGTGGCTTCCTGGACAGTAACGGATCGCGTTGATGAGCAGATTTGAAATCACTTGTTGCGTCCAGCCAGGGACACCTAGAACGGCGCAAGATCCTTGAGGTAGTTGAATCTTGATTTCTGATTCATTGGCAAGCGGAAGGACCAGTTCTCGGGCTGCCTTAGCGACCTGAATGAGATCGAAATTCGTGGGCGTGATTCTCGCCTCCCCTGAGTCGATTCTCGCCAACTCAAGAAGGGATTCCACGAGGTCTCCCATCCGTTCCGCGTTGCGTTGGCAAAGTTCCAAGGCTTCTCGGTATTCGGCGACGCTTCGATCCCGGCTAAGGGTGAGCTGCGTTTTGGATCGAATGATTGAAATGGGTGTGCGAAGTTCGTGCGAGGCATCACCGGTGAAACGTACTTGTTGAGCGAAGGCGTTCTCCAGTTGGCGAAAAGTGTCATTGAGGGTTTGAGAGAGCTGTCCCAGCTCGCTCTCGGTTACTTTGATGGGAATTCGTTCCTGAAGTTTTCCCTGGGAGATCGCTTGAGCGGTGCTACTGATATGAGCGATCGGACGAAGCGATCGGCTAATGATCCACCAGCCTCCGAGAAGGCTCAGCGCCAAAACCGAAGTTCCGATTCCGATGAGTTTGAGACCAAGTGATTGGAATCTCGTCTCATGGGGGGCGAGCGGTAGACCGACAAGGACGGTTGTTCCTTCAGGAAGTATATGGTGAAACTCCCTGTGATTGTCTCGCGTTCTAAAACGGGACGAGCTGCGATCTCTCCGGGGAAAAGGAATAGGAAACGGTGCGCTTGCAGAAAAGGTGAGGATATTTCCGCGGGGATCCCAGATTGCATAGTATGCTTTGGTATCTCCTTCTGGCTCAAAGAACGGAGCTAGGTCTGCTTGCAGATCGAGTTCCTGAAGCCAATTCGTTTTCCAAGAGTCTGGAGAGGAATTGAATGCGCGAGCGCGCTGTTGATGGAAGGCATCAGAGATTCGGGGAGACCAACGCTGAAGTTGACGGTCGAGCCGAATCCAAGCTTGTTCGCGTTCGACGGAGTAGAACGCAGCTAGAAGCCCGGTGACGACAAGGAAAAGAAGGAGTCCGTGCCACAGCTGTAGGGTCCAACGCAGAGACTGTGGAAAGAGTTTCATGCGTCGATGCTGTATCCTTGTCCTCGTCTTGTCGTGATCATCGTAGCGCCGAGTTTCTTGCGAAGATTCGAGACGTGGACATCGAGTAGGTTTGAGAGGGACGAGTCGTTTTCATCGAAAAGATGATCGTAGAGCTCACTGCGACTTATGACCTGCCCACGATGTTGAGCGAGATACTCCAAGAGGGCGTATTCTCGACTCGTGAGGAGGATCGGCCCACGGGACGAGTGGACTGTTTTTGCAGCGGTGTTGATCTTGAATCCTGTGATCTCAATTGTTGAAGACGCTTGACCGGCAGCTCTTCGGATCAGTGCGCGCAGGCGAGCCAAGAGTTCGTTAAGGTCGAATGGTTTGGTAAGGTAGTCATCAGCGCCGGCGTCGAGTCCGTGAATTCTATCGGCGATCGCGTCGCGAGCCGTGAGCATGAGTACGGGAGTCTTTTTGACCTTCCGGAGTTGTTCCAATACCTGGCAGCCGTCTAGTTTCGGGAGCATGATATCAAGAATCATGGCATCATAGTTGGTCGACTCGGCTTTGTAGAGGCCCTCTTCGCCGTCGCTCGCGGTGTCGACCGCGAATCCTTCTTCTCTAACCGATTGGGCGAGGCTGGAGAGAAGGTCGGGTTCGTCTTCAACTATGAGGATGCGCATGGTTCCGTTCCATCAATCGAACGAAAAGCTCTCCTCGTCAAGCCTAGGAACAAGGCGAGGGCATTTTTTGAAAACAAGGGCGAAACTTAACCTTAACTTAAGGTTAAGTTTGCTAGGCTCCGCCGAGAAATGAATAGGAATTTTATCATACTTATGGTGTCTGGGCTCATAGGAGCATCCGCATTAGCATGGGCTCAAAACGGTCCTCCTCCTGGAGGACAGACGATGGACCAAGCCCCGGTGCAGCAGGGAAATGCGTTCACCGTTCCCAATCCGTCTGTGGTTCGTCGTGGAGAAACGGTGGACCTTCAATTCTCTTTCGAGACAGGGATTCTGGCTCCTCCGGCTCAGGTGAACCCCCGTTCTGCCAATCTTGGCGACCTGTCAGCTGAGCTGATCACACGGAGCGGAAATGATCTCAGTGCTCGTTTTGTCATTGGAGCAACAGTGGCACTTGGAATGGCCGACCTAGCGGTTGTTTTCCCAGCCCCTGCGGGAACCGTGACTTTTGAGAGAGTTGGTGCGGTCACGATTCTTGCCGCTGATGATACAAGTGACTCCCCTGTGGAAGAGCCCCCGGTCCCGGAAACTATCGAGGAAGAAATGGATTCTGAACCGATGTCCAGCGTTCCGGCTCTTTTGAGTGTTCAGCCGCCGGACGCGAGTGGTGTGGTCATTGTTCAGGTAAACGGAGATCCTGGGAGTACGTGGCAGCTTCAGGTGACTTCCGATTTATCAACTTGGTCAGATTTCGCTGAAGTGGTGATTGATGCGAATGGGCAGGGAACGGCCGACATGACCTCCTTGTCTGCTTCTCCTCGTTTTCTTCGGGGCATTTCGTCGAGCCAGGGATCTGACGGGATCGACGAGCCCTCTGGGGGAGAGCCAGGGAATATCTATGCCTTATTCAGTGATGCTGTCGAAGTCTTTGAGGATGGCGACGTGATGGTGCTTCGCTCGACAGGGGTTCCGAATCATCCGAGTCCCTACTATGGAATGGGACATGAGCTCTATGAGGCCTACAACGGTGACAATGCTTCGTTCCGTCAAAATCCGAATGAGATCTCTGAACAAGATCTTGTCTTTCGCGTCCCGAAGAATCCGAGCCCGGCAAGCAATCCGAGCGCCACGCGACTTGGTCCTATCGGCGTTTCGATCAACGGTGTTTCATTCTTCAATCAATATGCCGGTCCCAACAATCAGCCCTTGACTGGGGAAATAAACTCCTTTGATCAGTACGGTGGTCATCCGGCTCAACGAGGCTTCTATCACTACCATGTCGAGCCGCTATTCTTGTCCGGGCAGGTTGGCCGAGATGGGTTTCTGGGCGTTTTGCTAGACGGCTACCCGGTGTACGGGCCTGAAGAGAATGGCGAGGAGATCACCAATGCGCAATTGGATGAATTCCACGGACATTTTGGAGCAACGAAGGATTTTCCGGAGGGCATTTATCACTATCACTTTACTGATGAAGATCCCTATCTCAATGGCTCGGGCTATTATGGTGTCGAGGGGACGGTCACCCAGTAGGGCTCTCGGGGTCTTTTTGGAATGACAATGCGATCGGCGGGAGGGAGAAGGTGATGTGGGCGTTTCGATATTACTGTCTTGGTTGTATTCTGTTGAATCTCGCTTGGGAGAGCCAAGCTCAGAGCACTCTCGAACAAGGCAAGGATTCGATCCGTGACCGTGCCGGTCAGAAGGTTGTGATGGCGGGGTCGCCCAGACTAGAGAGACATCGAGGGCTGCTTTTTTACAAGGAAGGACTCTTTAGCGGTTGGGTTGAGACCGTGGATTCTGATGGCGTTCTTAGGGCTCGAGACGTATTCGTCGACGGAAAGCGGCACGGGAATATGCAACGATGGTATGCCGATGGGCAGTTGGAGTCTGTTCGCGAGTATCGTGAAAATCGGAAGCATGGAAAACACGAAGGCTGGTATCCGGACGGTCAATTGAAATTTCAGATGGCTTTCAGTCACGGGGTGTACAGCGGCCGGGGTCAAGAGTGGTACCGGTCGGGTATCTTGTTTGCCTCCTTCCAATATGTGGATGGAAAAGAAGAGGGATTGCAGCGGGTCTGGGATGAAGCCGGGAAGCTTCGCAGCAACTATGTGGTTAGGAATGGTAGGCGCTATGGCCTCGTGGGGGCCAAACCCTGCGTGAATACTCCATCGATATCGACTTCTCCGACGGAAGGTAAAATGACGAAACAAGTGCTGGTGAAATGAAAAAGATAACTCGTCTCGGACTGTTGCTCTTGTTGTTGACCGCGTTTTCAGGAAGCGCACTTCGGGCCCAGGAAGTTCCGACTGCTGAGGTGGTGTTGCCCCATTATACTGAGGCGACCTTGACGCCTCGCTGGGCGGACGGGTCGGATGAGGACGTTTCGAATCGGCATCGAGTGGGGTCCTTCAAGCTTTCTAACCAGGATGGGCAAACTGTTTGTGAGGAGGATTTTAGTGGGTTGATTCGTGTCGTCTCATTTTTCTTCACCTCGTGCCCCGGAATCTGTTCGACGATGAGCACCAATCTCGGCTTGGTTCAAGAAGCCTTCAATGACGATAGAACGGTCCGTCTTGTTTCGTTCAGTGTGATGCCGAAGGTCGATACCGTTTCGGTGCTCCATGACTATGCCGAAAGCTACGCGGTCCGGTCAGGGAAATGGGATTTGCTCACGGGAGATCGAAAGTCTATTTATCAATTGGCTCGTCGTTCCTATTTTGCCGAGACCGAGATGTCTGGGAGCAACGAGGACCAGGGCATCATCCACAGCGAGAAATTGCTCTTGGTCGATGGAGCGGGGCACATTCGTGGAGTCTACAACGGAACGCTTGCCTTTGATATGCGCCGGCTCATAGAAGATGTGCGCATTTTAAAGCGAGAATCATAGCATCTTGGCCTCGCCTCATCGCGATTCTCGGGTTCTTTTCTAGCCTCGCTTTCACTGCGTGGCTGATAATAGGAGCGCCTGGCTCGTTATGGGTTTAAGAGCGGGAACGTAGGCTTCGGGCCCCACGATTTTGTTGGACTTGGGTAGGTGGATCGACACAATCGTGTCTCATGAATTCACTTGCTCGTCTCTTCTTGGCAGCTGTTTTTATTCCCCTCTCAGGTTCGGCGGAAAACTGGCCGCGGTTCCGAGGGCCCGGAGGGCAAGGCCACTCCTCAGAGACGAAGCTACCGGTCCAATGGTCTGAAACAGAACATGTCGCCTGGAAGACGCCTATTCCTGGAGTGGGTTGGTCGTCCCCAGTCGTTTGGGGAGATCATGTGGTGGTGACAAGCACGACCGATGAGGATCGTTCGTGCCGAGTGATTTGTCTGAGTCTTGCAGATGGAGCGATTGTTTGGAACCGAGAAGTGTTTCGACAGACCCCCCAGCGGAAAGAGAAACGAAATTCCTACGCGACTCCGACGCCGGTCGTAGATGATCGGGGCGTTTTTGCTGTTTTTGGCAATGGGAGCATCGTTGCGTTAGATTGGGCCGGTACCGTCCAGTGGGTGAACGATGATGTCGATTTTTATAGCCGGCACGGTCTTGGTGCCTCGCCTGTTCTCGTTGACGATCTGCTCATCATGCCCTTTGACGGAAGCAAACGGGTAGCCACGGCCGGGGACTGGCCGAAGAACTCGCCGGATGAGAAAATTGGTTGGCAGGTGCCTTGGAACAAGGCGCGGTTGATGGCTGTTAATGTTGAGACAGGAAAGGTGGATTGGAAAGTCGGACGTGGTATGTCCCGGATTGCCCACGTCAGTCCGAACACGGTAACGATTGACGGGAAGCGCCAACTATTGAGTGCGGCGGGTGATGTGATCCAAGGATTTGATCCATCGGATGGTCGCTTAGTGTGGCGAGTCTTCAGCCAGGGCGAGGGAGTGACGCCGAGCTTTGCCATCGGTGATGGGCTGATGTTCACGGCATCAGGCTTTGAAAAAACAACACTACGAACAGTACGATTGGGCGGTCAGGGGGATGTCACCGCGACCCATGTCGCTTGGGAAAATCGGAAGGGGGTTCCGACCGAATCATCGTTACTCTATGTGAGTCCATTTTTGTATGCCGTGACAAGTGGCGGTATTGTCACGTGTTATCGAGGTTCGGACGGCGACATTGTTTGGCAGGAACGCATCGGCGGGAAGCATAGCTCATCACCGCTCTATGCCGATGGTAGACTCTACTTTCTAGCCGCGGACGGGACGACAACTGTGCTTCAGACTGGAGATGAGTTTGTCGTGCTTGCCAAGAACAAGCTTGATGGTGAGTTTCAAGCTTCGAGCGGGATATCGAACGGGAACTTCATTATTCGCTCTGACACAAATCTGTATTGCATACGCTAGATGTGATCAATCGGTATTTCTTGACTTCGACGAAGGAGATCTAGATGCGGAGGCGAGCACGATTGTTATACCCGCGAGATCGCCAGGAGCGAGTCGGGAGCTTTGCTCGAGGACTTCCTGAGTTCTTTCTTAAGCTCTGGGGGGTTCTGAGTCTCGTGTCCGTATGGGGAGTCCTTGGGCAAGATGGCGCTTGGACGCTTCGCAAGTTTGTCCCTCCACAAGGAAGCAATTTTGAGGAGGTTCGTGATGTCCATATCACCGATGACGGAAGTATTTGGTTTTCTTCTTGGGGGAATGGAATTGCTAGGCTTAATGAATCAGACTGGACGCCCTTCAGTGTCGCAACGGGGCACTTGCCTTCCGATTTTGTGCCGACCCTGTATTGGGATATTCGGGAACATTGGATGTGGGCTGGAACGGATGAAGGTTTGGTTGTTTTCGTAGGGGACCAAACGCGCCCAGTGATCTTGCCCCCTGAGTATTCGGAAGATGGCTATGAGATCACCTTTGTCTATCGATTTTCTAGTGGAGAACTTTGGATTGGTTCTCGCATGGGGGCCGTGATTGCCGGGGATCCTTCGCTTGCAAGTGACTCGAAGAGTATTTTTCTCAACAATGTTCGGGAGGTTCTTTCACCTGGGATCGACTCTGGCTACGTCGTGCGAGGCATTGTGGAGGGGCAGGATGGTTCTCGGTGGGTCGCGAGGAATCGGACGGGCGTGATGCAGTTGAAAGAGGGAGTTTGGATCGAGCACGGGCCAGAACGAGTCGGTGTCGGTCGAAGCGATGTCCTATTTGAAGCATCCGATGGAGGGATCTGGGTAGCGGGCTCGGGGCAACCGAGCGGCTTCGACGGTCATGAGTGGCACACCGTCGATCACTCTGTTGAAACCAAGTTCTTTACTGAAGCCAACGACGGAGATTTCTATGTGGGCTCCGCAACGGGGCAGGTTTATTCATCTCCTAAGCCAACCATTCTGGGGACGCAATTGGAGTCGTGGAGCAACGTCGTAACCACACGAATTCGAGTCGTGCGGGTTTTCAACAATTCGTTGCTTTGGGTTGGAACTAAAGAGGGAATCCTTCTTGGGACTAGAGCCCGATGGCGAGAACGGAGTGTTCGATCGGAGGATCAAGACGGCCCGCGAGGTGGGGGCTTTCATACCTCTAAGACTCAATGGCCGCTAACGATTAGGGCGGATGGGGTCTTGGTGCAGTATCAGGCGGATCTTGATGTATGGGAACCGCGGGTCTCACTTCCAATCCGAGCAGTCGAATCTCCAATTATCGCTGCTCCTCAGAATGACCTTTGCTGGGTCAACATTGGGAAGGAATTGTTTGAGATAGATTTGGCACTGCGGCAGGTCATTCAGCGGCGTCTGATCCCTGAAGGGTTTCAATTAGTGGATTTGTTGGCCGGATCAGATGGACAACTATTGATCGTCGGTGAAGGCGGTGGTTATTCGCTGGAATCAGGACGATGGGTGCCGATATTTGGTGATGAGTGGGTGCACTCGATTGCTCCGTCTGGCAATGGTGAATTGCTCCTGGCGCTTTCTAATGACATTCAACGCTGGAAAGGGAATCAGCTGCTTGAGACCCTAGAGGGGACGAATAGGAATCCGAACCATTCCTTTACATTTGTGACCGGGTCTCGGGACGGAAGTATACTCGCGGGCACTCGTGGCCTGGGGCTGAAGGTGTTTAGCAATGGGACAGAAGAAAGCGTCACGGTGCGAGATTCTCTTTTAAGTTCGAGGATTCTGGCTGCCTTTGAGGATCGAGCTGGTTCGCTATGGGTTGGTTTTGATAATCTGGGCGTGGCCGTACGTTCGCAGAATCGTTGGGTCAATTATTCGGCTGAGGACGGATTGAGATCTGGTGAGATTCATTTCATCGGAGAAGATCCTGCGGGGAGCATATGGACCGCAAATACGAGCGCTTCGGTCTATCGCTATGAAGGGGACAGCACGGCTCCTGATACTTGGATTACGGAAGCGGCATCGGCTATAGGGCCTGGCGAAACTGCTGTCTTCGGCTATGGAGGATATGATGCCTGGGGGCATACGCCAGAGTCGGAGTTGGAATTCTCGTGGCGCTTGAGACGAATGGGAACAGGCGAGGACGAGCCCGGACCTTGGTCGCTTCCTTCTCGTGGGAGGACTGTTTCTATGAAGCAGGATATGAAGAGCGGTCGGTATGTTTTTGAAGTCAGGGCTGAAGATCGTGATTTTAATTATGATCCAAGCCCTGCTCGGCGTGAATTTGCTGTGCTGCCACCCATTTGGGAACGTCCAATCTTTCTCGTGCCCGTTTGTCTGCTCGCCACAATCGCTACGTTCTTGGCCATTCGTCTGGCCTCGAAGCATTCGGATCTGAGGGCGCACCGCGATCGTTTGAATGAGGAGGTGAGGAAGCGAACCCAAGAGTTGGTGAGCGTCAATGATTCTCTTCGGGCAGAAAAAGAGCGCTTGGTGGTGACGCTCCGAAGTATTGGAGAAGGGATCGTCGTGACGAATATTAGCGGGGAGATTGTGCTATTCAATCAGGCAGCGGAGGGTCTCTTCGGGATGACGGAAACGGAGGCTGTCGGCCATCGTTTTGATGAGTTGGTGCATCTCCAAGGTTTGGGGTCCGAGGAGGTGATTCCATCTCCTATGGATATGGCGATTGTCGAACGAGTTGTTGTCACGGGCAAGAGTGATGTCGTCTTGGTTAAGACGGATCAATCGACGATTGAAGTGAGCTATAGCTGTGCTCCGATTACGGATGCAGAAACTCAAGTGATTGGGTGTGTGTTTGCTGTTCGTGATGTCTCTCATTTTAGGATGCTTGAAGAAGAGACGTTTAGAGCGAGCAAGCTCGAATCGTTAGGCTTGCTCGCTGGAGGAATAGCCCATGATTTTAACAATTTTCTTACGACAATCATGGGCAATATTTCCATCGCCAGTATGGAGAGCAATGTTCCTAACGAACTGCGGGAGATGCTACGTGAGTCTGAGGCGGCGTCTCTTCGAGCAAGCGAGTTGACTCAGCAATTACTTACCTTTTCCAAGGGGGGAGCCCCGGTGAAGACGAAAGCTTCGATTAGCGAAGCGATTCGACATTCGGTGGAGTTCACCCTGCGGGGAACAGTTATCAAACCGACGTTTGAGATCTGCACCAGTTTGAAGGCTGTGGATGTGGATCTTGGCCAACTAGCACAGTTGTTGCAGAATTTGACGATCAATGCGCTTCAAGCCATGCCGAATGGGGGGAGTCTATCCGTCGTTGCTTCGAATGTGACGAAATCGGTTGAAGGTAAGTTGCTACCTTTTGTTCAGATTCAGGTTGTTGATGAAGGATCTGGGATCTCAAAGGATACCCTAGACCGGGTCTTTGACCCGTATTTTTCGACCAAAGAGAAAGGGAATGGACTTGGGCTCTCTGTTTGTTATTCGATAATGAAACGGCACGATGGTCATATCGAAATTGATTCGATCGTTGGGAAGGGTACTACTGTCACCTTGGCGTTTCCTGCTCGGGAAGATAGTGATCGCGCTGCCCGGACAAGTAAGGGAGAGGAGTCAAACCCGGTTCGTCAGATCGATCGACTCAGAGTTTTGGTGATGGATGATGAAGAACCAATACGAGATCTTCTGTCCCGAATGCTCGAACGCCTCGGTCATCACAGTGAGCTGTGTTGTGAAGGATCGGCTGCTGTCGCCCTTTATCGTTCTGCATTAAATGCTGGGCAAGGGTTTGATCTAGCGATCCTTGACCTAACCATCCCTGGAGGGATGGGAGGGAACGAGTGTATGGATCGCCTCTTGAAGATTGATCCTGGTGCCGTTGGAATAGCCACGAGTGGCTATTCCGAAGACCCGATCTTGTCCCGCTACCAGGAGTATGGCTTTTCTGGCGTGCTGAAGAAACCCTATGGGGTCCTGGCATTGAAAGAGGCCCTGAGGGAGGTAGTGGACTTAATGGACCGAAAGAGCCGATAACGCCGATCGTTCAATTGGGACTATTCGTTTGGATTGCCGTTGAGATCTCGAATTGGTGTGAGGCGAAGCACTCTTCCTGGTCCGTTGGTGACGATATAGATGGCGCCGTCAGGCCCGGTGGCCACATCGCGGACTCGACCAATGTTTTTAAGGAGAATTTCTTGGTGGATGACTTCGCCTTCCATGATATTGAGGAGCCTCACTTCCTCGTATTTTAGAGCGCCGACTACCAGATGGTTGCGCCACCGCGGAAAGGCATCTCCCTGGATGAAATCAATGCCACAGACCGCAATGGACGGCTTCCAGTAGAGCCTAGGCTGCTTCATTGTGGGCTTTGATCTGAATTCGGAAACCACGGCGCCGTCATAGTTGCGACCATACGTAATCTCGGGCCAACCGAAATTCGCTCCCTTGACTAGTCGATTTAGTTCATCACCGCCCATAGGGCCGTGCTCCGAGCTCCAGATTTGGTTGGTCACCGGATGTACTGCCAGGCCTTGAGGGTTGCGATGCCCGTAGGAGAAGATGCTAGGCAGGGCATCATACCGCGTGAGAAAGGGATTGTCGGTGGGTGTTGAACCATCTCGATTGACGCGGTGGATTTTTCCATTTGGCTGGCTGAGGTCCTGCGCTTGCTTTCCGTTGCCTCGGTCCCCAACGGAAAAGTAGAGGCGATGTTCTGCATCGAAGGCGATTCGGCTGCCATAGTGATGTCGAGTCCCTTGGTAAGTCTCGGCAGGGGCTTCAAAGACCGTTTGCTGATTGCTCCACTCGTTGTTGGTGATCTGGCCGCGCACGATTCGCGTCATCGCCGTAGGCTTGCTGCCTCCTGAAAGCGGAGGAATGGAATGGCTATAGGCGAGATAGATCCAGCCATTGTCATCGTATTCAGGGTCAATCGCAATGTCGAGGAGCCCTCCTTGTCCCTCGTGGACGACTTTGGGAACATTCTTGACCGGCTCATCGATCAGTTGTCCCGAGAGGAGTTGACGAATGTTGCCAGGGCGTTCAGTGACATACGCTTTCCCCGGTCGGGTAAAGGCGATACTCCAAGGAATGTCGAGATCGTGGGCGAGAACGTCGACCCGAACTTCGTAGTCCAGCGTGTGAATTCGATCTGGAGGCAGCGGTTTTGTCGCTCCAGACTTTTTCTCCTGATCGAAGATAAAGTCGATGAGACTGTTAATCTGCCGATCCGACAACGCTGCTTCAAAGGCAGGCATGGCGAAATCAGCGATACCGTACTTGATGTTGCGCATCATGTGGCTTTTCTTTGAGCCGAATTGCCAAACCGCGTCGACCAGACTTTGGGCGTTACCACCTTCTAGAGATTGGCCATGACAGGGGGCACAGTAATTTCGAAAAAGTGTGGGGGCTTCGGCACTATTCTGACTGATGGCGGAGAGAGGATAACTGAGCGCCGTGCAGAGGCAGATAAGTATGAAACGTTGATTCATAGCGAATGACTTGCTTGGTCTAGGTTGGATATGGGACTAGCGGAGGAGCTCCTCCAGGAGTTGGTTGGCTTGATAGACGGATTTCAATGACTCGGTAATGCCGCCTGCGTGCACGGAGATTGCCCGAGCCACTTTGTCATCGTAGCCATGACGCCATGGAAGGGTGTGAATGTTGCCATCAAATATTAAGCCCACTAGCTCTCCCCTTCGATTGACGACGGGCGAACCGGAGTTGCCGCCAATGATATCAATTTTACTGACGAAGTTGACGGGGGCATCGAGATTTAGATGACTTTTTCGTTCAATCCAACGTTTCGGAAGGTGAAATGGAGGGGTCTCGGATTGGTCTTGGGATCGCTGATAGAGTCCCTTGAAGTAGGTTTCATGCGGGCGATGTTGAGTTCCCTCCTGGTAGCCGGCCACTTCTCCAAATGCCAGTCGTAATGTGAACGTGGCGTCTGGATAGCTAGAGCTTCCCTGGATCGCAAAGCGTGCCTTGGCAATCTCAGCGTGCGCGGCCTGCTTAATCTCCTTAGCTGCATCGAGTGCTTTTCGTGCCTCGCGGGCTTCGCGATCGACCAATCGAGCGAGTTCGATCATCGGGTCCTTGGCCAGGTTGATGGCCTCAATTCCCCCCTCGAAGAGTTCTCGGCGAAATGACACATCACGGACCTTTGTTCCAGTGATCAGATCAGCGGCTGCTTTCTGGGGCGAGCGTCCGGCTAGAATGGCCATAACCATGGGGTCCTCGGGGCCAAAGGTATCGGCGAGGTAGGTGAGTCCATCGGCAAGTGTTACCAACTCGAGATCTTCATAGATGGGTTTGTTGGAGAAGAGTTGGAATTGAAGCGAGTCGAGGCCAGATTCGTGGAATTCTCGGAGACGTTCGCTATTGGCCTTCTGGAGTTCAACCGCTGCCCTGAGCAGCATCTTAGCAATGGGATAGAGGTCTCCGTAGAAGGCGCGACCTCCTTCAAAGAAATTGTAGCGGGTTCTTACCTTGGCGATCTCTGACTGTGCGTCGCGGATTCGTTTCCAGGCTGCTTCGGTGTCTCGAAGGCTTGGATCCGCTTTGACCGCCTTTCGTAGATCGTTCTCTTGGCGGCGTTTTTGAGCGAAGAGGTCTGGATCTAGGAGTCCTGCGTGCATTCCACCGTAGGCTTTTCGACTATTTTGAATACCGAAGAGAAGGTCTTTGGAGCGACGCTTATTCTCGGTACTTCGACTTCCATAGACATTGAGGAGGACTTCCATCCGGTTGAGCCAAGAGAGAACATCCGGTTGCAGAATGTCTCTTTCGTACTCAAGCTCTGAGACGGTAAGCAGCCGACTGGTGCTTCCTGGATGCCCGGTCACGAAAACCAATTCCCCGTTCTTAGGGCCACTCGGATTCCACTTCAAGTGGTGCTCTGTTCTCGCGGGCTTTCCATTCTCGTAGGCTCTGAAGAAAGTGTAGTCGAGGCAGTAACGGGGATATTCGAAATTGTCAGGATCGCCTCCGAAGAAGGCGATCTGCTGTTCGGGCGCAAACACGAGTCGTACGTCAGTATATTTTTTGAAACGATACAGATGATAGGCGCCTCCTTGATAGAGCGTCACGACGTCACTTCGAAGACCGGTCGAATCGAGCGAGCGCTTTTCGATGCCTGCGATGGCAGCGCGTCGGGCGTTGAATGCGGTCTCAGGATCCATGTCTTGCTTGACGGCAGCGTTGACTTGCTCTGTGACGTCTTGAATTCCCATGAGGACGTTTAGTTCGAGGTCGACACATTTGAGTTCCTCAGTCATCGCGTTGGCCTGATAGCCCTCTGCAAGAATATCTCGTTCTTCATTGCTCAGCTTCTGCAGCGCATCAGCGGCGACGTGGTGATTGGAAAGAACGAGTCCGTCTTTGGAGACGAAAGAGCCGGAGCCACCACTGTTGAAACGCACTGAAGCCTTTTGCACGTGTTCAAGCCACTGGGGGGATGCGTCGAAACCGTATTTCGATTGTAGCAGCTTACGGGGTGCTTGGTTGAAGAGCCACATGCCCTCGTCAGCGACGATCTCAGGCGAGTGGGTGGTGGCGAGGAGGCAACAGATCGCGAGTGAAAGACGAAGACCTGACGATTTCATAGCCTCTAAATTCGACTATCTTCGTCAGGCTGACAAACACAAAACCAAGGGAAAGTCTGCCGGGGCTAGAGCGCCTGCACTTGTCGGTGACGGTGTTGGGGGTTCTCGATACTCGAGAAATGAGTTTCCCTTCAGTTTGCTGCGGAGCAGCGTGCCTTCGTCGTCGGTTCAGAGAGGTCGTCTCGTTGCTTAGTCCCTTGCTGTTTCGAAAGTCTTCAAATGACGATCAATCACAAAGGGGCCGAAAGGCAAGAGCGATGCGACAAAGGCGATGACGGACCACTTGAATGTTAGTGGCGTACTCAACAAGGCGTGGAGCAGAGCAAAGCAAAAGACGACGAAGAGGAGACCGTGAATGGAACCGACAACCGAGACAGCCATGGGCATGCCTGCCAGGTATTTTAGTGGCATGGCAATTCCAAGGAGAAGGAGATACGAGAGCCCTTCCGCTTTTCCAATGGTTCGCAGGCGATCGAGTGTGATGCGATGGCTCATATTCTGAATAGAAAAGGGTTTGAACTACTGTTTTTCAAACCAGGCCTGAGGGAATGTTCCCTGACGAGCGCGATCAGGATGTCGAAGCGGGAAGGTGGGGCCTCGATCTCGTTGGAGGGGAATGGTGTGACCAGCGCTTTCCTCGAGGAGATCGAATAGGCGGGTGTTGAGCGTTGCGATCAGTGACTGGTGCGCTTCGCTTTGAATCAGGTTCTTCGTCTCGTGGGGATCTTCTTGCAGGTCGTAGAGCTCATTGAGATCCCAAATGCCGTGATAACGAATGTACTTATACCGCTCGCCGCGAACACTGTGAGTGGTTGGGGTGTGGGGATAGTTGCGTTCCCAGTAGTATTCGTAAAGGAGGTAGTCTCGCCAGGGAATGGCATTGCCGGTGGCTAGTTGAAGGAAGCTTTCGCCATCGAAATGGCTCGGGGCTTTAACCCCTCCGGCTTCTAGAAGGGTTGGGGCGATATCGATATTAGCGACTACTTGGGAGTAAGTGCTTCCAGCGGGGATGATCTCTGGGCAGTGGAAGATTAGTGGAACTCGGATAGACGCTTCATAAGCGACCCGTTTGTCGATGAGTCCGTGGTCGCCGAATTGGAAACCATTGTCTCCCATGTAAACGACGAGCGTGGACTCTAACTGACCGGTCTTTCGAAGCCAATCGAACACTCGCCCGAGGTTTTCATCCACGGCGAGCAGGGTTTCGCAGTATCGTTTGTAGTAGTCTTCAAGGTCAAACGAATCGAGATTGTAACCATAGTCAACGCCATGACGACTATTGCGCTGATTCTTCAACCACATTGGCTTGTCCTTATAGTTCTCGGCAGAGTTTTCAAAGGTAGGAGGTTTGGGCATTTTCTTGTCCTTGTACCGCCCTAAATGGCGGTCGGCCGCGACGAAATCTGCGTGAACCGCTTTGTGTGAAAGATAGAGAAAATAGGGTTTCTCGGAATCGCGATCTTTTAGCCAATCAAGGGCATAGTCGGTTAATTCATCGGTAATATACCCCTTCTGGGGAACGCGTTTGCCGTTGATGTTGTAGCCATCCCGATGGGTCTGGGGCACCACGCGCTTGGTGCCTTTGCCGTCAGCCCAATAGGTGCCTTGCCCCTTGAAACTTACCCAATGATCGAAGCCGCGTTGTGGATCATCCATGTCGCCGCCCATGTGCCATTTACCGACGAAGGCGGTTTCGTAGCCGGCTGACTGGAGGTATTGGGGGAAGTAGAGAAGATCGGAACGGACTGGATTGTAGTTATCGATCACTTGGTGATTGTGGGCGTAGAGTCCCGTGATGATAGAAGCTCGGCTTGGGGCGCAGAGAGACGTGGTGACAAAGGCGTTTGGAAAGTGAGCGCCCTGTGAGGCCATTTGATCCATTTCTGGAGTCTCTAACCAGGGGTGGCCGACGAATCCCATCGCGTCATACCGGTGATCGTCAGTGAGAACAAAGATAATGTTCCGCTGCTTCTTACCGGGGAACCGTTTGACTGGAAGTTCAGCTGCATGATGCCACGGAGAGGCGCCAAAGAGAAGGGTCCCCAGGAGGAGGTGAATCTTCAATTTCATTTTCTTCTTTGATCCGGACCTTAGTTTGAGCGAGGTCGGTTCGGCTCGCATTGCCAATTAGACTAGGCCAACAATCTTACGGCCTACCCAGTAGATCACCAACAAGAGCAGTAGCGTTCCTCCCCACCAAGGATTTGACCACAGCCGAAGGCGAACCTCTCGAGGTTTGGGCTCAGGCATTGACTTCAGAGCTGCGATTACCTCGACGAGTCCCTCTGTGCCAGCGAGTTGCCCTCGCGTGACGGAGGCGATCTCCTGTAGGGCTTGACGATTGATGGGTTGGCCGATTTTCTCGATGAGAGGTCGAGTCACCTGAAGGTCTGCTTCAAGCTTTCTTCCGTACTCTTCGGCGCGGACCGTGATATGGTGTTGCCCTTCTTCTTGGGGAATGAATGCGGCCTCGAAAACGCCCCATCCACCAGGAGATAAGGCGAATTCAATTTTCTCAGAACGCCCTGATGGACTGGTGATGGTCGCTAAGACATTGCCGGATTGAGCAGGGTAGCCTGAGCTATCGAGGACACTCGCCTGAAAATTCATGGTGTCGCCCACTTCGGCAACCTCGGGGGTGAAGGTCATGCGAATACCATCCGTTTCCGAGAGGTGCCTTTGATGTGCCATCCAGCGGACCACTTGGCTCCAGAAGCGATAGTGATACTTATCTTCAACGCCTCGACGCCATCGCCAAGCGCTATCGGTTCCCATAAAGAGCACTTTTCCGGAACCAAAGGGGCGAGTCACGAGGAGAGGAATCCGGCCCCAGGAATTGCGAATGGTCGAATGGACGGCCAGCACTTCCGATCCTGGACGGCTTTTCTCGACTGCCGCGGACCAGTAGAATCCGGGAAGCTGCCGCCAGAGCTCGTCATTCTTCTGCCCGTCAGAATCAAAACGAGTGAGCCAGTGCCCCCGGCCGAGGCTGGAGAGGCTGAGTTGAGATTCGTTCTGAAGACCGATTCCCTGGGGGCGTTCATCATTGAGCACCACGGGGATTAGGTCAGCGAGAGGGCTCTCGGCGAGTGTCTGCTGATGGCCGCTCCTGCCGGGCATGAAAACCAATCCACTAGACTGCTGTTCGACGAGGCCGCGGATGAGTTCAAGATCGCTCTCCTTGAGTTGATTGGGCACGACTCCGACGTCGCCAAGAAAGATGACGTCATACACTGAGATTTGCTCCTTGGTACTGGGGAAGGCCGAGAGATAGTGGCGGCCTCCACCGGTGGCTAAGCCAGGGTGGAAGAGGAGGCAGTTCATCTGAACTCCAGGATCTCGTGCCAAGGCATTTCGGAGGTAGCGATATTCCCATCGTGGTTTGGAATCCACCACGAGGACCTTGAGAGTCTCGAGTCGGATACCAATCTGGAATGAAGATTCGTTGTTGTCGGCGAGAAGCTCATCGGGTTCGGATCCGATCTTGACCGTGAGATCCAGAGTGCCTGTTTCTTTTGGGTCCCATACGATCGCATCCTGAAGTTCCGTTTCGGCAGGGATAAGAACTTCCTTGCGGGCCAGTTGAGTATCCCCGTCATACAATTCGAGCATGGTGGTGACCTCTCGGGGGAAATCATTGCGAAGACGCACTGGAATGGAGATGGTTTCACCGAGGAGTCCGTAGGCCGGAGCGTCAACATCGTCGATGGCAACATCGGGTAAAGGGCTTTGGCGTCCGACCGCGATGGGAAAGACGGGAACATCGCGATCGCGGTATTGAGTGGCAACGCCAATCGGGGGCAGGCCTAGATTCCAATCGCCGTCGGTTAGGACGATCACCCCCTTGAGATCGTCGAATTGTTGCAGAGTCCCATCTAGAGCGAGGCTGAGGTCGGTGCCTTCGATGGCATTGGTCGAGTCAGAATTATCAAGGGGGGGATACTGTGCGAAGGCGTGCACTTCGATCTGTGCGCCTGCTTCGAGCGGGGCGTAAAATTGATTGGTAAGAACTCCCTCAACCCATTGAGCTCTTGAAACCACCTGATTTGACACCACGACATCACTAGTCGTCATGCTGGCGGAGGTATCGTGGAGTACGACAATATTCGGTTTCTCCGTTCGCTGGATTTGCTGCACCCGCTCTGGCTTCAGCAAGGTGATAATCAGTAAGGTCACAATCAGAACGCGTAGTCCTTCGAGAATGGCAACGCCTCGTCGGGAGGCTTGTCGTTTCCAATTGGTCCACGATAGCCACAGGGTCAATCCCCAGATGGCGAGGCCCAGGAGAACAAGCGGAAATGAAGCAGCGAATGTCCAGTTGCTCATATGGCCGACCTTGGTGTGACTGGTTTTGCTACCGTTGGAAGTATCAGAAACCCTTCGGCAATGAGGAATGCGAGCATACCGACCAGGAAGAGGCGCCAGGCCTCGCCTTGAAGGGCTTCACTTGCTTCCACTTTTTCTTCTTGGAGGGCGAGCGGCAGAGCCCCGAAGAGCGCACTTGCTTGGGCACTTTCGAGTCTTCCGGGATTGTCCTCGTCCGGTGCTCGGTTGACGGCCAACCAGCGGTCGCCAGCTCGATAGACCCCAGCAGTCCATCGGAAATCACCATTATCCGAATTGTTGACGGATTTCCATGGCTGTTCTTCAAGGAGGGGCTCGATCTCGCCCGCCGTTGCAAAGGTGACTTTTTCCTGTCGTCGTGCGCCGTCTTGGAGGAGACGTTGCACGAGCGGGATGAGGATGGTGCCATTGCTGAGATTTGACCAGTCGGGTCGGGGCAGGGTGGTTAGAAAATAGATCGCTCCCTGTCCCAGTGATTTGCGGGCCAAGAGGGGGCTGCCATCACTGTAGGATGCTAGAACAGATTCGTAACCTGTGAGGGCTCTTCGTTGAAAGACCTCTAGTGTGTCGAGGGGGAGACTCAGCCCTTCGTCGGTATCCGCTAGGGGGCCCGAGATCCTGTCTCTTATACACATCTCCGAGCCCACGAGACCTCTCTACATC
>CAJXVR010000006.1 GCA_913061285.1 uncultured Verrucomicrobiota bacterium | reverse complement strand
TCTACACTAGATCGCTCGTCGGCAGCGTCAGATGTGTATAAGAGACAGGAATTTATAGGGGCTACACACCAGAAAATCCGCCCCAAGCGCTGCCACATCGATGGAACCATGAGGCGCGTAGTGAACGGCATCAACGAACATCAAGGCGCCGACACGATGCGCTTTTTCAGCAATTTTTGCGATGGGATTAATGGTACCGATCAGATTGGAAGCCAAGCCTACAGCAACGATTCGAGTCCGTTCACACAGCAACTCATCGAGCGACTCAAGACAGAGACGCCCGTCATTCGGATCAAAATCTACCCATCGCACCGTCGCTCCACAGTCTTCGGCCAGCCGCACCCAAGGCTGTATATTCGCGTCGTGATCCAATCGAGAAACAACGATCTCATCTCCCTCATCAACCTGTCCCGTAAGTGTTCGCGAGAGACTAAAGGTCAGCGATGTCATGTTCGGACCAAAAATGATCTCGTCCTTGGACGAGGCATGAAGCAGATCTGCCATCCCCTGGTGGGCTTGATCAAGCAATTCATCGGTCCGTTTGGACGTGAAGAAAGCCCCTCCACAGTTAGCATTCGAGCGAAGCAAATAGTCAGTCATTCGATCAACGACCCCTTGGGTAACCTGAGTTCCCGCGGGATTGTCAAGAAACACACGGGCTTGTCGCCCGTCCTTCAAGTCCAGGGCGGGAAAATTGGCCCTAATCCGGTCAATATCAAACGACATAGGCGCAGAATGAAAAAAAAAAGAAATGATGAGAAGACAAAACGGGCACCGGCTCTCTCCGTGAAATAGCAACAAGGAAGGTTGCTAGAGAGCGCACGAAGGACTAGATTAGAGCTGCCAGCGACGGCAGGCAAAGCGCACCATGAAAGCAGACGATCACTCTACATCGTTTTTAGAGTCACAGGCTCCCTTCAACCCAGGCGAAGTCAGGAGCCCTCGTCGCAACGCGTTCTCAGAGCTTGATCAACTCGTTTCACTCGCGTCGCTCTCTACCGGCTCTCAGAGTGCGATTATTCTCCGCAGACAAGACGCCCAATTCGTCCTCGAAGCATCGTTTGGCAATCCGCCCCAAACAGAGACCACCCTCCTCGCTCTCTATCGTCACGTTGCTGAATCAACGGCCTTGGTTGCGATTGAGGATCTCGACAATGATTCTGAATGGAAGCTCGCCGAGGAATCCGATCAAACATCACCCTTCCGGCGAATTGCGGGCAAGTCTATCAGCGATACGACGGGAGAGGTGCTCGGCGTCATTGCCGTTCACGACCCAGAACCGGCAGAATTTTCCGCCGAGAACCGGCAGTCGCTCCTCCACATCGCCTCGCTTGCCGGTCGCGCTTTAAGCACCGAGCAAGTAGAAGTGAAACTCGAGCGCACCGAAGCAGAGCTCGCTCACACGAGAGATGCCTACAATAAATCTGAAGCCTTCTATCATTCGCTCGTCGAGAGTCTCCCACAGAATATCCTCCGAAAGGATCTCGACGGTAAGTTTACCTTCGCCAATCAGAATTTTTGCAGTGTGCTCGGTAAGCCACTGGAGGCGATCATGGGCAAGACCGATTTCGATTTCTTCCCCTCCGAACTAGCCAAGAAATATCAAGAGGACGATCGTCGTGTGGCAGGGACAGGAAAACGGTTCGAAACAATTGAGGAACACCAAACGGGATCACTTGAGCAAAACTACGTGCACGTCGTCAAAACCCCGATCTATGATCGTCATGGCCAGATCGTCGGTATTCAAGGGATCTTCTGGGATGTCACTGAACAGCGTAAGACCGAACAAGACCTCGCCTTCGAACGGGACCTCCTCCGCTCACTCCTCGATTCCATTCCGGATCACGTCTACTTCAAAGACCAATCGTCCCGCTTCATCGTTTGTAGCAAAGAGCTCTCAGATCGTCTCGGACTCGATTCTCCAGAAGATGCGATTGGAAAAACCGATTTCGATTTCTTCTCCGAAAAGCACGCGCAGCCAGCCTTCGAGGATGAACAACAAATCATCAATACGGGTGAGCCCGTGATTGGAAAAATTGAAAAGGAAATCCTCAAAGACGGCGCTGAGAATTGGGTTCTTACCAGCAAGATGCCGTTCCGAAGTGGGAATGGAACAATCATCGGTACCTTTGGGGTTTCGAAGGATGTTACGTCGCTTGTTGAGACGAGACAGCAACTCGAGAAAGCGCAGAAAAAGTATCAGGATATTTTCGAGCAAGCCGTTGAAGGTATTTTCCAAACGACACCCGACGGCACCTACATCGAGGCCAATCCAGCCTTGGCCCGAATCTACGGCTACGATTCCGCTCAAGACCTGCTGAAAAACATCACCGACATCGGCAAACAGCTTTATGTCAATCAAAAGCGACGCCGAGAATTTCGAAAACTCATGGAAAAGCGCGGCGAAGTTCATGAATTCGAATCGGAAATCTATCGCCGAGATGGCACGAAAATCTGGATCGCGGAAACGGCGCGCGTGGTGAAGGCAGACGATGGATCCGTCAGCTACTACGAAGGGATCGTCGAAGATATCTCGGAACGAAAACGCGCCGAGGGAGCGCTTCAGCTGGCCCGAGACGCAGCACTCGAATCTACGCGGCTCAAGTCGATCTTTCTCGCGAACATGAGCCACGAAATCCGTACACCGATGAATGGCATCATCGGCATGGCTGGATTACTTCGCCGAACGGCCCTCGATGAAGAGCAAAGCCATTTTTCACAGACGATCGAAGACAGCGGTCTCACGCTGTTACGATTGATCAACGACATCCTTGATTTTTCCAAAATGGAATCAGGGAAAATGAAACTCGAGAAAGCGGACTTCGACCCCACCACCCTGGTCGAGAGCGTCGCTGAACTTCTTGCGGAGAACGGTCAACGAAAAGGGATCGAACTCGTTCTCTGGCTTGATCCAAGTCTACCTGAGCGAGTGATTGGAGACGCCACCCGTCTTCGCCAAATCCTCAACAATCTCGTAGGGAACGCGATCAAGTTCACCCCCAAGGGAGAAGTTCAGATCCGAGTCAAACCCATTCGAAAAAAAGGGCAACGCTGCCGGATTCGATTCGAAGTGAGAGATACTGGGATCGGTATCGCACCATCAGCCAAGCGACATATTTTCAAAGCCTTCACACAGGCGGACGAGTCAACGACTCGCAAATTCGGGGGCACGGGACTCGGTCTCGCGATCAGTCGGCAACTCATTGATCTGATGGGCGGCAAGCTCCATGTGGAAAGCGAAGAAGGACAAGGTTCACAGTTCTTCTTTAGCCTCCCCTTTGACCGTTGCTCTGATCTTCCCTACGAAGCCCCGACCAAGGCCAAGCCCTTCACGGGCACCAGCTTTCTCATCGTCGACGACAATCCAAGCGTTCGCCAATCACTCGAAGAAGCACTCACTGCAATCGGCGGCAGTTGTTTTCTGGCGAACTCAGTAAGTAGCGCCCGACAACTTTTTGAAGGACATCAACGCAAGGGAGTGCTTATCGATTACCTCATTGCCGATCTTAATGTCTCCGGCAACCGAGGTCTCAAGCTCTGTTCTGATATCAAGAACCTCGAAGGGAGGCATCCCGTCAGAAAGATCCTTCTGTCTCCGGTTGGGAAAAAGACCACCAGCCGCCGATTAGCAGCCTGCGACATCAGCTGCGTTGTCACGAAGCCGATCAAGCGTGCCCAATTGCTTAGCAGTATCGAACGCGCCCGCGACGGGGAAAAAGCGGGCGAGAAAGCTCCCAGCGCTCCCGTAGCCTCTGAACCAACGACTCGCTCCCAAAGCGCACCGAGTGGCCATCAAATATTGGTCGTCGAGGACAATCCGGTGAATCAGAGCGTTGCCCTGCATGTCCTTCGTCAACTCGGGCACGAGGGAATCGCCGCGAGCAACGGACTGGAAGCCATCGCAATACTCAATCAAACAAGCTTTCCCTTGATCTTCATGGATTGCCAAATGCCTGAGCTCGATGGCTATGAAACCACTCGTAAAATCCGAGAGATGGAAGCGTCTGCGGCGAACAAAGGAAAAGCGCCCGCTCGTATTATTGCGATGACCGCGAACGCCATGGAAGGCGATCGGCAGCGCTGCCTAGACGCAGGGATGGACGACTATATCAGCAAGCCCATCATGCTGCCGACGATAGAGGCTGTCCTCTCAGGGCTGAAAGCACCCGTGAGTCATGTCGAAGAAGACACAGAGAATCACCCCCTTCCGAGATTGGACCAATCCGTTCTCAACAATTTCAACAAACTCTCACCTGAAGACGCGTATGACCCCCTCGAAGACCTTTCCGAACTCTTCGGAGAAGAGATCCCCAAGCAGAAAAAAGCACTCAATGAAGCGCTTGACGCCAGGGATGGAAAGAAATTCGCCCGCATCGCTCACACATTCAAGGGAAGCGCCAATAATATCGGCGCCCGGCGATTGGCAAAGCTCTGCCAAGAACTCGAACACTGGGAGCCTGACCTCGCTGAGTCTCAAGCAGAGATCGCTGCTATCATCAACTCAATCCAAGAGGAAGCAGACCTCGTTCAAGCAGCCCTTCGGGCGATCGTCGAGAAGCGCCGCTGCTAGCCGCTTCCCCCTGAGTTCCATCCGCTACGGGACGTTGCAGTAGCAAGACCGAACCCCTAGCAACGTCTCATGCTTCGAGATCTGACTTTCGCTTAGATTCGACAGACTGTATCCTTTGCCCATGCTAAGTCGCACCGCGTCACGTCGAATCTCCAGAACCATAGGCATCCTATTGCTTGGATGCCTTGGGATCACGCAGGCACTCCTAGGAGATGAGACGCTCGAAGCCTTTGAACGCAGCATCACTCACGACTACGCAAAAAATGGTGACGTGGCGATTCACTACACGAGTGCAGGAAAGGGCCCACTCATGATCATGATCCACGGATTCCCTGATTTCTGGTACACATGGCGGCATCAAATGCACTATCTCTCTAAGCACTATCAAACCGTCGCAGTCGATCAGCGCGGCTATAACTTGAGCGATAAGCCAGCGAAAGAGGATCAATTCAAGATCCAACATCTTGTCGACGACATCCGCGCTGTCATCAAGCATACCGGTAATGACAAAGCCATCATTGTCGGACACGACTGGGGAGGTTTCGTCGCATGGAACGTCGCCATGACTTATCCTGATATGACCGAAAAGTTAGTCATCCTCAACCTGCCGCACCCGGTTGCACTCGCGAGGGAATTAGCAAGTAATCCCAAGCAACAAGCGAATAGCGAATACGCTCGACGCTTTCAGAAAGACGATGCGCACAAAGCGCTCACAGCAGCCGGACTCGCAAACTGGGTCACCGACATTGACGCAAGAAAGACGTACGTCAAAGCCTTTGAACGGTCCAGTTTTGAAGGGATGTTGAATTTCTACAAAGCCAACTACCCTCGCCCCCCCTATCAAGCCCACAAGGGGCCGATCATCAAAGTCGAGTGCCCGGTGCTAATGTTTCATGGCCTTGATGACTGGGCACTGCTTCCGGGTGGGCTCAACGGCACCTGGGAATTCTTAGAAAAGGACCTCACCCTCGTCACTCTGCCCGGTGCCGGCCATTTCGTACAGCAAGACCGAAGCGAGCGGGTTAGCAAGACAATCTTGAGTTGGCTCCAACTCCAGGAATCCCTTCAATAGGGGCCCTCCGGTCCGAGTCGAATCAGATCACAGATTTCCCAGCTTCCGAGTTGAACGCACAAACGCTGCTTCAAACCGTTCCAAACTGAAGAGCTCTAAAGACCGTTTCTTATTTTCAACAACAAGCGCGCTGGGGTCGCCGGTCAATAGTGATGCGATCGTCTTTGCACACGCCGCACGATTTCCCGGTTCAAAAAGCCACTCCGATGGCAAGAACTCCTTCATTCCGTCTCGGGAACAGCCAACAATGGGGACACTCGCGCTCATCGCTTCAAGCATCACCAAAGGAACCCCTTCAAATCGCGACGGCAACACGAGCAAATCAATCGCTGAATAGACATCCGAAAGCCCATCCGTCCACTCGAGAAAAAACACCTCAGCATCTAGGCCGAGATCACGAGTTTGCCGCATCAGATCCTTTGCATCGGGACCACTCCCGACAAACAACAAACGTGCGTCGGCAAACTGCTCCCGATGTTCAGCAAAGGTCCGTAGGAGGAAGTCTTGGCGTTTCTGCTTATACTCGACACGCCCCACCATCGCCACCAAACGGCAATCTTGGGGCAATCCCAGCGTTTTTCTGGAGGCATGCCGATCCCGTTTTTCGGTCTTAGAGGCGACAAACCCATTGAACACAACCTCAATGACCTGCCTCGCGCCCCGGTCTTGCAGCAGCCCCCTCATTCCCTCGCTGATCGTGATAAAGGCATCTGGTTTGTTGAAGAGCCAGCGATTGAACGGATCTCGAAGGCTCCCTAGTTTTGCCTTCATCGTAGCGAGCGTGTGAGGAACCGGAATATAACTCACGGTTGGGATCCCGATGGCCTTGCCGGCGAGAACGCCGATTGAAGAAAGCTCGATGTCTCCTTGAAGCACGAGTAAGGCTTGAGCCTGGGAATCTCTAAGGAGTCTAGCGACCTCTCGGATCCGCCCCTTCTCGAATCGACTCCGAACGCCCTGAAAGCGGCGACTTGAAAACGCCAGCTCCACAATGCTCACATTACTCAAACGGCTCTTGAGCTCAGTGAGTTTTCCAATCAACTTCTGATTCGAGGCTGCAACAAAGCAACACAACTCAAGATCCGGCTCACGTGCCAACGCTTCAATCCCACTCAATGACATCTGTTCATGTCCGCCAAAAACGGATGCATCATCATAAACAGCTAGAACTCGTCGACATCTCGCAGTCACTCTTGAAAACCTTTCCTTCAGTCAGCACGAGCCAATGATGCAAATTGCATTGCATTTTCACTGCAACGCAATGCAAAAAAACCATTAGAGCGCCCTTCAACCTTACATTTTCTCCAGAAAAGAAGACCGTAAACCGATACAATAGCATAGACCAGACCGAGTTTTCGCAGACTCAGACGTAAAACAACTTCCACCCTGGCACGCTAATAGCGATAATAGGACTGAACAAGCGATTAGCACGCGATTATGTATGGACTAGTAAATAAGGCGATCGAGGGCCTCGTCGTCGAAAACTACGGTGAGGAAGCCTGGGAGCGGATCAAAAAAGAGGCTGAAGTCGATGTCGACCTTTTTGTCAGCAACGAAAGCTACGACGACTCGCTTACCTATAACCTTGTTGGCGCCGCCTGCAAGATCCTAGATGCCCCGGCCGAGACAGTTCTAGAAAGCTTCGGTAAGTACTGGATCACGCGAGTGGCTACTGAAAGCTACGGACACATGATGGACGCCGGAGGTAGCAATTTGACCGAGTTCATGCAAAACCTGCCCAATTTTCACACTCGCGTCAGCATGATCTTTCCAAACCTCCGCCCGCCTCGATTTGAAGTCACAGACATCGAGCAGAAGAGCATCCATCTGCATTATCACTCCCATCGGCCAGGCCTCCAGTCCTTTGTGGTCGGCTTGATGAAGGGGCTTGGCGAACGGTTTGGAGACGACGTCACCGTTTCCCTCATCGAAACAAGATCATCGGACCCAATTCATGAAATTTTTAAGGTAAGCTGGTAAAGTCTTCTCTAAATGGGCGCCCGGGAGGCAATAAGTTTAGGTCCAGAAAGTTTTTCTGAGGCCTTTCCGTTCCACTTCGCTTTTGACGAAGACTTACAAATTGTGGCCTTAGGCCGTGCCCTTAAACGCAAATTCCCTTCGATCGGCCTTGGTCGTCCTTTCTCAGACTGTTTCAAAATCCGACGGCCCACCGATTTCTCCGTCTGCTCAGAGAGCTTTTCTGATAAGAAAACGCTCTACCTCATTGAGGTCCAGCAATCGACCTTGGTTCTTCGCGGTCAAATCATCAAACACACTGAGCAGTGTTTTCTCTTTCTCGGCTCTCCCTGGTTCTCCAACACCGAAGACGTCATCGCTGCAGGTCTCACCATGGACGACTTTGCGATCCATGATCCCGTCATCGACCTCCTCCAGTTGCTCCAATCCCAAAGAATGGCCTTTCAGGACATCAAGCAATTTACGGAGAGGCTAAAGACTCAAAAAGAAAAACTAAGCCAAGCAAATCGAGATCTGGAACAACAGAACAAGACGCTTCAACAAACGGAACAGAGACTCCGGCACCAGGAATCAGAGGCTCGAAAGCTAGCGTTGGTCGCGGCTGGCACGGACAATGCCGTTATCATCACAGATGCCAATGGACTCACCGAGTGGGTCAATGCGGGATTTACCAAACAGACCGGCTACGAACTTGACGATATCATCGGGCGCAAACCCGGACATCTCCTCCAAGGGGAAGAAACCGACTCCAAAACGGCGGCTTTCATGGGCAGCCAAATCGCTGAAGGAAACTCGTTTCACGTTGAGATTGTCAACTACACGAAATCGGGTGAACCCCGTTGGATTGAAATCGAATGCCAACCCGTCCAAGACAACCAAGGAGGGATCACCAATTTCATCGCAATTGAATCAGACATCACCGCGCGCAAGAACGCGGAGCATTCCCTGCGACAAGCCAAGCAATCGGCGGAAGAAGCGAATCGCCTCAAGAGTGAATTTCTTGCAACGGTGAGCCACGAGATCAGAACCCCGATGAATGGCGTTCTGGGAATGAGCGAGCTTCTCCTCGATTCAAAGCTAGATTCCAAACAACTCAGCCTCCTTCAAACAATCCGTTCCAGTGCCGATTCCCTCTTAGCGGTGATCAACGACGTTCTGGACCTTTCCAAGATTGAATCAGGGAAACTTGAGATTCACCAGGAGACCTTCAGCTTGCGGAGCCTAATCGACAATGTTCTCGGATCCGTGTGCGAACGCTGTTCCCAAAAAGGAGTCGAGCTCAACGGCATTGTTCATCACTCTATTGTCGATTCCCTCTTTGGAGACCGTGGGAAGCTCCAACAAATCCTGATCAACCTGATTGGAAATGCCGCCAAGTTCACCGAACGAGGCGAAGTACGCTTGGAGGTCTACGAGTTATCCCGTTACAACAACACCACGAATCTGGAGTTTACCATCATTGATTCCGGAATCGGGTTTGATTCCAGCGAATCAGAAAAAATCTTTGAATCGTTTCGACAATCTGATTCGGGCCTGGCGCGCAAACATGGAGGCACGGGACTTGGTCTATCGATCAGTAAGAAGCTCACGGAAATCCTCGGGGGAACTATAAAAGCGACCGGACAACTCAACCGAGGAGCGCAATTCACCTGCCGCATCCCGATGAAGCTTGCTACCGCCGAACAGAACACCGAGCCACCGATCGAACAGATAAACGCCCGAGTAAGTATCGAAGGAATTCACGCCTCATCATCAAAGGCGATCTCAAACCACCTCACGTATCTCAGTATTCCCCATCTCATCTGTGAAGACGAAGCAGCAAGTCTCCACTTCTTCAAATCAAGTGACGACGGGCCCCATCTCAAACGGGTGATCATCCGAGATGAGGCTCAGCACGAGGCGAAACGCTTCCCTCTCCCCTCAGGGGTAAAGGAAATCGAACGCATTACCCTGGTCTCAATAGGAGGGAAGTACCACGTGTCACCAGAAGAACGCGTTCTCCTCAAGCCGCTTCGTTTTCTTAGCCTCAAGAATTCTCTCCAAGCAACCGTTGAGGGACTGGCGGCAAATACAAATCCAAACTCAGCAAGCCCTCAAATAGTCTCGCCACGCTATCGCCGTATCCTCGTCGCGGAGGACAACCCGATCAACCGACAGCTCATACAAGAAGTGCTCCACCGCCTCAACCTCGGTTCTACAATCGTCAACAATGGCAATGAAGTGCTCGAACTCATGGAAAATGAGGCGTTCGATTGTATTCTCATGGATTGTCAAATGCCTGAACTCGATGGACTGCAAACGACGCGTGAAATTCGAAAACGCGAGGCACAAAAGGAAGGGAGCGATACCCAGCGAACGACCATTATCGCCATGACAGCCAATGCGCTTGTCGGCGACCGCGAACGCTGCCTCAATGCAGGAATGGATGACTATATGGCCAAACCGATTCGTTTTGCCGAAGTTAAGAGCAAGCTTCTGGTCACAGAAAAGGATGGCCCCCTGTCTGAATCCTCATCTCCCCTTCCGACGCCCAAGGATTCTGGCATCCGGTCGACGCTAGAGATTCTCATCGATCAGATCGGTAGCGAGGCAGTGCTCGAGCTTACTCAGGACCTATTGAAGGATGCCCCAATCCGCCTCGAAAAGATTCAAAAACTACAGCAATCTTCCGATTTAGAGCCTCTCCAGCTCGAAGCTCACTCGCTCAAGTCAGTCTGCCAAACCTACGGACTCACGGAATCGGCAACACTCCTCCAAACGATCGAAACAGCCATAGGCGAGAATCAACGCACTGATTTCTCTGACCTAATAACAAGACTAGTTCTTGCCTACGGGGAGGAATCCGCCAAGCTTAAGAAAACACTCGATCAACTACAAACGACTCAAGAAACGGCATCATAACTATTTGACTCCTATATACAGCCAATTCGATAATTGATATCCCGACAGACCGAAGCACATTACGAACAATGAAGCAGGAACCCAGCAGAAGATTCGAGGCCGCACAATCGGCATTCGGACGTCTGAAATTGACTCTCAAGGTCAAGCTTCGGTGGTATTCCTGGCGTTTCATGGTTCGTAGCCGGACAGCGATCAAGCGAGCCTTTGATCTCGTTGCCGCCTCTATTCTACTGATCCTGACGAGCCCAATATTTCTGATCCTAGCCCTCTTTATCCGCCGGGATGGCGGCCCAATTTTCTTCAAACAAATCCGGATCGGACTCCTAGGGACGGAGTTCAGAATGTACAAATTTCGATCAATGCGCATCGACGCCGAAGCTCAATTGGATGCCCTCTTGGCTCAGAACGAAAAAGGCGAAGGCATCACCTTCAAGATGGAGAACGATCCGAGAGTGACGGCCGTCGGAAAATTCATCCGCCGTTGCTCCCTTGATGAGCTCCCCCAATTGATCAACGTGATCAAAGGAGAGATGTCACTCGTCGGCCCCCGCCCTCCGGTTCCAAGAGAAGTGGCACTTTACACCCAAAGCGACCGATGGCGACTCTACATCAAGCCAGGGATCACCTGCCTCTGGCAAGTCGGTGAACGGGATGGAAATTTTCTCGAGATCGGCAACCGCAACGAAATCGATTTCGCCGAACAGGTCGGACTCGACGTCCGATATATCGAGAACCGATCGATTTGGCGTGATTTTTGGATTCTGATCAAAACCATCCCAGCACTTCTCTTCGGCAAATAGCGAGACGTTGCCATGTTAAAATCCGCACGATTGATTTGCCCTGAGTCCCGCAGTGGAATGGAGTTTCTCGCTGAGGCGATGCCATTGGCCCTTCTCCCATTCTGTGGCAAGTCACTAATCGATCACGCCCTCACCGAGTTGGCCTCCAAAGGCTATCAAACCATTCAGCTTTATCTTTCCGATCGTCCTGAGCTCATTCGCGCCCAAGTGCTTAAAGGTGAAAAATGGGGCCTCAAAATTGCCTATCATCCGACCAAACATGAAACCAACATCGAGGAACTCCGTAGCGCCGCGCTGGAACACGGTGAAACCTTCGATGAGCACGATGTCTTTACCCTGGATCGCTTCCCGCTGTCCAATTCGACTACACTCTTCTCAAACTACGAGACCCTCTTCAAGAGCCTTACTGACTATTTTCCCTCAGCCGGCGCCCATCAACTGGGAATGATCGAGAATCCTCCCGGGGTCTGGGTAGGCATCGGGACCCGTCTCCCGACAAATGTGAAACTCGAGGCTCCTTGCTGGATCGGCCGCAACGTCTACATCGCAGACAAGGTGGAAATTGGTCCCAACACGATCATTGAAGACGAATGCCTCATCGACAAAGGCGTCAAGACCGAAGCCTGCCAGGTTGCTCAACGTACCTACGTCGGCTGTGAAACCGAACTTCGTCAATCAATTGCCTGGGGTTCGTCACTCGTCAACTGGAAAACAGGCAGTTCACTCGTGGTGCGGGATCCGTTTTTACTCTCTCGGCTCGACGACAATGATAGCCTTTCAAGAGAATTCAGTCCCGGTATCCTCTCTCGTCTCACGGCGCTGATTGCTCTCATCCTCGCCTCCCCTCTTGCCCTCATTTCAGCGCTCATTCTAAAGCTTACCAAAGGTCAGGCATTGAGCTCGCACGTGGCCATCAGTCCCCACACCCGAAAGAAACGGGCTCTTGCACATGAGTTTTCCTTTCACGATTTCAATTGCACGCCTCTCCTCCTCCGCCGATTGCCCAGACTCCTCAGCATCATTGCCGGGAATATGGCCTGGGTTGGAAATCCACCGCTCACTCCAGAGGAAGCCGACTCACTTGAAACCGAATTTGATCAGCTTTGGCTGGCTGCACCCTGTGGACTAGTCTCGCTCGGGGATTGTTACCAGCACACGGACGTAAAGGACCTTGAGGCTCGGACTCACGCCGCGTTCTTTGCCGCAAAGCCAAGTCGCAATTTAAGCAGGCAAACACTGACCTGGCTGTTCTTCGGTAGCAACGCACAAACCACCACTAAGACTTAATTTAGGTGTGAATATCCAATCAAATAACACGACCCTGAACATTTCTGAGGTTCAGGAATTAACCGCCGCCAACGCCATTTCGGCCAAAAGCACCATTAAGGAAGCTTTATCGCCAGATCACACCCAAATCGATATCGATCTATCGACGGCGAGCTTCGTTGACAGTAGTGGCCTGGGAGTGCTCATCAGCCTGCACAAGGAGATGGCATCACGAAACGGGCTACTTCGGATACTCAATCCCACCGCGAGTATCGATCAGATTTTAGAACTCACGCGATTGCATCGTCTCTTCGAAGTAGTCAAACAGTAGGAAGCGAACAGCCCAAGGAGCACGACCATGACAAAATCTAAAAAACCGATTCTTCCACTGTTCATCATGGTAGATGCGTGCGGGTGGGAAATCATTCGCAACGACTCCTTCGGGAAATCATTCGCTCCCCACCGCCGAAAAATGAACTCTGTCTTCGGCTATAGCTCGACCTGTGTTCCCTCAATTTTGTCCGGGAGGTGGCCCGATGAACACCGCAACTGGTGCTATTTCGTCTACGACCCCAAAAACTCGCCCTTCCGTTCGCTACGCCCACTGCGCTTTCTCCCTCAAAAAATTACCAGCCGCCGAATCTTCCGACGCCTGCTCACCAAACTAGTAAAAGTACAGTTGAAATTTCGAGGCTATTTCGATCTCTACAATATTCCCTTCAAATACATTTCCCTCTTTGATTTTACGGAAAAGAAAAGTCCGCTCCAGCCCAACGGGATGAATCAAGGACCGAACATCTTCGATTTCTTAACTGAAAACGCGATTCGTTACTTTGTCAGCGACCCCCTCATTCCTGAGGAGAACAATCGAGAGGAATTGATTCGTCAGATCAAGACACAAGACATTGATTTCGCCTTTATGTATTGGGCAGGACTCGATGGACTGCTTCACATGGTCGGCAATCAAAGTAACGAGGTCCCACAGAAACTTCGGGTCTACGAGGAGTGGATCGAAAAGATCCTAGAAAGCGCGAACGAAAACTATGAGGAAGTTCGCCTTTACGTTTTCAGCGATCATGGGATGGCGAACTGCGATGAACACCTTGACCTTCGAGCCAAGATCGACGCTCTTCCTGTTAAGATGGCGGAAGATTACGCCGTTGTGTACGACTCAACCATGGCTCGCTTTTGGTTCTTCAATGACCAGGCCCGCGAAGAGATAACCGCTTGTCTAAACCAGGTCTCGCAGGGCCGCATCATCCCCGATGAGGAACTCAAGGAAATGCGCACCTACTTTGACGACGGGTACTTCGGCGAGATTATCTTCCTGGTTAAAGAGGGCGTCCTCATCGTCCCGAGTCACATGGGCGAACGTCCCATCCGTGCGATGCACGGATATCATCCAACGGACAAGCATACCTATGCGTCTTTGCTATCCAACTCCGACCAAATCCCAGAGGACGTAACGGCGATCCCCCACATCTTTAACCTGATGACCCGGGATGCCAAAGCGGCAAAGGCTCAGAACCATTGACTTCAGCCCTCCGGAAACCATTCAAGGCCTGTTTCAATAGACCCGATAAACGCCTTCTAAACTAACCATGACCAAGGCATCTCAGCCCACCTCATCCAATCGGGTCATTCACATCCCTCGTCGGTTCACTGAACGAGAATGGGGCGGCACGGAAACGGTCATCTACGAAATATGTAAGGTCCAGCAACAAGGACACTGGGCGCCCGAGATTGCTACCTCAAAAGCTCTCGACCCCAAAAGCCCCGATACCATCGAGTCGGTACCGATCCACCGATTTGACTATTGCTATCCCTTCTTTGGTCTCTCGCAGAACGATCGTGAGTTAATGGACAAGAAAGGTGGCAATCTCTTTTCATTCTCGTTACTCAACTACCTCTACCAAACAAACAATGTTCGCATGTTCCACGCCCACGCGCTCAAACGCGTTGGAGGCATCGTTCGCACCGCGGCTCGACGGCGCAAACTCCCCTATGTGGTAAGCCTGCATGGAGGCGTCTACGACGTGCCGCAATCGGAACTCGCCGGGATGATGAAACCGATCGAAAACAAGCCCGAGTGGGGCCGAATCCTGGGAGCCTTACTTGGGTCGCGGCGCGTCCTTGAGGATGCCGATCATGTCATCTGCGTAGGAAAAACCGAGTCCGAGAAAGCCAAGAACGAACTTTCCCATGATCGCGTTTCCTATTTACCAAACGGTGTGGACACCGAGAAATTTAAGAATGGCGACGGATGCCACTTTCGAGAAAAACGAGGAATTCCCCAAGATGCCCATCTTACCCTGTGCCTTAGCCGCATTGACCCTCAGAAAAACCAACTTTGCCTCGTTGAAGCCTTTGCGAAAGTCCATCACCAGGATAAGAACACCGCGCTGGTAATCATAGGCCCGCCGACCCATCCAGGATACGCTCAAGCAATCGACACGAAGATCGAGGAACTTGGACTTGGTGCCGCCGTGCACGTCATTCCTGGGCTCAGCAACACGGATTCCGAACTCATTAATGCTTTCCATGCCTCAGATGTGTTTGTACTCCCCTCACTTCATGAACCTTTTGGAATTGTCGTCCTTGAAGCCTGGAGTTGTCTGAAGCCCGTCATCGCCAGTCGAGTTGGAGGCTTAAAGTCTGTCGTTACCAGCGAGGTGACAGGCCTCTTCTTTGATCCCGAGAGTCCGGAAGCGGCCCAGCAATTGGCCCAGCTCATTCAACGACTCAAGCAGAACCCGAGTGAAGCCCAAGCCCTCGCCGAGGCAGGCAATCAAGTCGCTCGGTCTCAATACGCTTGGAGCTCAATCGCATCTCAACTCGAGGGGATCTACGATGCGGCTGAAGAACAGGCTCGATCAAGGTGGGGACGACCATGAACGATAAATCAAAGGTCCATCAGAACATTATTAGGAACACCCGATCAAACTATGTCTTGATCGGCATCCGGATGATTCTCGGGCTCGTCACCTTCCGACTTCTCTACACGGGGCTTTCAAAAGAAGAATTCGGATTTTGGGCCTTTCTTTGGGGGGTCTTCGGCACCAGCGTCATTCTCGATTTCGGTTTCGGTCTAACAGTCCAAAAACAAGTTGCTTCCCTCTCCGTCAAGGAGCGATGGGACGAACTGAGTAAAGTCCTCACGACCCTACTCACGTTGTATTCAGGACTCGCTGTCCTCCTTATTACCGCAGCGTGGATCGGAGCGCCCAGCCTCGTCGCACAACTCAATCCATCTCCGGCCAATCAGGAACAATTCGACGCTGTAATGTTTTGGTTTCTCGTAGGAATGGGCGTGTCGTTTCCCCTGGGAATCCTCCCTGAGATTCTGAAGGGTCAACAAAAGATTCACGTCGCCAACAATCTTGTGATTATCGGGAACGTCGCGAGTTTCATCCTCGTTGTCATGGCTTTGAAACTCGAATTGGGACTAAAGATGATCGTCATCTTCGCCATGTCCGCTCTCCTCCTGCCTCATATTTTCGCAGGAATTCTGGGAATGCGTTCACTCCCACGGGTTCAGATCCATCCCAAGCATTTTACTCCGCGCCTTATCAGCGAGACCCTGCGGTTTTCCGCCAGTGCCTATTTGATCTTGGTATCCTATATGGTCCTCACCAAGACCGATCAAATTGTCATCGGAACCGTCGCTAGCATGTCGGCGGTAGCCATCTATCAACCCGCAGCAAAAATCGGCGAGATCTTCGGATTCCTCACAAGACAACTCGCCAACACCTTGCAACCCGCCGCCGCTCATCTTCATGCCAGTGGGGATAAGGAAGGCCTCCGGCAATTGATGCTAAGTGGCACCCGGTACAGCGTGATGTTGGCGGCCCCTCTCTATGTCTTCACCGCGGCTTACCTAACACCGATAGCAAGACTATTGACGGGTGAATCGAGACTCGAGCAAGATGCCATGTGGAGTGCTCAAATCCTGGTATTCTGGGCCTTCACATTCATCATCACTCACAACGTGTACAAGAGAATCGCCGTCATGTGCGGCCAAGAAAAACGCCTCGTCTATGTCGGGCTCGGGGAGGCCATTCTCAATCTGGGACTGAGCGTCGGCCTTCTCCATGCCTATCAACAGGTCGCCTCGGTTGCGTTCGCGACGCTCGTGTCGTCACTCATTTTCGGTTGGGTCTTCCTCTGGCCCTGGGCGGCAACGATTGCGGAAATGTCGCCATTCCAGTTAGCGAAAGAAACCCTCGCTCGCAATCTTGCTGGCGCGATCCCACTTCTGATCAGCATCCTAGTCCTGCGACAGCTGCCCTGGTTTTCAACGGACGGCTCATACCTCGCTTTTCTTTCTGAAGCCTGTATCGCGGGAATTCTTGGTTGCATCGGTGTTTGGAAAATTTCACTCACCCACTCGGATCGCAGCTTCATCACTAAACGCATCGAGCCCATCAAGCATCGATTCCTAGGCGCATGAACGATCCCAAAGTCAGCATCATCATGCGATCCTTTAACGAGGCTTGGGCTCTTGGAGATACACTTAAGGCCTTGACCCAACAAGACTATCGCAACTGGGAACTGATCGTGATTGATTCGGGCTCGAGCGATGGATCCGAAAAAATCATCCGAGCGTTTCAACCCGCACACTTCATCCAGATTCAACCCCACGAATACAACCCAAGCAAGGTCATGAATCATGGCATGCGTCTCGCGTCCACTCCCTTTGGCATTTTCTTGAACGCCGACGCAACCCCCCAAGGGAATGCTTGGTTACGCCCAATGGTTAATGCCCTGCAGGCACCAAAGACTGCGGCCGTTTTCGGAAGGCAAATCCCACGCCCCGACTGTCAGGCAGTTTTCGCCTGCGACTATGAACGCTGCTTTGGTCCCCAAAGAGAATCCGCCCAATGGGATCATTTTTTTAGCATGGTAAGCAGTGGTCTGCGCAAGGACGTCTGGAGCCAGCGGGGATTCCGCGAAGATCTTCAATACGCCGAGGATGACGAATACACCCGTTGGTGCAAAGCGCAGGGCTACACGATCGAATATTGTCCCGACTCGATCGCTATGCACTCGCACAACTACACCCTGGAACAAGTCTACAAGCGGAGCTATGGCGATGCTCGAGCCTTCGCACAAGCTGGCTCGATAAACAAAAATCATCTCAAGGCCTTTAAGACGCAGTGGCTCGGCTGGGCATCAGACATTCGCCATGACTTGCGCTACTGCGTTGCCCAGAAACGGGTTCAAGAATTCCCCTTCGCGGCACGTGTCCGATGGAGGCAGCGCAAGGGAAAACTAGACGGTTTTCGCTCCGTAGCGCTGAACCGTTCTTCCAACAAACCGAAGGCCAGCCAATGAGCACAGCGAACGACTCCAATGCCATCCCGGCAGCCCAACGCTTCACGTTTGATGGCTCTCCGGAACTTGAGGCGACGATTGACGAAATTAATCGTCGGGTCGTCGCTGACATCCACAAGGTTATCTCCCCCGAACAAATTGACGCACTCGTTCTCGCCGGAGGATACGGACGCGGCGAAGGAGGCGTCTACGTCGTCAATAACAAAGAACAGCTCTACAATGACCTCGATTACTATCTATTTCTTAAGGGCAACAAGCGAGCAAACGAAAGCGCCTACGGAGCGAAGATAAAAGCGATCGAAGCTGCACGAACTCCGGAGGCTAAGTGTGATGTTGAGTTCAAAATCGATTCGCTCGCACAATTAGAGCAGAGTTCCGTTACGATGTTCAGCTACGACCTCGTCGCTCGGTCTACCATCGTCACGGGGGAAGAAACGGTTTTCCAGCGTTGTTCGAAACATCTCGATGCCCGTGCCATTCCTCAGTCGGAAGCCACTCGACTCCTGTTCAATCGCTGTACTGGATTGATCTTCGCACGCCAGCGACTGAGTAAAGACACCCTCACTCAGGACGATCTCGAATTCGTTCAACGTAATCTCGCGAAGATCGAATTGGCTATGGGAGACGCCATTCTCACCGTGCAGGGGGCCTATCATTGGAATGGAAAAGAGCGAAATCAACGTCTCAGGAAACTTCCTCCAGTCGAGGGGATACAGTCTTGGGACTCTCTGGTAGCGGCTCACACTCAAGGAATTCAATTCAAGCTACGCCCATCACATCCGGTCGAGTCACATGAGACACTAAGCGATCAACTCACAAGACTAAGCCTCGCGGCCAGAGATGTATGGTTTTGGGTGGAACAACGTCGATTAAACGAGAACATTTCCACCCCAATGGAATACGCCACGACATCGAAACCACGCTGTCCAGAGCATCCCGGCTGGCGAAATCTCCTGGTTAACGTTCGCCGCCGAGGTATCTCGACACTCTATAAACCCTATCCCTTTCGCTATCCTCGCGAACAACTCTACCGAGCAATGGGGATACTCTTATGGGAAAACGACAGTTGGCAAACTCCGAGCAAACGATCCCTGCTAGCGGCGCTTTTCCGAACGAACCCCACATCCCTCGAGGATCTCATCCAACGTTATGAAAACGATTGGCATCTCTTCGGATAGACCTCTCCAAAGGCTATGATCCAGCAGATTCGAAATCTCATTCCAAAACCCGTAAAACGCTTTCTGCGTTACTGGGTCACGTATCCCTTCTTTCGACTGAGTCTTTGGCGCAATGTCCGCTACGACCAAAAACGATTTAGAACCTGGTCCTCTGCGGATGGCCGGCCAGATCAGAAAATCCAGCTTCGATCATGGATCAACGCCGACTACCACAAGATCGAAAAAGCCCTCGCCTTACGGAAGCCGCGTCCTGGCTTTGGAACCGCGGTTGTTCTTCGACTTCTTGAGAATCTCGAGCTGTTTCAGCAGCAATACGGTTACGATGAAATCTGTCTAATCGCACTCAACACACTCAACAACTACTTGGCGTTCAACGAGGCACAGGACCATTCTGACCCACGTTTATCGAAGCGAATCGAGGCACTCCTGGCTGCCACAACGGCAGAAGCATTAAAATCTACCGGCGGCGGCACGATTGAGATCCAGCGAGAAACGATCCACCAAAAATCTAAGCTCGATCTCCGGGAGTTTTTTGCGTCTCGCCATAGTATTCGGCAGTTTGCTCCAGACTCAGTTTCTCGAGAGCTACTCGAACAAGCCGTGAGGATGGCACAAAAAACACCCACCGTGTGTAACCGACAGTCCCCGAAGGTCTATGCCTATGACGAGCCTAGTGACCGCAAACGTGTGATCGGTTGCCAACGAGGCAACGGTGGCTTTGGACACGAAATCCCTCTGATCCTTGTCGTCACCTCGGATGTCCAAACATTCTTCGCGGTAGGAGAGCGAAATCAGTGCTGGATTGATGGCGGCTTGTTTGCAATGTCGCTGGTCTATGCCCTCCACTCCCTTGGTTTGGGCGCCATTTGTCTAAACTGGAGTGTCGAAAAACACTTTGATCAAGAGCTTCACGAAGTGGCGGACATCCCCGCCTCAGAAGCAGTCATTATGATGATTGGAGTCGGGCACTTGCCGGATAAGCTCACGGTCGCTCAATCGTGCCGCAAGCCTCTAGAAGAAGTCCTCCACTACCCCAAAACCAGCCGAGAGCCTCAGCTCCCTTAAACAGCGAACTGCCATGCCCGAAAACAATCTCAAGAAGCCCCGTATCCTCCTCGGTGGAGTGCCGTTCGGACGCGACAACGTTGGCGACGAAGCCATCATCGAATGCGTCGTCAATATCATCAGGGAGCTGCAACCTGAGGCGGATATCTGGGTTAGCACTGATGATCAAGAGGCCACCGGAAAGAAACTCGGAGTCAACACTCACCCCCTCTTCGGCTTTGTTCCGCCAGGCTTCGATCGCGAGGAAATGCGACAGGCCATTCGCGATTGTGATGCGTTTATTTGGTCAGGGGCAACAGGACTCTCGGACTATCCAGATATTCCGCTTGAAATGCTCGACTACGCCGTCGCACAGAAGAAAAAAGCGATCATTTTCTGCACTGGAATGAACGATCAACTGAACCCCTCGCTTTACCGTCTTCTCCCGGGTAAGCGCCGGTTCATTTTCGACACATTAAAGGCGATTACCCTTGGCACAATCGACTTAAGCGCCTCATTCGAAAGCAAGCGTACTAATCTCACGCACGCCACGATGCGTCGGGTTATTCCCAATGCGAGCCTCGTCATCCTTCGTGATGCCGAAAGCGAAGTGGAAGTGTCTTCGGTCCTTCGCGACGCCTCCAATCTGAATATCGGCGCCGATCCGGCGATAACGCTCACTTGTCCTGACATCGACGCATGTGGATTCCCTGAATCAACGCTTCAGTTTCTCGAGAGCGATGGACCAAAAATCGGTCTCTGTATTTCTGCCCAGAGCCCCGTCAAACAGCTTTCATCGATGCAAGCCATGTTTGATTCCTTGATAAGCAAACGGAAGATCAAAGTGGTAGGCATCCCCATGAATCCCATCACCGATGCACAGCTCTTGGAAGACTTCCGAAAAGGACTCTTAGATCCCGCATCCATGCACGTCGTCCAAGGCCGATACGAACCAGACGAAATCACGGCCGTCGCAAGCAAAGTTGACGTTGTGATCAGTAGCCGTCTCCACCTACTCATCCTCGCGTCCATCACGCTCACGCCCTTCATCGGCATCAGTCGGGGTACCAAGGTAACGAATTTCACACGACAGTTCGATCTTCCAGATATCGGCAGCGTCGACACCTTGGATATGAGCAAGTTGAGCGATGAAATCGAACGACTCCTCGATCACCGCCCCGCGTTTCGAGAAATCGCCAAGAGTGTTCGAGTCGCAATGCTTGAGCGTCTGAGCAAGGCCAAGGAACGCCTCAAGCAAGTCTTGCTGGCCTAGTATTCCTAGCGAAGCCAACGCTGCCAAAACGAAATCTGCGAACCAAACTGAATACTCAGATCCGGCAAGACCCGAACCTCAATGCGGTAACCACCAACAGGCTCAATGTATCCGCCTTCCCAATGAATCGGATCCGCTGCCAGAATATCCAACTGAACGTCGCTCGCGGAACCCCTGTTCTGTAGGCGAAGGCGCTTCGACGATTCAGCGGCGATGCTCGACACTGAAAGCTCCTGCCCGCAGGCGGCAACGTTAAGAGCTGGAAGAGCAAAGCCAGTGTCGTTGTAGATCACAATTGCAGAATGATTTGATCGAAACACCGCAAGCAACAGGACAAAGACGACGAGTAAGGCCCACACCCCCAACCACAACCGGCGCCGTTGCCACCAAGGCCGATGTTTTCGCTTCAACATAGTCATACTATCGACACACTCTCCGTCGTTCTAAAATGCATCCTGAACTACCGCTTGAGGCGAGCCTTCCTCTCGCTACGGCGAATCATTTCGAGCCGGGCGGTCACCCCAAGGAGCAACATCCAAAGCGCCAAGTTGCGGGGTTGGGTCAGCACCCGTTCCAATCCACTCTGCACATAATTAACAAAACACCCACAGGCAATCCCATAACACATCCATCGAGCAGGCCGTTTTCCGAAAGCGAAAAACCCTCTCACATTCCTCCACAATGCCACCCCAATGAACACCAAATAGCTGGCCAAGCCCAACACACCATTCTCGGCAAGAAACAAGTAATAGTGGCTTTCCACAGCTCCAATTTGTCGCTCCTCGTCCACTCTCATTCCACGCCCCCGCTCGTAGTCCCACCAGATTTCACAATAAGGAAAAGGAGGATTAGCCACGTGCACATAATTGTTCCAACCAACCCCCAGGAAATAGTCCTGCGACATTGCCCGGCACATCTCTTTCATCACCTCTCGAGTATCCGCACTTTCTTGGTTTCCATGTTGCCCAAAACGAGCAACCAGCGTGTCGAGGATCAGTATCAAGACCACAATGCCACCCAAGGCTCCAGTCAATAGGGTCATCAAGCGCCGTTTCGTCGGCTGTTCAATCAAACAAATGACGATATTCCCCACAGAAGCGGCAGCAAACACCGCTAAGCCTGCCCGGGACAAGGCGCAGACAACATTTCCCCAGCAGGCAACGTAGCCAGCAAGCATTAGATTCCGGCCACGGATATCCGGGCCGAGACCAACCACCATCAAGAGACAGCCAATCATGATAGCGAACATGGACAATGGATTCTGGTGCTCGAAGGTCCCCCGCACCTGATACATTCCATCCAGGTAACGAAGTTTCAAGACCACTAACAGCTCGAATATCATCACCGAAGCCATGATCTGAAGAAAAAAACCGATATCCTCTTCGGATTTCAGAAAATTATAGGCAGCCACAAGAAACACCGAAAAGAACACGCTCTTGTGGCAGGCCATTAGCACGTACTCTTTTACCGGAGCGTTAACAATCGAAAGAGCACAAAGAAAGCAGTGGATTAAGTAGAGAACCATTCCAGGGGGCAACCAACGAAAGGAAGAATCCTTTTCCATTCGAGCCGCAATAATTAGCGCGATCGCAATGATCGTATGAAAATAGAAATAGAAGCCCTTGGCATGCCCTCGATACCACTCTACTGAATTCAAGGTAAGGCCAAACTCCATAGGCCCAAGAATCCCTCCAATCACCATGAAACACATCAGGGCAAACGCCCAACGCTGGAGATAAGGTTGGCGGCGAAACGCTACGACCAATAAGGGGCAGCCAACGAAGTAGACGCCACCCAATAGCACAGCCTTGATGAGCTCTTTAGCCATCTCAGCACCCCCGGGTGAGATTCCACGATTTGAAGAGCCTATCCATTCCTCGCTAGAGATCGAACCCTGTCGAACGAGCATCCTAGTATCTGACTACTTAAGAGGCAAACAAGTTGTCGCAGGGTAAACATTATACTAAACTCTCGTGAGGAAGTGGTTTAAACAACGACGAAACATCTACTTAACCGCCCTATAAAGGACTTTGGTCATGTCAACCCCATCAGTAGAAGCCTTCGACACTCCCGATGAGACAATTGTTGTTCTTGGAGTTCCTTTTGCGAAAGTGACTCAAAAGGCGACGATTGAGCGGGTTGAGGCCATGATCCAGTCAAAGAGGCCCCACTACCTTGCCACTGGAAACGTCGATTTTCTCCTGCAAGCGTGGAAAGATCTCGAACTTCGCCGAATTTTGCACGATGCCGACCTCGTCGTTTGCGATAGCACTCCAATTGTTTGGATTTCGCGACTACTGGGCAATCCATTGCCAGAACGCGTCACGGGGAGTGATCTCACACCAGCCCTGCTCGCCGTCGCCGCAGAGAAGGACTACAGCGTTTTCTTTTTGGGAGGGCGTCCTGACATAGGAGAAAAGGCAATGGAGAATATTCGGCGTACCCATCCGTCGCTAAAGAAACTCCATTACTATTCCCCCCCGAACCAGCCGGTGCTCGAGATGGATCATGCAACCATCAATCAAAAAATCAAGGACGTTGCCCCCGATATGCTCTTTGTATCCTTTGGTTGTCCCAAACAAGAGAAATGGATCGCCATGAACTATCTGAAGACAGGCGTGCCGATGGCGGTTGGGGTTGGGGCCACCATTGATTTTCTGGCGGGTGCGGTCAAACGGGCTCCAAGTTGGATGGGACGATGCGGTCTCGAATGGCTCTATCGGATGACCAGAGAACCAAAGCGCTTATTCAAACGATACGTCATGGGGATTCTCTTCTTTCTCATCTACATCCCTCGCCAAATTCTCGGCCTATCAACCCTGGCTCCGGCGCGGCGACCGTCCCGACCAAGTGCTTCTAGCGGCACCATATCAGAACCGTCGCTAGAGATCGTTTGGAGCGAGCACACAATTCCCGAGCGTTTCGATGCCGCAGCCGTCGCTTCGCAAGAATGGGACCTCGATGCCGAATTAGCCGCTCGAATCCTACTCAATGGAAGCAACGTCAGCTTTATCGACAGTACGGGCATCGGAAAACTCATCCAGCTTAGTAAACGCCTCCGCAAAGAATCCCGCAAATTGATTATTCTCTCACCGAGTGATGCCCTCAATCGCGCGCTAAACTTAATGCAACTGACCGAACTCTTCACCTATGCTAAGGACATCGACGAAGCTCGAACAACCTTCGAACGACTAGAGGCCCACAGCACCGGACAGCATCGAATTGCATCTCGCACGACAGACACCAAAATCGAATGGCAAGGCGAGATTACCGCCCAAACGGCGGAAAGGCTTTGGACGGAAATCGAGCGAACGCTCTCCGAGGACGTTCTCCAACCCGACAATCTGACCGTTCAAATGCGCGAGGTCACGTTTGTGGATAGCACCGGAGTAGGACTGATGGTAAAACTGAAAAAACGAGTAACGAAGAATGGCGGCCGCGTCACATTCAGTGAGCTCCCGCCCGCCGTCAAGAATGTCCTCCAACACACCAACATGACTGAGTATCTCACCAAACACTCATGATTAAAGTGGGACTAACAACCTCAGTTATTCAACGAGGTAAAACGGGCATCGCCCAATGGCTTTTTGCCCTCACCAAAGAGCTCCTTCAATCCAAGGATATCGAGCTCACGCTCTTCGTCCTTGAAGACGATCTCGAACTATTCGATTACGCCAAAGCGAATGGCAAGATCCAAATCGTCCCCGAATCTTGTCGTAACCCGGTTCGAGATATTCTTTGGCATCAATCTCGCCTTCCTCGCCTCGCCGAGCAACTCAAGCTCGACCTGATTCATCTGCCCAGCTATCGCCGACTCATTCGATCCCCTCGGATTCCAACACTGGGGACGATCCACGATCTCGCCCCCTTTCATTTGACCGGCAAATATGATTGGAAACGCATGATTTACGGGAAGCATGTCGTCCCCTACTTCGCGCGCCAGTCCACTCGCCTGACAGCGGTCAGCCAGTACACGGCAACCGACATCACCAAGTTCTTCGGCATCCCTCAATCAAAGATTACCGTCATTCTCAACGGTCTCGATCACCAACGTTTCCAACCGGCGAAGGACCATGAAGCTGAGAGAGCCCTCCGAGAAAAGCACCAAATCGACGGGCCCTTCTTCCTCTACGTCGCGCGGATCGAGCATCCCGGGAAAAATCACGTCCGGCTTATTGAGGCCTTCAATCAGATGAAGAAGCAAAGTGGCTCTCGTTGGAAACTCGTCTTTGGCGGGAGTGACTGGCACGGAGCGGAGGTCGTTCATCAGGCGATCAAGGCGTCGCCCTACTCTGATGACATCCGCGTGACGGGATTCGTCCCCGACGAAGCCCTTCCCCATCTCTATCGAACGGCAAATGCCTTCGTTTACCCCTCCCTATTCGAAGGATTCGGACTCCCCCCCGTGGAGGCTATGGCCTGTGGTTGCCCGGTGATCAGTTCCGCTAGCGGCTCCCTTGCTGAAGTTGTTGACCAAGCAGCACTAATTGTCGAACCGAAATCCGTCGAAAGCATCACTGATGCTCTAATGAAAATGGTGAAAGATGATACGCATCGTGAGATTCTTAAGAGTCGAGGCCTTGAAAATGCTCAAAGATTTCGGTGGGACAATGCGGCCAAAGCCACCGAGCAAGAGTATCGACGAGTAATAGAAGAATTCGATGCTCAGAGTTGATGCGACCACGATTTAGAGTATTTTAGCCCATCAGAACTGATATAATTGATTTGCCTTTAATGAAAAGGAACACGTAGTGGATCTTACCTCTGATTCAGAATCGCCTCAGCCCGAGTCCAGCCCGGCCAGCGTCGACGCCCCGTCATCGACCGCACTCGGGCTGCCCTTCGATCCGCTTCGGGTCGCCGCTGCGGTAATGCGTGGCTGGCACTGGCTTCTGCTTGCGACCATCGCATTGATTCCCATCGGAGTCACCATCAGTCTCGCCTTCTTCAAGACCAGCTATACCTCCGAAATCCAGCTGATTCGCCGTGGTACCGACAGCGGGTTCCGGGCCACACAATTCGGCAATGCCTTCAAGCCTGGAGAACTCAAAGTTGAGACCCTGGAACCCCTGATGTATTCGGTCAGCCTACTCTCCAAAGTGGCCGCACAAGCCTCTCCTCCAATCTCGGCAAAAGAACTTTCTGGAGCAATTGTCGTCACGCCCGAACGACGAACTGAACTCGTTCGCGTCGCGCTTTCGTCTAAAGTGAGCGCCGAGGAAACCGCTCGACTCGTCAATCTCTATGGGCATGCCGTGGTCCAACTCACCAAAGATCTCCAGCGACAAGAAGCGGAGGAGACAAGTGCGTTCTTGCAAACGGAACTTGCCAACTTGGATCGACAGCTAGACGCCATCAATATCGAGATACTGCAATTCTCCCGGGATGAAACCTACATTGATGGGGACAAGGAGACCGAGGCCTACCTCCGAGATCTGGGCAACATGGAGATCAATCTTCAGGAGGCGCGAATCGAAGAGCAGAGTATCAAGATGCGAATCAACAATCTTCGTGACGCGCTGCGTAAGCACAACCCGGTAGCGACAGAACTTCGATCCGCTCAAGAAAAACTGACCAGCCTGCTGGTACAATACACCGAGAAAAACCCTCTGGTAATCGAACAGCAAGATCACATCGACAAGCTGACAAAACAATTAGAAACCTACGATTCTCCCGACACCGATGATGCCGCATTCACCGGAGCACAAATAAGTGACGCCATCTATCTCGACCTCGTCAAACTGAAGGCCAACGCCGATTCCTTGGTCAATCGGATCAAGGCTTGGGAAGATATGCGGACCAAGCTTCAGGCCAAGCTTGAGCGGATCCCCGGAAAGAACCTCAACCACGCGCGCTTGCAGTCAAAGAAATCGACCCTGGAGGAGATGAGAAACCTAATCTCAGCGCGACAAACCGAAGCCAAAGTCTACGAGAAAAACGCGCTTGGTTACTATCGCTTGTTCGCCGAGACAAGCGCCGAGAGCGCGCTCGTTTCAGGTCGAGGCAAAAAGGTCGCTATCTTTGGTCTCGCATTCGGTGGGCTGGGTTTCGGCCTCACACTTCTGCTCCTGCTTGTCGTTGAACTCACCAACAAAAAGATCATCACCGGTCCCGATCTATCGCGCGTCACAGGACTTCCCTTGCTTGGCAAACTCGAGGCGACCACGGCCACAGAAGGTAAAGGATTCGAACACTGGGCGCTCAAGCAAAACGCCTCCCTCAAAGAATCCCTTGGCCTGTCCCCCTCTGCCTTTCAAGAGATCGCCTTTCTCTCACCGATTCCAGGCGAAGGAAAAACAACCATTATCCAAGCTCTCAGCAAGTCGGACGCGTCTCGCGGACGCAAGGTCATCGCCATCACAAACGCCGGTCATAACGACCAGACAAGTGGGCTGATAATTGATGAAGCCCTGGCACAGCCAGATCGTACGGTCGAATTCTTTGCTGCAGGCAACTCCAATCAAGGTATCCTGTCCCTTACCTGCCCCTCAAACTTCGACTGGACACCGGCTAAACGCGATCAGTGGGACCAATTGCAAAGAGTCTGGCAATCGGACCCCAATCTTACGGTGTTTATCGAACTCCATTCCGACCTGTCAGCCAACTCCATCGTCTTTGCCGAGAGCATGAGCAATATCGTTTGGATCAGTAAGAGCAGCACTCAAACATCGTCACAAGTTGCCGAGGTCACTTCGATCCTAGAACACACGCACTGCCGGATCAAAGGAGCACTGATCAATAAAGAACCGAATCTTTTCGCTGACATCCCGCTCATCGGACGATTCGTTGCGCCGTATTTCGGCATGCTTACCGTTGCCCTCGCACTCGTCGTTCCCGCGCCCTTGTCCACCGCCGATGAAGCGCTTGATCCGAGAAATCAGACGGAGCAACTAAGTGCCAAGCGATCGCGACAGCAACCGGCCGAGTGGCAACGCCGTCTCACCTTAGGGCCAGGCGACACGGTCGATATCGGACTCTACGGCTATCCAAACCACCTCCGGAAAAACGTAATCGTCTCGCCCGACGGCAAGATCAGCTATCTCCAGGCGAGAAACGTGACAGCTAGAGGATTAACCGTAGACGAACTCCGAGCCGCCCTTGACGAACGCCTTGCAGACTATTTTCGTTCCCCACGAACGATGATTATGCCCCGAGAATTTCGAAGCAAGCGCTTCCACATCATGGGGTCTGTAAAACGCTCAGGCAGCTACATCATGAATCGCCCGGTTACCGTGATCGAAGCAGTCGCCCAAGCTGAAGGCATGCGAACCGGGCTCTTCGATCACAACACCATTGAACTTGCCGATCTCGAGCGATCCTTTCTTGTTCGGGGGAGCAAGCGAATGAATGTCGATTTTAAAAAACTGTTTCATCAAGGTGACCTGAGTCAAAACATACTCCTCGAACCCGACGACTACATTTACGTTCCCAACTCTAGTGCCAATGAAGTCTATTTGCTCGGGGCGGTGATGCGGCCCGGAGCGATCGGAATCACCACAGACGCCACCGTTCTCCGACTGATCGCGGTCCGGTCAGGTTTTCTAAAAACTGCCTACAAAGATAAGATTTTGATCCTTCGAGGTTCTTGGGTGGAACCCGAAACCATAATTTTTGATGCCGCCGAAGTTCTCCGCGGCAACGCCAAGGATTTCGTATTGAGACCGAAAGATGTCGTCTTCGTGGCTGAAAAGCCATGGACAAAAGTCACAGAGCTCCTCGACTTGGCAGCACGTTCCTATTTGCAATCAGCCACCGCCACTTGGACGGGAGAAAACATTGGCCCGTTGATTACCCAGCCACTTGTCAGGTGAAACCCTTCAAGCAAACGCTGCTAGCATTGACATGCCTCCTGCTCATCGCAAGCACGGCTTGTCAAACCGGCACAGGTCCCCGTTTTGATCCTTACGCGGACCCAAGCCCATCCAACGCTGAGTTTTCAAAAGCTTCACAGACCAAGAAGCTGCCCCCCGAGATGCTTCAGCCCCCCTTAGAGCCTTTCACGCTCGGTCCTGGGGATCGCATTTCGATCGACATCGTTGAGGACATTTACGGTCCCAGTGACACCGTCGTCGGACCGGACGGCAAAATCTACTACGACCTCCTTCCGGGACTCAACGTCTGGGGCTTATCCATTGATGAAGTTCGCACCCTCCTCGAGAAAGAACTCTCAACCTACCTTCGATCTCCAACAGTAGCCGTCAATACCATCTGGATTTCAAGTAAACAGGTTTGGCTCCTAGGACGATTGGCCCGTCCCGGCGTTTACCCCATGCGTTCGCCAATGACCCTGATCGAAGCGATTGCATCGGCGGGCGGTCTCGACGTTTCTCAATTCACCGGCACGACGGAAGAGCTCGCAGACCTCGAACATTCCTTTGTCATTCGAGACGGCACACTATTGCCAGTCGATTTTCGCCAACTTATTCACTACGGCGACCTTAGCCACAACATCTACCTGAAATCTGGGGACTACGTCTACCTTCCCTCCTCCATGTCAAAAGAGATCATGGTGCTCGGAGCCGTCAATCTACCCAGATCGGTCGGTTTCAGAAACCAAATGACGCTCATCTCGGCCATTGCCAATGCTGAGGACACGACCGAAGAAGCCTTTCTGGCCCAAGTCGCGATTATTCGAGGGTCGCTTAACGAACCCTCGATCGCGGTTGTCAATTTCCACGACATCTTGGAAGGCAAAGCCCCGGATATCCCCCTACAACCTCGAGATATCGTCTATGTCCCCTTTCGGCCTCACCAAAAGCTTTTCGACTATGCAGAACTCGTCGTGAACACCTTCGTTAGGACCGTCGCGGCCAACGAAGGCGCGAACACCGTGTCGGACAGGGCCAATCCTGTTCAATTGAATATCGGGATTGGTAATTAAAAATAACACACTTGAACATTGCACATGCATTCCAATACACAAATCAAACGCATTGCGTCAGCTATCCCAAAACAAGCCCCTTACTGCATTGCACATACATAAACTACTTATAACAAACACTTTAAGACTCTTTTAAAACCTTGGCAAGCTGTCTGCTAATAGGAACAGGATGACAAAAACAACTGATACAACAGGAAGCACAACCAATCCTGCAATGCCTACGCAAACATCAAGTCGCATCATGATTAACCTAAAATCATTCACCTTCTGTGCCGCCCTCGCAGGCTCCTTGAGCCTTTCTGCTCAAACCGCGTCAACGGTTCAATCATCCGCTCGCCCTCAGGGGTTAGATCCCATCGCCGATGTTAATATCGCGGCGACGGATCGCGATTCCTATCAATTCCAAACCGAAGCACTACCGGACATCTTGACCATCGTGAACCAGAAACTCGACGAACAAGCAGCCGTCGATGATTCCCTTCTCGCGATTGATCCGACTAAGTTGACACTTAGCCAAGACGCTAATGTGCGCGTTTACTTCGTCTCCGAGGGAGCAGGCTACCACAACACGCTCGGTATCAATACGACGGGCACAGGCATCAATTCAGGTGATCCCGTCCTCATCTTTCCTGACGCCTCAAGTCGGAATCGATTCATCGCCGAAGCCGCTTCGAATCGGGAAGCTGGAAGAAATAACAGCAACCCACTCGCTCCGGGAGACTTCGTCGACATCGGAACTGTTGAAGCAGGTAGCGAATTAGACTTCTTCTTGATCGCCAATGGCGCATACGGCGGACGGAACGTCTACACCACGGACGCCGCACTCAATCCTGATGGCATCAACCACACCGTGGCCTTAGCCAATGACGACAGCCCTTACCTGATCCTTGGCTTTGAAGATCTCTACGGTGGCGGCGACCGTGACTTCAACGATATCGTTTTCGCAGTCGACATCGGAGCTGCCAACGTTGCCGCCATCACCGCGACCCCTGAACCCGCACTCACCTTGATGCTTGGTCTCTTTGGCGCAGCAGCAACTTGGAGAGTCTACCGAAAACGCCAGAGCGGATCGGCTCTTTCAGCATCTTAAGATGCAACGCTAACCCCACGCTAGAAGCGATGAGCAAGACAAAGAAATACCTCCTCGGAATCTTAGTGCTAGTGGCACTAGCAGTGCTTATCGCAGCCGGAGTTCAGCGCTGGAAACGCAACGTTATTGCCCAACAAGACCTCCAAGCCAAATCGCACCTCAAAAGTCTCATAGAGAACGGCCAATTCGAAACAGCCTGGCAAGCCCTCAAACGTGTTCCGCATCTTTCACAAGATAGCGAGTGGCAATCGCTTCGAGTACAAGCACTCGTCGGAACCAAGAATCTCACAGACCTAAACCAGGTTTTTCAATCGGCCCCTGAAAGCATTCTAGAAAATGAGCGCGCCTCACTTCTTCTTGCCCGATCGTTCAGTCATCAAGGCGAGAACGACTCGTTCGCACAGGTTCAAGATCATTGGAGCAAACAAGCTCACGAAACGAATCTGTGGTTGAGTCTGGACATCGACCGGAAACTCCTTGCGGGCGATATTCCCGCTGCCTGGGATCAACTCTCAGGCATTGCCACAAACAACACCCTGTCGGCAAACCTATTGATTCAGCGTGCATTGATTCGCGCCGGGACAAACACCGTCGCAGCCCTGGAAGATCTTGACCGTGCCTTCGAGGCAGATTCCCGATCCCCCGAACTACGAAGCTTCAGAGGCCAAGTCCTGGAACGCCTGGGCGACAAGCAGCTCGCCCGCATTGAATACATCGCCGCTCACTTGGCCGCTCCCGACAACATCCTCTGGCGTGACCAGCTGGCTGAGTTTTATCGCCGCCACCAACAATTCGACTTTGCCCTATCAACCTGGAGAGATGTTCAGAACACCAATTCCACAGATTATGTCTATCTTAAGAGCCACTTTTGGACACGAGTGACCACCGGCGTAACCCTCACCAATAATTCCTCACTTCCTAATGGCCCGCTCATGCCCTTAGCCACGCTCATTCAAGATCTTCCGAAGGGCACCTTCTGGGACGAATCAGCCTTCCTTTCACTCGCCAATCAAGAAGCGTTCCGCAGCAAGCGCCAGGAAGTCTATTGGCTCTCACTTCTCCAACACCTAAAAGAGGGCGATGAAGCCGCCGCAGCCGAGCAGCTCAGCGAGCGCCCCTTCCGTCAGGGACTCTGGGATGTGTATCTCCATGAGACGCTGGCCTCAATAATCCGCTTCCGCAGTTCTGGACGATTCTCTCCCAACGCCGAATCACCGGCGAGTCGACTCAATATCACTCCCAATCAGCATGTCCTCGTCAGCTTGATCAAACAGTTTCAACGCGAGGAGATCGTCGACGGGAAAACCCCAGACTTATCAGCCAACCTTGAGGCGCTTCTCAAAGGGCCAAACGCCTTCACGGCCGCCTTTCTCGCTGCTGGATGGCGGCAAACGGCGCTTGATTTCTTTCATTCTCGACAGGACGAAGACCTCGCCAACTACCCTTCATGGTTTCACTATGGGATAGGCCAAACCATGCGCTACAACGCATCGCCAGAAAACGCGCTCACCTATCTCCAATCCCAAGCTCAGACTGAAGACATCCAGCTCTTGAGCGCCGAATTGCTCTTGGGCACGCAGCAACGCGATGAAGCCATGAAGCAATTGTCCGTTCTTGCAACCAGCAAAAGTCCCGAAGGCGCCCGAGCGGCCTGGCTCGTAGCCATTGATCACCTCCAACAGAAACGCCTCGAAATCGCAACCGCCTTCATTAGCGGAAACCCAAATTTAACAGATTCCCTCAGAGGAAATGAACTCCGGGCGAAAGCCGCCGAGTTAGCAGGCGACCTCAACAGCGCTGCGGCCCTCTATCAAACCATTGTCGATGACTCAGCCGTCGCCAAGCGATTCCTCGCGGATCAGGCGTTTCGTTCTCAGGATCTTCAGACGGCACGAAGGCATACTCTAGCACTCCTTAATGAGAATCCTGCAGATCTCAAGATCATGGCCAATCTCCGAGCCATCGATGCCGCCATCGAATCGAATCAATGAACCAAAGTGACAAGGCTTGGCTCGCAGGACTCAGTGCCATGGCGCTCTGGATCTGGGCTCGTGATCTGGCTTGGCTGAGTCAAGCCGCGGGCACGCTGCCAATACTTGTGAGTTTGGCTTGGTTTACCTGGCTCGTCTCTCCGTGGCAACTCGCTACCACGCGTCGTCCGATCTCAATGCTTCCCTTAGCGGCATCAGCTCTCTTGATCGTAACCGGAACGATTTCCAACCTCACGATTCTGCTCGCCATCGCCTGGGCCCTTGGCCTGCAGGCCTGGATCAACTCTCGATTTCAATCTCAAACCCGCAACAAAGCCAATCGGCTTCTCTTACTCACGGTCATGGCATTTCCTTGGATGGCACTGGACGGAGATCTCGTCAGCACGATCTTTCGACTCAGCGCCGCCCAATTTTCCGAATCGATTTTCTCCTTCATCGGCTTTGCGGTCGAAAGAAGCGGCACTAATCTATGGATCCAAGGCCTCCCTGTCACCGTCAACGAAGCCTGCTCCGGGCTCGGAGTCCTGCAGGCGGCGATGATCGCTGGAGTTGTCCTCCTTGAAGCGCTTGTCTCGAAGAATAACCACTTCTGGATGCAGGTCCCGCTACTCATCGTGGCAGCATGGACAGCCAATGCCCTGCGAGTCATCGTTATCTCCATTGCAGCCCTCACTTGGGGAACCGAGTTCGCCGCCGGCCCCTTCCATACTTGGGGTGGCATGGGAGTCCTACTCGTCGTCTTTAGTCTCTCTTGGGGACTCATCGAATGGCAGCAGAAACGGACGACTTCATGAAACGTTCGAGCATCGTTCCAACGCCGATCGAATGGGGAGTGATCGTTTTCGGCATCTGGCATTCCCGAGATCTCATCCACGCCTGGCGGGATTCACCGAGAGATCACGGGGGCGCCATCATTTTCGGACTGTGGCTTCTTCCCCTCACCTTCGCCTGGGTTCAAGATCGGACCGTCTTCGGCGACGGAGGACAACTCCGTACACGCGTCAGCATTCTAGCCATCGTTACCATCCTTGCCGGAGCGATCGGCGAGTTAAATGCGCTGGTGTATTGTGGCTTAGCCTTGGCGGTAACAACGGGCACCTTCCAACGCTCGATTCCTCTCGCACTGAGTTGGTGCCTCGCTAGCGTTACCTGGATGCCTGCCTTAAGCTACGCAACAAACGCGTTACCAAACACCATCGTCATGACTTGTAAGTTTGGTTTCGTCATCACCGTCGTGCTATTTCTCTTTATCCACTTTCGAAAACCATCGTTAACGTGACAATTAAATCCAATCAGAACAAAATCCTCGCAGGCCTCCTAGGCATGGCTGTCCTCGTTTCGATCCTCTGGGATTTCATTGATTTGCCCGATGCCTCGGATCGCGTCAAACGCCTCCTCGCCTCCCCTTCAGTCAAAAACCTGACTATCAAATCGATCGATCACAGTCCGACGGAAATTGACATCCTGGGAGACGCGCTGGCGGTCAAGAGTGTCTACCAGATCGGTAACCAGCAATTTCTCGTGTTCGTTCTCGACGGAACCACCAATCGGCAAGCTGTCCACGATCCCATGCATTGTTTTCACTCTGGAGGATGGACAGTCGATCAAACGAGTCAACTTCCCATGGTAAACGGAACGGCCACGGAATTACAGATTCACCAACCTGATCGCAAGACCGAAGTCCTCTTCTGGTATTCTGACGGCCAGGCGCAGCATCCGTCCCCATTCACTTACTGGATTCGCTCCACCTTCCGCCGCCTCACGATGGGTTTCTCAAGCGAAGAACAGCTATTGATCGTGGTCCAGAAACTTTCCCCTCCGCAAACGACCTACTGGAGCACCCTCTTCGATGCCGTCCCTCGGCTCAACGAGATCTAGCAAGCACGCCCCTAGAAACCGAACAACTCGCGATCCTTCTCTTGCAAGTGCCGAACAGAAATGTAAGCCGGAAAGGAATCAGCCCGACCATCATTGACCTGGAGAAGAATATCCGTTCGGCTCCCACTATTCCCAACAACCTCCTGCCAAGGGATCCGAATGTCCGCTCGCCCATCAATGAGCTCCCCCGAATCAATCACCGTTGAGGTATCCGTCTCTGGATCACGCAAGAGCTGCACCTTGTAGCTGGCAACGAGGCCTTCATCCGTCCAACTCCGAGACAAATCGATCTCAAGCTCTAGCCGTTCCCCTGGACGCAAGACCGCTTGCACTGAATACGGATCCGAATAGATAAAGGGCTCGACCGCATAGTTCCCGCCCGATATGACGGCCTCCGATCGATGATGAATGCGGGCTACTGGAGGGATGTGTTCCAGTCCGTGAGCAGTCTCGAGTAATGCGTCAAGGAAAGGGGCGGGCTCAGCGTCAACACGTTCATAGGCTTCCACCGCACTCTCCTGAAGCCCTTCCTCGTTCGTTTGACGCTGCGGGGCGGGCTGTTCTGCTTCGGGGGGCAAGGCGTAGGCCGGAACATGGGCGTCCACCAATTCGGGCACCGTATTTAAAGCGGACTTGAAAAGCCACATTAGTACCGGCACCTGCATTCCTTGACGAAGGATTCGCGTCTTAAGCGCTCTCGGAAGGCTTGCTGCCGCAAAAATCAACGGCTTTAAAAGGCGACTATCCGAACCGGAACGTCCGATGCTATGCAGATAGTAGGGACTGAGAAAAAAGAACTCATCCTGGGCCTCGTCTCCCTGCACCGTGTATGAGGCCACCGCTGGAGAAACAAGCAAGGTATTTGCCTCGAAGAGTTGACGATAAAATGCCCGCGTGAAGACGGGGACTTCCGGACCAACCAAGCGTCGGTACTCATTCCGATTGTAGTGATACAAGAGTTCGGCAACGGAGTAGAAATCGATCACGGACAATCCGTCGCCGACGGAATCAGCTGAGGCCGCTAGTGACTGAACACCGAAGGTTACCCCAGGAGCAAAAACGTCACGACACTCAGCATCATAGGAATCCACTGACTCCAATAGCTCCAATTGAGGATAAAAATCTCGAACGGACGAGTGTCCAAGATCGAAGCTTCGAAACGCATCTTGGGTTAAGCCTGCCGAAAGGTCTGCGGCAAACCAGGCGTTGATTTTGACGACCGCATCGAATCCTGCCTTGTTCTGATAGGGGCCCTGCCAGAAATCAAATTTCAAGGGCGCTAGCGAAGAAGGCGCACTCGCTTCTTTCCAATCTTCGATTGCTCGCACCCCAAAGCACCAAGGGGGAAGCCGGGGGCCGGTACACTCCTCATCGTCAAGATCACAGCCAAACGCAGGGGAGTCGATTCGCTCGCCGATGCGAGTGATGCGAAAAAAGGCCTCGGCACCCGAAGCGTCGATCGAAAACGCGCCGCCGCTCACTCGGCTCGCGATAAGCTCCCATCGCCCCGGACCAATAACGCTTGCCCGCTCTATCTGAAACACCTCTTTATCATTGTCCCACGAGAGCTGAAGCTGGCCGTCTCGGTAGACGAACTCAGTAGCACGCAGCCCAGCACCTGGACAGAGCACTCCAACGACAGATAAAATCGCTACCAAAAACCTGTGACCCGTTGCCTTCACCGCACAATTCAAAGCAGGGAGCATACCGAATCGCCTCTAGCGAGTCAGTAAGAATCAACCTAACACAGCCCCACCCCAAAAAAGGAAAAACCCGTAAGAACTCAAGTGACTAGAACCAAAAACGATCGCGTTCGAAAACAAAGCCTTGCCTCTCTCTCAGATCGCCGAGAGACTCTTTTCCCAACAAACATCGTATTAATCTGCTGGTAACCAGACTTAGTTCTTCAACGTTAAAACGTGCCCAAAGAGGCTCTCCTGAGCAAGGCCTGCTAGGCGACTACTACCTGCAACAATGCCCTCCTTCCATCGCGCATTCATCGATACGCAACATCTGTTGAGATAGTGAAACCTGATAAACTCCCAAAAACCCTGGTCATCGGACATCAAAACCCTGATACGGATTCCATCGTATCAGCACTCGTCTATGCCCAATTGCGGAACCAAATCGATGGCAAAGATCGCTACGAAGGAGTGGCCCTTGGTCCGCTCAACACGCAATCCGTTTGGCTCCTTAAGCAGGGAAACACTAAGCCACCCCGGCAGGTGACAAGCATTGAATTGCGGGTTCGAGACTTAGCGAACTCAACATGCCCGACGGTGCAAAATGATGATCCCCTCGGAAAGGCACTCAACCACATTGCTCGGGACGGGATCTCTACGATTCCGGTGCTCAGCGAAACCGGCAAACTCGAAGGAATCCTCAGTGATCGCATTCCAGAATGTAATTACTTTCACCACTTCAATACGGAAGAATTCCTTGGCATCCTTTTCACCTTGGACGACCTCGTCAAGACCTTCGGTCTTGACGTCTGGCAAGAAGGGGCAGGAGAAAGCACAGGAAAGCTAACACTTGACCCCAATACGATTGGGAATGGTGACATTCTCCTCTCAGGAGTGTCACAGCCGGCTATTGCTGCCGCCAAGAGGGCCGGAGCGGCAGCAGTCATCGTTTGCACCCCGACACCAAAGCAAGACTGGGAGGAGACCCTCCGCGCCACCCCATCCGTCGGGGTCTACCGGTTTACCGGATCACTGATGGCTTTGACGTCACAGCTCTCTCATTGCATTCCAGCCGAGAATGCCATGACATCTCGCTACGCCTTCCTACATCCCGACCAACCGATCAATGACGTTCGGAGCCAAATTCTTTCCAGCGCCTATCCGCTCCCCGTGACCGACAACGATGGCCTTTTCCTCGGCCTCATCTCTCGAGCGGAACTACTGAAGGGCAAAAAGCAAAAAATCATTCTTGTCGATCACTTCGAATCTCAACAAGCGGTCAATGGATTGGCAGACGCAGAGATTGTCGAAATTGTCGATCATCACCGCGTCGGCAATCTCGAGACCCAGCTCCCCATCAGTGTTGACTGCCGCCCGGTCGGTAGCACGGCAACCATCATTGCCCAGCGGTTCAAAGAGCATGCGCTCCGCCCGAGCCCGACTCAAGCATCCTTGCTGCTTGGAGCAATCATTTCTGATACCCTTGCCCTCACCTCACCCACAACGACTGAGAACGATCGGAAGAGTGCTAATGAACTAGCAACGATCGCCTCACTCGACCTAGGTCGTTTCTCCATGCAAGTGCTAGTCCAAGCGGACACCACACTCACTGCTTCCGCAGAGACTCTCGTCAACCAAGATCTCAAAGAGTTTGGCATCAACAAGATTCGCTTCAGCGTCAGTCAGATCGAAACGGTCGATCGCAACAAGCTCACCGAAGACCGAATTTCTGAGCTAAGAGAAGCCCTCGCCACCACTCGAAGAGAGCGGGCATTGACGCTATCATGCCTCCTCATTACCGATGTGCTCCAACAGAATAGCCTCATACTGATCGACGATGCCGATCAACACCGTCTGAGCGAATTAGGTGGCGGAATGGGCGCCAAAGCTCCGATCTGGGAAGGCTGCGTCTCTCGAAAAAAACAGTTTCTGCCGAAGCTCCTTGAGAAATTATCCGAGCTCACGCCTTAGCCCCCCCTCGGAAAACGAATCATGTCACACCCAAGCATGCCGCACATTCCCGAAAAGACTTCACTGATACGAAAAGCGTTTGTCATGAGTATTCACCCTGAGGCTCGGGAGGAGTACATCCGACGTCACAATCCCATTTGGCCGGAGCTCCAATCGGTACTCAAGGAGCATGGCGTGCACAACTACTCTCTGTTTCTTCACCCTGAGACCTACCAACTCTTCGGCTACGCTGAGATCGAATCCGAATCTCAATGGGAAAGCATCGCCAACACTGAGATCTGTCAACAATGGTGGGCCTCGATGAAAACACTTATGCCATCACACGATGACAACAGTCCGGTTTCCGCACCACTCACGGAAGTCTTTCACCTCTGACTGACGGAGAGCAATGTCTCCGTTGAGTTACTAGAATCGGGAGCCCTAGCCCCTTAAATCAAGAGCGAGGACAATATTCGAGCATCATCCTCAACACCGGTAAGGCGCTGATCCAGCCCATGAAAACGGAAAGAGGCTCGTCGATGGTCGAGACCAAGCAAGTAAAGCAAGGTCGCGTGCACGTCACGGAACCGGACAGGATTCTCGGCAATCCAATAGCCCAACTCATCGCTGGCCCCGTAGCTTTGCCCCCCCTTGATCCCTCCCCCAGCTAACCAGATCGTAAACGCTTCCTTGTGATGATCGCGACCGCACTTCTCAGGCGATTCCTCTCCCTGCAGCATCGGCGTCCGCCCAAACTCGCTGGCCCAAACAACCAAGGTCTCACCAAGCAGCCCCCGTTGTTTGAGGTCATGAAGCAGCCCTGCGATCGCTTGATCCGTCGATCGACATTGACGACGTAGTTGCTGGTCTTGCTTCCCATGAGTGTCCCAGGAGGCATTGAACAACTCCACGAATCGCGTTCCTCGCTCTACCAGCCGTCGAGCATGCAAACAATGCCTGGCGAACTCCCCTTCACCATAAAGCTCTCTCACCGCCGCAGGTTCACCCGAAATGTCCATTAGTTCAGGAACTGAAGACTGCATGCGAAAAGCCAGTTCATATTGCTCAATCCGCGTGAGTATTTCACGATCCTGTGACGACTCGTACCGCTTTATGTTTAACCCCTGAATCCCATCAATCATTCGTCGCCGCCTCATACGATCGACATTCTTTGGATTATTCAGAAACAAGACGGGCTCGCCCTCACTACGAAACTCCACTCCTTGGTGAACGCTAGGCAAGAATCCGTTCGCCCAAAGCGCCCGCCCCCCTCCAGGCAAGACACCCGAGATAAAAACCACGTAACCAGGCAGGGCTTTATTCGACGATCCCAAACCATAATTCACCCACGAACCAAGACTTGGATTTCCTCCCCGATTGAGTCCTGTGTGAGCGAGCATCTGAGCGGGACCGTGATTGAACTCCTCAGTCTTCATACTGCGGATAAAAGAAATATCGTCGGAGCATTTCGCAAGATGGGGAAACAATTCCGAAAATGGCGCCCCACTCTGCCCATGCCGAGAAAAGTTATATGGAGACCCAAGAAGCTTGGGATGCCCCCGAAGGAACGCGAATCGCTTTCCTTCAACAAAACTCTTCGGCGCCAGCTTGCGATCGAAGCGCCGCAACTCAGGCTTGTCTTCAAATAAATCCAATTGAGAGGGCGCGCCCACCATGTGAAGAAATATAACCGATTTGGCTTTCGGGGCGACGGCTCGCTTAAATGCTCCTCGTGCCGCGCTCGCCAACACGGATTGATCGAACATCCCTAAACTATCAAGAGCTAGCGCGCCAAGGCCAATGCCTGTACGCGAAAGAAAGGCTCGGCGGTTTAAGGCTTCGACCTGTTGGGGGTAGTTCATCGACTCATCACTCATGCGTTCCCTTCAATTCCGACAAACCGTCTCATGTAGATTCATCAAAACAGTCGCTACGTTAAACCACCCCTCGCTCGCATCCCCAGACAACTGAAACTCCTCCCTATAGATCCTCTTCAGTAGGGCTCGCTCATCGTCACTCGGATAGCGGGCCACCGCGGAACGAAACGCCCATACCAATGCTTGATCGATCCCTCCGGAATCGCGAGACTCAATCCGATTCGCAAACGCTCGAGCCGCGTCGACATACACCCCATCATTCATCAATGTGAGTGCTTGTAATGGCGTATTACTCCGCCCCCGAGACACCACACAGCTCCCCCGATCTGGCGCATCAAACACGGCAAAGCTTGGATAATGGGCACTTCGTCGCCAGACGGTATAGATTCCCCTCCGAAACCCATCTTCGCCCCGATCAACCGGATAACTCATCGGCCCCGCTCCCGCCGATGAACGCCAAACAGTCTCCGGTTGCCAGGGATAAGCCGGTGGCCCTCCCATCTTCAGAGAGAGCATGCCAGCAAGACTAAGGAGTTGATCTCGAATCGATTCGGCCGAAAGCCGATGTCCCGGGTACCGCCACAGGAATTGGTTATCAGCATCAATTTGAAGCGCGCTATCGCGTTCCGCCGCTGCTTGTTGATAGACCGCCGAGCGCACAATGCGCCGTATGAACCGCTTCAATGACCAGTGATCGTCATGCACAAAGGTCTCTGCTAACCAATCAAGCAGCTGTGGATGGCTCGGAATCTCTCCTTGTCGGCCAAAATCGTCTAGCGTCGCCACCAATCCCCGGCCGAATAGTTCTGCCCATATTCGGTTCACGGTCACCCGGGCAATGAGAGGGTTCTCATTGGAAACGAGCCACTTAGCCAAGCCAAGTCGATCGCGAGAGAACTCATCGGAGAATGGGTGCAATCCTGCAGGTGTCGCTGGGCCAACGCGTTCTCCGCGGTTCTCTAGATCGCCACGCTTCAGAACGTGCGTTGGCCGGAACTCACTGTCCTTCATGATCCGCGTCACGGCTTTCGGATACGCATCCCGCATTCGCACGGTGTGATCAGCCTCTTGCATTAACACTCGAGCGTGCTGATCGCCCTCGAGAATAAGCGCCAAGAATTGACGATAGTCCTCCAATTGTCGCTTCGAAGGAATTCTCTTAAACGCAGCCTTTACCGCCGCAGTCTGCTTCTCCTTAGGAACCACGTCTAGAGAGGACTCTGACCAGAGAGGATCCACATAGTTGCGAAGAGACATGACCGCTTGAGCATGCAACTGGGCCCAGTGAGCACGCCGCCGCTCTACATCTCCATCGGAGACAACATCCATATCCGGCCCAATATAAATCATATTGGAACTCCCCATCGCTTGCCCCGCCTGTCGAGTCTCCACCGGCGCTCGATTGAAGAAGGCAAAGAACTGATAGTAGTCCTTAATCGATATCGGATCGTACTTATGATCATGACACTGGGCACACCCCACAGTAAGTCCCAACCATACGCTTCCTGTCGTTCCTACTCGATCGATAATTTGCTTGTGATAGTCCGCTTTCGGGTCGGTTCCTGCTTCAAGATTGACCGGCGTGTTCCGGTGAAAGCCGGTAGCAACCAACTGATCAAACCGTGGTTCCGGCAAAAGGTCTCCGGCTAGTTGTTCAATCGTAAACTCACGGAAAGGAAGGTCTCGGTTGAGGGCATGAATCACCCAATCTCGATAGGCCCAGATCTCGCGTAACTCATCCCGTTGATATCCCTCAGAATCTGCATACCGGGCCAAGTCTAACCAATGCCTTGCCCATTTTTCGCCAAAGGCTGGTGATGCCAGGAAGCGATCCACAGCATGTTCGAAGGCGTTGGGGCGGGAATCGGAAAGAAAGGCATCCAGAGCGTTAACACTCGGAGGAAGCCCTAACAAATCAAGGGAAAGGCGCCGTAGGAGTTCTGCTCTTCCCACAGGAATACTCGGCGACAGGTTTCGATCCTCCAAACGACGTAAGATGAATCGGTCGATTGGTGTTTGGCTCCATGTCTGATTCGAAACCTCAGGCAGGGATGGCTTCACTGGGGCTACGAATGACCAGTGCACCGCTGGCCGCCATCCATCGTCTGGCCACACCGCACCCTCGCGAATCCATTGCTTAAGGATCTTTAGTTCCGTATTCGACAGTGGGGTTTGGTCACGAGGCATTCGCACGTCTGGATCGGCATGTTCCACCCGCTTAATCAGCTCACTTTGTTCCGGATCACCACTGATGATTAGAGTCTCATGGCTTTGACGCGATTGCGCAAAAGGAAAGGAACGGCTAAGATCGAGCCCACCCTTCTGCTGATCCTTGCCGTGGCATTCAGAACAATGCTGATCAAAAATGGGCAGTACGTCTCTTGAGAACACGAGCGTCTCCGCCTCAATCGTCCCCTGACACATCAGATAGATCGCAGGGACAAGCACTAGTGAATACCAAACCATGGATCCACCGAATACTAAGGCCCGCGGAACGTCATAGCAAGTGTTCGAGTCCCCGGGAAACCATGGCATCGAAGGACCTGGTTTTCATTCACCAGCGATTGATCGCTCTTGGTCGCGCTACCGGTCCAAAATTGACAATCAACGAAGACACGGTAGCGTGATTCGAAGCCATATGCGATATCACCCGCTCATGAGCAAACAGCACGCTTTGAAGACGACCAATCGTCTGCTACCAGTGATCATGGTGCTGATTATAGCGGAGGCACTCCTGGCCAGTTCGGAGTCCTTGAAGACGCATCTCTCCCAGCACTGTGTGCCCTGCCATGGGGAGAAGAAAGCCAAAGGCGGCCTCAATCTAACCGACTTGCTCACGGAACAACCACTCATCAAGAATCGAGAACAGTGGAATCATGTGATCGATCTTGTCAAATCCGGTGAAATGCCACCAGAAGACGCCGACGCCCCTACGAAAGAAGAACGGGAAGAAATCCTTCAGCAACTCGATAAAGCGCTCAATCAGTTCAATTTTTCCAGCATCAACAACCCAGGCTTTGAAGCGGCACGTCGATTGACAAATCAAGAGTATAACCGAACCATCAGCGACCTCTTCGGCACCCCGATGAGCCCGGCTGAACGTTTCCCAAGCGACCTTACGGGAGCCAGTGGTTTCAAGAACTCAGCCAACACTCTTTTCCTCCAAACCGCACTCATGGAGCGTTATATCGCTTCGGCTGAAAGCGTGGTCGAAGCGGCCATACCGAGCGACGAGAATGACTGGGCAAGTTCCCCTTCCTTTCGCCAGATCATGATTCAAATGCCATCAGATTCCGTAAGCGCTGAAGAGGCGGCACGCACGGTGATCACCCACTTCCTTCTCCGCGCCTACCGGCGTCCAGCGACAAGCCAAGAAATCGACCAAGCGCTCGCTCATTTCTCATCCATACACCAAGCCCAAGGGGCAAAGGCAGCATTCGTGAGAGCCATCAAGCAAGTGATTCAAGCCAACTTGATCTCGCCAAAATTCCTCCTCCGGATCGAGCGAGCCTCTCAGAGCAGCGCTCCTTTTCGAATTACGGATTACGAGCTCGCATCACGACTCTCCTATTTCCTTTGGGCCACGATGCCTGACGAGACGCTCTTCGAACTCGCCGCCCAAGAACGTCTCCACCAACCTGAGGTCCTTGAAGCACAGATCGCACGCATGCTCACTCACCCCTACGCCAACACCTTAGGGGAAAGCTTTGCGGCCCAGTGGCTTGGATTCGGGTTCATCGGGAACCGAGTAAGACTCGACCCCATCGATAATCCATGGTGCACCGACACGTTGATGAACGCGATGAGAGAAGAGTCAGCACTCTTCTTTACCTCCATCGTCCGAGAAAACCGCACTCTCAGTGAACTGCTTACTGCCAACTTCACCTTTCTCAACGAAGAACTAGCCTCCGAGATCTATGGCCGGACAGATATTAAAGGGTCAGCCATGCGCCGAGTCGCCCACGACAATCCCAATCGCGGAGGGATTCTTACCCATGGTAGCCTCATGGCCGTTACCTCCAACTACAAAGACACCAGCCCCATCAAACGTGGCAATTGGATTCTCGAAACGGTTCTCGGCAGACCGCTCCCTCCCCCGCCACCAAACGCAGGCGCCTTCAAAGAAGAGGTCGAAGAGGACGATAGCCTCACATTTCGTCAAAAAGTTGAGATGCATTCCAGTGATCCGAGTTGTCGGAGTTGTCACAGTAAGATAGACCCTATGGGTTTCAGCCTAGAAAATTTTGATTATTTCGGCCGCTGGCGAGACAGCTACCGGGTCCGAGTTCTTGAACGAAACGACGACGAAGCGCTGCTACTCGTTTTTGCGATGCGTTCACTCGACGAAACTACCCTCAGTCAGCGGATCGACGCGATCGACTCAGGGCCCGACGAACGAGCGGAGATCCGAACTCGCCTTGCCAAATTACGGAGTTTGGATGAAGACGCCCTCAAGCGAGAAATAACCGAAACGCTCACTCCCTCTCGACAGAATCGGCTCATTCGTCTCCTAGAATGGTTAGAGATTGAATTCGAGGATCCTGACCATGAGGAAATGCTGGCAAAAATGGAACGAGGGATCGAGACCCTCAGATCTGACAGCGAAAAGAACATCGAGGCACGAATCTGGGGGCTCAAGGAATTAACGGAGGAACATAAGAAAGAGCTACGCGGTCATGTCTACGAGATCAGAGCGGCGACAGACGATCAAGTCGCTGATTTCTTCGAAGACGACATTGACGAAATCATTGAGCTCCTCGAGATCATGGAATTATTTCCCGAAACGCCCTCTTCACCCTCGCAGTTTCAAGCACTTGTCAAAGCCCTCCGAAAACTCACCAGCACTGAATTACGAGAAAGGATCTCTCGCCTCGAAGTGCCTGAAGCGGAAAAAGAAGAAATCCTAGAGGGCTCCAATTATTTTCGGAGCATACCGGAAACATCGCTTGCTGAATTTCTCCAACATGAAATCGATGAAGCCTTCCAATCTGAAGTGACGGATATTCTTCTTGAAATGAATCTCCTCGAAGACAGCGAGCGCCGCGCTGAAAGACGTCGCCGACAGTTTGAGCGCAAACCGATCACTGCCGAAGCCACCTTACCCGACGGCACCCCGTTTCAAGGCCCCCAGGGACTCAAGCAGGTCATCCTCAGCAAACACAAGACCGACCTCGCCCGTCAACTAACATCCAAAATGCTGGCCTACGCCCTTGGACGCCAATTAGAGTACTATGACGAGGCTGCGATTCGCACGATCATCACAGCGATGAAGGCGGACGATTTCCGAATGCACGCCCTCGTCAGAGGTATCGTCAACAGTTTCCCCTTCCAATTCAAACAGCAGCCTGGATCCAAGAACGCGTTATGATTCGCTCCGTGAAACTAAGTCGACGCACCATGCTACGCAGTCTTGGGGCTGCAATCGCCCTTCCCGCGCTCGACGTGATGCGACCACTGCACCTTGCCGCCGGAAGTACAGAGAAGAAGACAAATCGCGTGGGGTATTTCTATTTTCCAAATGGAATCCCTCGCGGCATCTGGCATCCAGAGAAGACCGGACCAAATGGAACACTACAAGAGCTCAACGAATGGATGAGTCCACTGGAGCCTTTCAAATCAGAGCTCATTATCCCATCGAATGTTTGGACTCCAAAAGGGAACGGACACGGAGCAGGCACAGCCACCTGGTTAACAGGACACGGTTATAGCAATCGAGAGGTCAATGCCGGGGGAGTCTCAGTCGATCAGCTAGCTGCTGAAAAAATAGGAGATCGCACACTGCTCCCGTCCTTGGAATTATCGACAAAAGGTGAAGGATATTTCTCAAACTCACTTCCGAGAAACACCATTTCCTGGACTCGCAGTGGCATCCCATTAACCCGAGAGATCGAACCTCGAGCCGTTTTCGATCGCATGTTCAGACCCCCATCCGGCGGTGCAACGAACCGATCGGTGATGGATCTTGTGCTTGCCGATGCCAAATCCTTGCGGGGTCAAGTCAGCCAAGCCGACCAGCACCGATTAGATGAGTATTTCGAATCCATTCGAGCATTAGAAAAACGCATTGAATTTGCCGAACTCCAGACCGAACGCATGAAGGCAGATCAGGCATTAACTGACTCGCTCATCCGCCCCACTTCTGGAATTCCGAGTGACCACGAAGCATACGTGCGTTTGATGATGGATATGATCGTCCTGGCATTTTGGTCCGACGCCACACGGGTAGTGAGTTTCATGCTCGACCACGGGCAATCAAATCGCTACTTCAACTTTATTGATGGTGTCAAAGGAACGTGGCACGCCCTATCACACTACGGAAACGCCTCCGGCAACACCGAAGACGACGATGGGGCAACCCGTTGGGACTCGGTGGACACGAAACGAGCGATGTACGCTGAAGTCGTCCGCTGGCACCACAGGCAGTTCGCCTATCTTCTGAATCGTCTCAACTCGATCGAAGAAGCCTCAGGTGGAACTCTTCTGGACAACTCAATGCTTCTCTTGGGCAGCAGCCTTGGAGATGGAGACGCCCACGACGAAAACGATCTTCCCACCCTAATCGCTGGGGGAGGTGCCGGCACACTAAAAACAGGACGCGCCCTTTCGTTTGAGTCGAAAACGGACCTTTCACAGATCCACCTTTCCTTTCTGAATCGACTAGAGATTCCAGCTAAACGCTTCGGAACAGCAAGCAGCGTGCTCGACGAACTGAGTGGCTAAGAATCACTCCCCAGCAGCTTCGATCATTCGCTCAACTTCTCGGAGTAACTTATTCGGACTGAAGGGCTTGGCGAGATAGGTCGCGGTGCCTTTTTCCTCCACTTCGCGTCGGGTCGTTGATTGACCGATCCCGGTTAACAAGATGACTGGAATAGACGACGTTCGAGCATCCTGTTTGAGGAGATCAAGGGCCTCGACCCCATCCATTTCCGGCATCAGAACATCCATAATGATGAGATCCGGAGAGTCAGACGTCGCAAGATTGATCGCTTCACGACCATTGGTAGCCACCAACATCTTAAAGCCCCCCTTTTTCAGAGTAAATTCGATCAATCGACGAATATGCGCTTCGTCATCAACAATTAGAATCTTCTTACTTTGTTCGTCTGCCATTACTCTGCTCGTTGTGCCGCCAAGATAAACGTCATGTCATCGCGCGACGCAGCGTCTCCCATAAATGATTTCACTTGTTGTAGCAAATCTCGCTTCAATGCCTCTGCCCCTTCCGAAGAGCCGCACTTGGAATGAGCCCACGCTTGCAGTCGATCATCTCCGAACTGTTCTCCTAAGGCATCGGCAGCCTCGGTGATCCCATCAGTATAGACCAGAATGGTGGTCTCACCAGTAAGCTCCAAGGCCCCTTCAGAATAGCAGGTATCTTCCAAAACACCTATGGGCATACCATCGGGACATACCACCTTGATCTGATCCTGATCTGAGATCGCAAACAGCGCAGGACAATGTCCAGCATTCGACACCTTAGCCACTTTGTTCAGCGAGTCTACAAAAACCACCTGTGCCGTGATGAACATATCAACCCCAGAAAGATCATCGTGAAGAATGCGATTCACGGTAGTCATCAACTTTGCGGGTTCTCGGGAATGCTCAGGTAAGGCACGGATGAGACTACGTAAGATTGCGGCAAACAATGCAGCGGGAATTCCCTTCCCCATCACATCCGCAATCACCAGAACAAAACACCCATCGCCCAAAGAAATCACATCGTAAAAATCCCCGCCTACCTCTCGAGCCGAATCACAAAGTGCGGCCAGTTCAAATCCTCCCAATTTCGGCAATGCTGCCGGCAGCAGCGAGCGCTGGATATTCTGAGCAATTTCCAACTCGCGAGTAAATATCCCCTTAGAGATACGTTCTTGTTCGTAACCAACATTAACGATTTGGATTCCCAAGAATTCCGCGAAGGTATTGATAAAACTTATCTGTGCCGCCTTGAAGGCCTGGCCTGCTTGAGAACGCCCCACACTCAAGACCCCGAGCAACTCTTCATTGAGATAAATCGGATGAACAATCACGTGGCAATTCTCTGCGATCGCCACTAAGGGTTCGGTTTCCGAAATAGCATCCTCAGCCCCTAGCCATTCGTCCTGTCGACTTTGGACAGCGGTCAACTCGATGCCGCCGGCATCACCTCCATTCCTGACACGTAGGTCGGTCAGGACAAGATTTTCATCGCTCGCCACTAACAGGGCCAGGCGATCTTCATTAGAATAGTACTGGCGAAACACATACCAATCGGCCTCCACAATTTGAAGCACATGATCGATCAAGCGTTTGGCAAATTGCTTCGTCTCTTGAGATTGCCCAAGCTCGGAGGAAAAATGAAAAATAGCAGAGAGACTCTCATAGCAGGAGGAAAGCTCCTCTGTCATCGCGTCTAAGGTTTCTTCCAAGCTTTGGAGTGCAGCTGATTGATCCCCAGCAGGCTCAGAAGCGCCCCCAGCGAGCTTGTTCAAATCAAGATCCTTAACGCTACGCCGGATCGTCAACGTATTGCCCTCTTTTCCCCGTCGATAGTCCGATGATTCAGCTAGCGACTGGATCAAATAGATTCCTCGCCCCCCTTCGGAATCAGTCCCTGGCAGCGCTGCGTTCTCTGGCCACTCGATCCCCTCTGTGTGATCATGAATGGACACCGTGATCGATTTCGAAGTAACGACCACATCCACCTCAACCGATTGCTCTCGACTGGGTGCAGAAACATACTCGACGGCATTGTTGATGCCTTCAGCAAGAATCAACTCCCATTCCATCAATTCACCATCCGGCACCCCACAGTCTTGAAGGAACTGCTTGATAACCAGGCACCCTTCTCGAGCAGCATTGAGATCGCACGGAATGCGGAGTTGCTTTCCGATTACTTGCGATTGTTGAATTTCTTCGATCATCGAACAGTCTCTTCTCATCCAGCTGATCCCCTATTCACCGGGCAAAAACTGAAGGCGGTCACAATTCCTTGAGGAGTGCCGAATCACCCTGTGAAAACCAAAGGAAGCCTATGTCAGCGGCCTATCATAGTAAACTCATTTCATAGCCCCCTGAAGCAAGGAATCACTTCTCTCAAGAGACGACACCGAGGATAGAAAGCCCCCTCTCTTTCCAGCCCAAATCGAGACCGAACGAGAACACAACTTTTCTACTGCAAAACCCGACCAACAGCGTTAGTTTCCTTTAACTAGATTGGTTTCCATGCGGAATGATCGCAATCGGCTAGCAATGAAAAAGCAAGGTTCCAGAGCTCAGGCGGGATTCACTCTCATCGAATTACTGGTCGTTATCGCCATTATTGCCATTCTCGCCGGCCTCCTGTTGCCAACCCTGTCCCGCGCCAAGGCAAAAGCCCAAGGCGTCAAGTGTTTCAGCAATCTAAGACAACTTACTCAGGCCTGGATCTTCTATACTGACGACAATCAAGATTATCTCCCTGCAGCCAGCGATCCTCGCGAAGCCCGAATACCAAGTCGCTTTCCTCCTGTTGCTCCTGCATGGGTCAATGGTTTGATGAACTTCATCCCCGAAAACCGCTCAAACTGGGATCCCAATCACGACATCCGCACCAGCGTTCTATGGCCCTATCTAACCAGCGAGGGCGTCTTCAAATGTCCGGGAGACAAGAGCAAGATCCAAGTCAACGGCAAGCTCCTTCCCAGGGTACGATCCATGGCGATGAGCTTGCATTGCGGCGGTTGGGGACTGAGCGAACGGTCCGATCCTGAAGGCTATCGAATCTTCCTGAAATCAAGCGACTTTAACTACACCAGCACCTCTCAAAGTTTCGTTTTTATGGATGTCCGCGAGGATATTATTAATTTAGGCAATTTTTGGGTAAAAATGACCGGCTACCCCAATGCCCCGGAAGAAACTCGCTACTCAGATTTACCCGCGAGCTACCACAACGGGGGCGGAAACCTCTCCTTTGCTGATGGCCACGTGGAGTCAAAGCGCTGGACCCATCCCGACACAACGCCACCACTCGTCAAGGGAAGTTGGCTCGAGCACGTGCTCGATTCAGGCTGGGCTCAGTCACCAAACAACCCCGACATCATCTGGCTTCAGGAACGAACCACCCGTGCTGTACAGTAGCACTGGTGCCCACCCTTCAAGGAAATCGAACGGGAACAATTTGATTTTTGCGCGACAGATGAAGAATTCAGCGGACCGCATAATTCCTCTGGCATTCACTGACTTGATCACTAGCATGAATATAACTATACTAAGCTCACTCTCGTTACTGAAAGCGAAGTAAAGAGCTACGTGACGATAAAAAGATCCTCAAATGGATTACTATTTCCACTGTCCTTCGTGCAAGTCCAAGCGAAGCTTTAGCACCGTTATCGAGCAACGATCGGGGCTATGGCTCTTCTTACTGCTGATAGGCATGTGGATTGCAGCGTTTCTTCTTGCGGGGGCGCGGCGAGGCCTCGTTCAATGCGATGACTGCCGCTTCATCTTTAGACAGCCTCCCTTGCCCAATTCGCCCCTAACCAAGTTCACGCATTGGATCATCTTCGTGATATTCATGGTAGTATTCACGATCATATTCGCCGAAATCGGAGCCTTTGATTCATCCTCCGTGCCGGAGATCAAAGGACTCTCCTACGTCGAATCCATTATCTCGAATCACTTACGGCTATTCATTCTTGCCACCGCGATAGCGTGGGTGACGATCCTGATTTCCTGCATTCTCACCAGCTACTTTTCAAACCGAGTATTTCGTCAAAACCACTCCCTCCGGATCTATGTGGAGTCTTACGAACCCCCACCCAATCAGTCAAAGGATCAGGGCACACAGCCCAGTGAGCTAACTAAGTCTTCCCAACAAACTTAATCGGAAGAATCGCTTCATCAAACAATGGGTTGCCCCCGTCGGGGACGGACGATACCCTTCGTCCCAATGAGCATTGTTCGAAGATTGGATCACACACGTTACCGGGTTAATGACCTGGAAAAATCAGTCAAGTTTTACCAGGAAGTCTTGGGCCTTGAAGAGGTCAAACGACACAAGTCACCGCGGGGTTCTGAACTCGCCTTCCTGAAAGCTCCAGAAAGTGACGAGCTCATCGAGCTCTGCCATTTCCCAAACAGTGGCCCCGTCGAAGTTCAGGAAGACCTCACCCATCTCGCCTTCATCGTCGACTCACTCGAGGAATTCGGCAAGCACCTCGATTCGATCGGCGTCAAGTTTTCGGATGGCCCAACGATGAAACCGGACGGTAGCGGTGGCTTTGCCTTTGTTGATGCCCCAGAAGGCTATGAAGTTGAGTTAATTGAACGGCGCTAGCCCCAAGCAGGCCAGCACAAGGAACATTTCTTACAAGCTTGCCACCCGAGGCGCTCAGGCCCAGTGCCCGAGGCGCCTTTTTTCGTCTTAACCTACGAAGCCCCAAGTCCTAGCGTGGCGAGACGACGATTCAAATTCTCCATATTTGAAAACTCAGCCATGATTCCTGGAAAATCGGCCAGGAGGCGATCTGTGGTCGGGACTTCCCCCCAGGATGTCACCATGAAGGGCTCAGCGGCTATTCCAGCAGGCAGCCCCAGCTCTTGGTTTTGCCTATCGAAGCGCTCTCTCATGACCTGTTTCCATTCCTCAAAGGATTCCGGAACAGACATCTGATGCCGCCCCACCCAAGGCAGCCACTCCCGAATTTGCGATTGATGGCACCAAGCCATCTCGCAAATCGTTTCAAAAGCAGCTTCAACATTGACCACAAAATCATAAGGATTCGCCCCCGCCATATAGGCATCATAGGTATTGAGTATTACCGGAACCTTGCAAGGCATGGACTCGACATCAGGAGACGGATAAAGATCGATATAGGCATGCGGAACATTGATCATGTAAGCCACATTCCTTACCGCTTCAGCGACGGCAATATGATCCATATGAACGCCAGCCAAAGGGTCTTGAGCCAAGGGCGGGCAAAAAAGATAGTCGGGTTCAAACGCTCGAATCGTTTTCCACAGCGCCGCGACAAACGCTCGATCAACCACAGGATTCGCCTCTCGCCGGAGGGTCCCATCAGGTAGCCTCAGGCGCTCTACCTCGTGCCCACCAATTTGAGACGCTGATTGCTGCTCCTTCCATCGCATCGCACGCGTTTCCTCGAGGCTGCGAAAATGGTGACCTACGGCACCGTCCGTACAGACGACAAGTTTCGTCTGAGCCCCCCCGGAATTTTGCCCAATAATTCTATCAAATGTCCCAGCAGCGACGAACTCGAAGTCATCGAAGTGGGCATGGATGCACATTAATTTCATTTCAACGGCAGGCCTTCACGTTTCGCTCGGCTCATCGGTTTCCCATTTGGGATAGACAGCTGGATCCAATTGTCCGCGACGGATCATGTCTTGAAGATCTCGAATAATCGTCCTTCGAGCCACGCGAAACTCCCGGGCAAGAGCCGAGATATTGGGGCGCTTTAACGAGTCGTCCAAGCGCTCCTTAATGTGATTCTGTCGACTCAGCCGATCAGTTGAACGACTCAAGAGCGATTCGATGTCTGATCGTTTTGATCGCTCCAGGGATTCAAATTGTTTCACCACCTCAGTCTCACCGCACTCACTAATCGCCGTCAAAATCACCTTCCTGAGAGCCTCTATATCAACCGGCTTCGTGAGACAGTAATGGGCCCGGCGTGGGCCTTGTAAGGCACTTATCTGGTCATGCACCTCCAAGGCCCCAGAAACGATCACGATAGGCACATGCGGCAAGAGTTGCTTGAAATCAGCGAGAAATGAGAGTCCCTCCTCCCCTGAATCGAGGATGTGATCTAACAAGATGAGATCCGGCACTTTGCCGGACAAGATCTGAAGCGCCTCACTGCCCGTCGTCGCCCGAAAGACATCAAAGTCTGACAGGGAGTCTTCATAGATCTCATACTGCAGATCCTCGTCTTCAATGACTAGGATTTTGGCCTTCGACATACGCTAAAGATATAGATGCCAGCCGACAGTTTTTCAACCTTGGATAAAGTGCTTTGTCGCCGAGCATCGAAATCCATTCCCGGACGACCATGAGAAGCATCCCAGGATCCTAGTGCATCTCAACGCGGCAGTCGCCGATCCCACCTCGGAAGAAATTAAACTGCACGTTTGGATGATCCCCAAGCAAAGACATGGGAACAGCAGAATCGATCAAGCGCTTCGCAATCATCAAAGTCGTCAAGCGCTGTCCGAAGGCATTGTCATGAGTCCCGGCGTGCCAAATCGAAACCTTCTCAGCCTTCCAAGTTTCAAGCGGTCCGACCGTTATTGCTTGAGTTGGGACCATCGAGATATTCCCTCCACCCGATGTTCGGGCGTTTTGAGCAATTGTCAGCGGATGTAAATCAACCACTCGCGTGCCGAGCTTTCGGTAGAACGACGCCGGAGGGGGTTCATTCTTGAACTTTCCCTTCCTCGGTAAGGGGTCGTTAAAAGCCCAGTGCTTCACGTCGCCCTGCCCTCCTTGCATGACAGCACAACGGGCACCATCCCACGACTTCTGATAGGCTTGAACATCAGCTTTGGGAAAGTGGAGCTGCTCATCGTGCATTCGCAGCGATCGCCGAATCCGATTGAAGCACAGCTGTCGATCCGCGCGCTCAAACGAGAGCGGATGATCGGCTGAGACCTCGGAACCCTCGTGATACCATTCGTCCATCCCCCAAAAATGCCCCGACCGGACATCCAGATTTAAGTCATTGACCAATCGCGCGACCAGAGGCAATTGCTCGGTGGGACCGATGGGGCCACAAATTCCCACCGGATTATCCGCCGTTGATTGCTTCCAAGCATCAATGTACTCCAGCGCCTCGGCCAAATAGAAGTCCTCAAGCGTGTCATAAAAGACAACGCGGAATCCGGGGCGCGATAGTCCCCGCATCTTTGCCGGCGTGAGCGAAGCCGCATCTGCAACAATCGCATCATCAAGGGTCGTGTAGTCCCACCAATCGGGGGCGATCGCGCTTAGTTTCCTGGGCATGGGCTCACTCTTTTGGATAGAAAGTTTTCGGTCAAGCCCCTTTCGAGACGAATCAAAGGGCCACTCAAATAACTGCTGAGGGGAAATAAGTTTGCTCGCCATTTCCACTTCTCCCTACTACACTCCCTTCCATGAACCCCTCTCGCCATCCGGCCTTCTGGGCAAGAACTCTCTCGATTTTACTCCTTTTCACCACCATCGACGCCTCATTGGCTCAAACCGAAACGTTTGACTCGGGGACCGACGATGGTTGGACCCGCTTCAGTCCCCTCGATATCGTCGGGGCATCGTCCATCATAACCTTTCCTGACGATCCTGCTGACGGAAAGGCCTATCGCTTTCAAAGCCCTGCCCCCCCGGTTCCGGATGCAGGGCCGGCTCGTACCTTTACGTTTCGCGACGAAAGCCTGTCGGATTTCTACGCGGCGACGGACATCCTCGACTGGAACAATGACGTGGATCAAGCCTTTGGGATCCTGTTCAGAGCAACAAGCATCGGCCTTGGCCAAACACTGGGATACGTCTTTAACTACGACCCTCAACAGGCCTCAGGTGGCAGAGGCCAAATCCAGTTCAACATCGTCACTGGGGAAGCCGCCGCTGGTACCATTGGGGCCGCCAACCTCAGCCTGGAACCGGGCGAGAGCTACCGCTTCGTCATGGAGGCGATGGGCACGGAATTCAAGGCCCGCATTTATGATCTGAAGAACCTCACGGCTCCCATCGCTAGTTTCCATGCCACCGACGACTCTTACGGAGCGGGATCGGCAGGCTTGTTCAATTTCTATCGAGGCGGCGAAGTCACTGACAGCGATCTCGGCATTGCCGATACGACCTTTGACAATTTCAATACTGGGACCAGCGACGATCGCGTTCCGGCCCCAGGAACATGGCGAGGGATTGAAGGCTGGCCCCACATATTGAATCTAAGTCCATTGCATCGAACGACCTTTCACCCTGTCGATGAGGGCATTCAGTTCACAATCAGCACGCTAGACGAACAAAGCGTCGACCTCGAGCGGGTCACGTTGACTCTGAACGGACGGGACATCACGAGCAGCATCATCGGGCAATCCAGCGAGAACGGTCTCCAGGTCACAAGCAAAGCGCTTCAGCCCAATACCGTTTACGAGGCACGAATCGAAATCACCAACAATGAAGGCCCAGCAGCGATCACTGAGTGGACCTTTGATACCTTTTCGGATGCCTTTCTCAGCTCGGAAGCAGTCGAAATCATCGAACTTGAAGATTACAACTTTGACGGCGGTAAATTTGTCGACAATCCAGCGGTTTCCGGCTTCCTAGCGAACGGATCCGGAGTCAACGCCAACGAAGGTTACGTCGATCGTGAAGGCGAGCCAGAGATCGATTTCTTCGATCACTCAGCTGGCCCGGCAGGGGACGACAAGGCCATCTATCGCTCTTTCGACCCGGTTGCCACGCAAGCAGGCGCCTCAGAAACAGGCTCTGCGGAGGAATTCAGTGGTCCGGATCCAGCTATCAACGACACCATCCGTAGCCAATACAGGAACGTCGGCCTCACCGAAATCCAGGTAACCAATACGGAAGGCGGCGAGTGGCTGAACTACACTCGAGAATTCGAGACTGGGGACTACCAGGTCTTTTTGCGCGGAGCGGGTCGAGCGACCCAAGAGATTCATCTCGATGAAGTCATTGGCAATCCGACAGAACCAGATCAGGCAACCAATCGCTTAGGCACCTTCACGCTCCCCAATATGGGTATGGAATTCAACTACCGATTTGTTCCCTTGTTAGACTCGAACGGAGCGCCCGTTCGACTGGCACTGTCGGGCACCAAGACCCTCAGAGTGACGATTGGCACTGAACAAGAAGACCGCGTGAAGGAGACGACCGCTCTCAACTACCTCGCCTTCGTCCCGGCTACCGAAGAACCTGGCAAGGCCCTCATCGTGACGACATCAGCCCAAGTCGAGGGTCCCTTCACAAGTGACTCGACGGTGCAACTGAGAGAGAATCAGATCACGCTCCCGCTATCTGCCGATCAACGTTTCCTCAACATCTCAAGCCAGAACGGAACACCTGTCAGCATCACAAAAATAGAAATCATCAACGGTTCCCTCGTCATCGAATACAGCCTCTAAAGAAAGCAGCCTGAAGCACACAGAAACCGAAAAACTCCGCCAGTGAACAGCTACTCCTACAATCAGTAGCTATATTTTTTTAAATCTTACTTGCTATAGTTTTTTAAATTGTTAGGTTTTTATCAACCGATGAAAAACCTAACAAATTTGTCTAAACTTCAAAAAACACTCAGCATAAACGCGGTATTTTCTGGACTAAGCGGAATCACAATGGCGCTCGGTTCGGAACCACTAGCTCGGTTTATGAACATCCAGTCCCCGATCCAGCTAACGATGACCGGGATCAATTTAATCGTTTTCTCCGGTTTTCTAGCCTGGCTCGTTCGGCGGCCAGCAATGCCTCGAGTTCTTGTCTGGGGTGTGGTCATGAGTGACCTTGCTTGGGTTCTACTCAGTGTCGCTGGTCTTGCGATGCTACCCCACCAATTGAGCACTGCTGGCTTCCTCCTCGTTGTCGATGTTGCAGCCATTGTTGCCGGATTTGCCCTGGCCCAGATTTTCTTCCTGACTCGCACCTCCCCGACAAGCGTCGCCACTCAATAAGTGTTGGTTTCCAATTGCGAGGACCGCTCGGTTTTCGGAAGATGGGGCCATGCACAACTCGATCAAACGGATTGTCGTCATGATAGGCTTGGCCCTGATCGGATGCACTAGCACCGCTGCAGCCGATCGTAAGCCGAACGTGATTCTCATCTATACCGATGACCAAGGATCGATCGATCTCAACTGCTATGGGGCGACGGATCTTCATACCCCGCATCTCGATGGTCTCGCCAAACGGGGTATCCGGTTCACTCAATTCTACGCCGCAGCCCCGGTCTGCTCGCCGTCTCGAGCAGCCGTCTTAACCGGACGGTTCCCTCAACGAGCCGGCGTTCCTGGCAATGTTAGCTCTCAAGAAGGGCGCCCGGGAATGCCAGCAGCCCAGTTCACCATGGCCGAAATGATGAAATCTGGAGGCTACAAGACCGCCCATATCGGGAAATGGCATCTCGGCTACACCCCTGAGACCATGCCCAACGGCCAAGGATTTGATCATTCCTTCGGCCATATGGGAGGATGCATCGATAATTGGTCCCATTTTTTCTACTGGGTAGGTCCCAATCGCCATGATCTTTGGCGTAACGGCACGGAAATCTGGGAAGACGGTCGATTCTTTCCTGAGCTAATGGTTGAGGAATCAAAATCCTTTATCAACGACAACAAAAGCGATCCATTCTTCATCTACTGGGCTATCAACGTCCCCCATTATCCCCTCCAAGGTACTGACAAATGGCGCGATTTCTACAAAGATCTGCCAGAACCGAGGAAGATGTACGCTGCCTTTGTTTCAACGATGGATGAAATGATCGGACAGCTCTTCGGGATTCTCGATGACGCCGGACTGACGGATGACACGATGATCATTTTTCAATCGGACCACGGTCCTGTCTCTTATACACATCTGACGCTGCCGACGAGCGATCTAGTGTAGAT
>CAJXVR010000005.1 GCA_913061285.1 uncultured Verrucomicrobiota bacterium | reverse complement strand
GGACAGGGGTTCCGTTCGGGTCCTCGGGAATGGTTGTCGGGCTGAGTGCCCCGTCAAAATCGGTGGCGCTCATCAGCGATGGTAGCGGCTTCGGTTTGAGATGATCGAATGCGGCAAGTTCCTTTTTAAGGGCTTCGTAGCTTGCCTTGTCGTCCTTTGACATGTTCTTCAGGGGCCCCCCACCCTCCTCAAGAAATTGTCGGGATACCAGGTAGGCCATCTGCTGTTCGAGCGAGCTTCTTTCTGCGACGGGCTTGTTGAAGCAGGCCTGAATATCGAGGGGGAATTTGTCGACCGTGAAGATCCATTTTTTGTCGTAGTAGGGTTTAAGGAGCGCATCGATGCGGGCTTGAATCTCGGTGGTGGCTTGTTTCCAGATTGCTGTTTGTTCGGCGTGAGCCCGGTGCTCCTGCTTGGTAGCTGCCTTTAGATCATCGCGCCAGATGAGAGGTTCGAAAAAGGAGCGAAGTTTGAAGTAGTCTTTCTGAAGAACGGGATCGAATTTGTGATCGTGACATCGGGCGCAAGCCATGCTCATTCCGAGGAAGACGTCGCCAGTGACGTCGGTCGTCTCGTTCATGATATCATTCCAATGTCCTCGAGCGTCACGTTGGTTGTATTCGTAGATGCCGAGCCGAAGAAATCCCGTCGCTGTGAGCGCCTCGGGATTGTCCCCAGAGAGTTCGTCTCCCGCTAGTTGCTCGCGAACGAATTCCGTGTAGGGTTTATCTCCATTCAGGGCGTTGATGACATAGTCGCGGTAGCGCCAGATATGGGGTCGAAAGGCATCTTGATTCCATCCGTCGGAATCGCTGTAGCGTACCAGGTCGAGCCAGAATCGAGCCCAGTGCTCTCCATAGCGGGGGTCGGAAAGGAGGCGCTCGACCAAATGGTCCCATTTGTTGATGCGCTCATCATTGAGGTAGCGCTGGGATTCGTCGGCGCTCGGGGGCACGCCTAGCAGAGAGAAATAGACACGGCGTAGGAGAACGGAATCTTCGGCAGGCGGTGCGAGCGTCATGGATTGCGCCTTCAGACGTGATCGGACAAAGTGATCGATTGGGTTCCGGGAACGATCATCGTGATCCAGCTGCGGCAGGGGTGGTTTGCTAATTGGCTTGAATGCCCACCAGTTGCGATCTTCTTGGGTGATTTTGTTGCTCGCTTGACGCATGAGCCTGAGATTGCTGGGCCAAAGAGCCCCCTTGTTGATCCAGGATTCAACTTGCCGGATTTCTGATGGATCCAAGGGAGCCTTAGGAGGCATTTCGAGGTCTTCGTAATTGAGGGCTGAGAGAAGCAGACTTGTCTCCGGGCGATCGAGGTTGATTGCCGGCCCTGAGTCGCCCCCGTTTAAGAGTCCCTTCCGGGTGTCCAATCGTAGGCCTCCTTTCTGTTTTTCGGGACCATGACATTCCAAGCAATGGGAGACGAGGAGCGGACGTATCTGTTGTTCGAAGAGGCGGTTATCGCTGGTCGCTGCCTGGGTATGCGATACAACGAGGAGATAGAAGCTGAGCAGCTTGAATGGCGCTAGTAAACGTCGTTTCATCGCATCGGTCTCTGGAATTGAAGGGAGATTGTAGGATACCTAGCCGAGGCAAGCAAGTTAACGTGCCGAGGCCTCTGCGGGCTTGGTACTGCGAGCTCGGGAACGAATATAGTGTTGGAGGGCGCTGAGATGTTGATCGGAAAAGTTCGCGAATGAAGGCATGCCTCGACTGATGCGTGAGCCTTTTCTTACAACATCATCAAACAGGGCGTCAGCGAGCGGAATGGGTGAGGCTCGGAGATCCGGGGCCATTCCCCCGGCCCTCGCCCCTCCTCCGTGGCAGTAGCCGCAAAGCTCGTAGAGTTGCGAGCCAGCTCGTGCGAGGTCGGGGTTTATTTTGAAATCAGGTGGATCGATCGGATTTGGAAAAAATGGGGCTGGTTGCTTCGGTAACGTGGCATTGCCTTCAAGCGAAAAGGCAATGAGCCGGCGCATGTGAATTCCATACGACCATCCGAGTTCTCCGGCTCCTCCAAGGCCTGCGACGCTGCCACCAAAACCAACCAACAGGGTGACGTACTGTCGTCCATTGATCTTGTAGGTGATGGGAGGGGCGGAGATTCCAAGCCCAAGGTCAGTGTCCCATAAGGTCTTTCCTGTTTCTGCCTCATAAGCCAAGAAATGTCCGTTGGCATGCCCTTGGAAAACGAGGTTTCCAGCGGTGGTTAAGGTGCCAGCATTCCAGTAGTTGTCTTGAGGAACCGCCCAGGCGAGTTGTTGCTTTACCGGATCCCAGGCTTGGAGGGATGCCGGGTAGGCTTTTCCGGGTTCGGGGCCGTAGCGCTTGTTGCTGACTCCCATGCCGCCCTGGAAGGGAACGGATCGCCATGTTTTGGTATCGATGCCCGCGTCCGTGTAGGTGACGCTCATGTGAATTGAAGGGATGTAGGTAAGTTTCGTGATGGGGTTGTAGGACATGGCATGCCAATTGTGAGCGCCGGCTGGTGTCGGACTGACTCTGGCGGATCCGGTTTCGTATCGAGCTCCAGGAATTTCGACGGGTCTTCCTGTTGTGAGGTCGATGTGGGATGCCCAGGTGGTCGCCACGAATGGCTCGGCGGAAATGGGTTTGCCCGTTCGTCGATCAATGACATAGAAGAAACCGTTCTTGGGGGCGTGGAGGATTGCCTTGATCGGTTCTCCCTTGATCGTGAGATCGGCCAGAATGATATCCATACTGGAGTTGAAATCCCAGGATTCGCCGGGTGTCGTCTGATAGTGCCATTGGTATTCGCCGGTATCGGGATCGAGGGCGACGATCGAGCTAAGGAAGAGGTTGTCCCCCCCTTCTGGACTCCGGATCTTGCGATTCCACGGCGAGCCGTTGCCGGTGCCGACGTAGAGTGTGTCCAGTTCGGCGTCATAGGTGAGCCCATGCCAGGGATTGCCGCCACCCCCGTGTTTCCACCACTCTCCAGTCCAGGTCTTGGCTGCCATTTCCATGGCCTTGTTTTCAAAGCCATCAGCTGGGTTTCCGGGGACGATGTAGAATTTCCATGCTTCTTTACCTGTTTCGATGTCGTAGGCGGTGATGAACCCTCTCGAAGGACCATTCTCCGTCCCGCCGTTACCAATGACCACTTTATCTTTGAAAGCCTTGGGTGCGCCCGTGATGTAGAGGGCTTCATCGAGTCCGAAGGTGCGGGCGCTCCAGAGAAGCTCACCCTTCGTTGCATCGAGTGCGATCAGCCGACCATCCCAGGTTCCTGCAAAAAGTTTGCCCTTGTAGAATGAAAGCCCGCGATTGTGAAACCATCCGGTTTTCTGTTTCGTTCCAATCGCCTCACCCGACTTAGGATCGTATTCCCAGAGCAGGGTTCCAGTTGTGGCATTGACTGCTCGAATGACATTCACCTGACCGACAAAATATAGAACCCCTTCGACGACCAGCGGCGTCGCGACGAGGCCGCTGTCTTGGGGGAGATCGAGATACCAATCCACCTTGAGATTCGTAACGTTGGTGTCATTGATATCTCGTAGCGGGCTGAAGCGTTGCTCGCTGTGCGTCCTACCGTAGGCCAGCCATTCTGCCGTGTTGCTTCGCTCAGAGATCACAGAGTCATCGATCACCCGCTGCTGACTTAGCAGCGAAGGAGCTAGAATCGTGATGGCAAGAAAGGCAATGGGTGCCAATGAAAGTCGTTGCGTCATGGTGCGTGGCGTGATGTTTCGAGTGGTAACGAATTCTGCACGGGAAGGGATGGATCGACAAGCAAAGCTTCGGGGTAGATTGCTTCTCTATGGGAGGTTCCAGTAGAGTTTTCGTTGGCCAGTTGACTGGTTGTGCTTGTAATATCTGCACTGTGATAACCCTCCCGACGCACCTCATTCGTGCTGGCCTTTGGGTCGCTCTTGTCGCCGCTTTCAGTCTCGCGGCTGACGATCTCCCCGATGGGGTGGTGAATACGCAGAACCCAGCGGACGTGTCGCTCTCGCCCGCAGTTTCGCTCTCTCGCATGCTTGTGCCAGATGGGTTCTCGGTGAGTCTGTTTGCTGGGGAACCGAATATCCGACGCCCCATCGCCTTTGATATTGATGATCGAGGGCGGCTTTGGGTGGTGGAGAATTATTCTCATCCCGAATGGCGATCCGACAACGCAACGGATCGAATCGTTATTTTGGAAGATGCTGATAACGATGGTCAGTTTGATAAGCGAACGGTTTTCTGGGATCAGGGCAGGTACTTGACGGGCATAGCTCTCGGCTATGGTGGGGTATGGCTCGCGAATACTCCTGAGCTCAGCTTCATTCCGGACCGCAACCGGGATGATGTTCCAGATTCAGAACCAGTGGCAAAACTGGATGGTTTTCGCGTGTCGTCAAACAATGTCGTGAACAACTTTCATTGGGGGCCTGATGGCTGGCTCTACGGAGCGATCGGTTTAAGCTCCCCTTCCCTCGTGGGTGCTCCGGGCTCAGCAAACGACGCCCGGACGCGAATCACTCGGGGTATCTGGCGTTTTCACCCGGTCAAGGAGCGTTTTGAATCGGTCGCCGAAGGAATGGTGAATCCATGGGGCGCCGACTTCAATGAGTTCGGGGACCTCTTCACATCGAACACGGTCATCGCCCATTTATTTCACATTGTGCCGGGTATGTATTGTCAGCGCCGAGATCGGGAAGTCAGTCATCCCCATGTCTATGATCAGATTCAGTCGATTACAGATCATCTCCATTGGGGAGGAGGCGTGTGGCAAAGTTCAAGGCAAACGACCGATGCGCATTCTGTTGCCGGAGGTGGGCATGCTCATTGTGGAGCTATGGTCTACCTGGGGGACAATTGGCCTGATAAGTATCGAGGAGCGTTTTTTACCGCAAACCTTCATGGGAACCGAATCAATATGGACCACCTCGTGCCTCGCAATTCAAGCTATACCGGCGTTCATGGAGAGGATTTTCTTATCGCCAATGATCCTTGGTTTCGGGGGATGTCCGTCAAGTATGGTCCCGATGGTGGTGTTTTTGTTTCAGATTGGCATGACTTTGGAGAGTGCCATGATTCGGATGGGAGTCATCGAACGACGGGGCGAATCTATAAGATTGTTTATGGAGAGACGCCCGAGGTGCCAAACGATTTGAACTCCCTGTCCTCTTCCGAACTTGTTTCGCTTCATGATCATAATAATGAATGGTTTGTGCGTCATGCAAGACGTTTGCTGCACGAACGTGCTTTGGCGGGCGATGAGATGGTCGAGGTGGCGAAGAAACTTCGTTCAGCGATCGCGAGTTCGAGTCTCCCGCAAGATCGCCTGCGTGCCTTCTGGTCGCTTCACTCAATTGGACTCACCTCAGAGTCCGAGCTGCTTGCCTACGCGGGTAACCCATGCGAACATCTTCGAAGATGGGCCATACGATTCCTGGTTGAGGATCGTGCTGCGTCGGATGCTGCCCAGGACGCTCTCATTGACTTAGCAGGAAGGGAGCCTTCTCCCAAGGTTCGTCTGGAATTCGCGTGTGCGATTCAGCGGGTCTCAAAGAAGAACGGAATCCTATTGGCAGGGGCGTTGCTGACACAGGCGGTCGATACAACGGATCCCTACATTCCCTTGATGATCTGGTATGGGCTTGAGCCTCTTGTCGCGAAGGAAGCAACGATGGCTCTTCAACTAGCGGCTACTTCGAGAATTCCGCAGGTTCGTGAATACATCGTTCGGAGAATTCTCTCGGAAGAGAGACCTGTACTGGGTGATGCGATTGGGGTGATGAACGAGATCTCTGAGCCTAGAGTCTTGAAGGGATTTCTTGCTGGCATGCTGGCAGCGCTCGAGAGGCGTGGAAGTGTGACGCCGCCTCCTGTCTGGAAATCATTGAGTGACCGAATTTCTCGTCACTCGGATGTTGAGATCCGAAGCCTAGGCGTTCGGCTTGCGACGGTCTTTGGGGATGAAGATGCGATCAGGAGCTTACAGAATCAGTTGGCTGACCGTGAGGGAACGGCAGACGGTCGCTTGCGTGCCTTTGCTGCTCTTATCAAGATCGATCAAGGAGTCTCTGTCGCTCAGCTTCATCAGCTTGTGAAAGAGTCTCCAGCCCTTCGGGGCGAGGCTCTACAAGCGATGCTCACGCGGAATAATGCCGAGTCGGCTGATTTGATTGTGGAACAGTTTGGGTCCTTCAACACCCAGGAGAAGCACGATGCGGTGAGCATCTTGGCGACTCGACTGAGTTTCGCGAGGACGCTGATCGATGCGATTCGAGAGAACAAAATCGATCGTCGTCACGTGTCGGCCTTTGCGCTTCAGCAGCTGCGGATGTTTCGCGAGGATGAGCTTCAGAAGGACCTTGTCGCGGAGTGGAGTGACGCAGAGGCGCAGTTGCATAAGTCCGAGGAGATTGCTCGCTACAAGAAGCTTCTTAGTGATGACTATCTGAGTGCGGGGAGCCTTTCGAGGGGAAGGCAATTGTTCGAGCAAACCTGTGCCACGTGCCATACCCTTTTTGATCATGGTGGGCGGATTGGGCCGGATCTTACGGGGTCGGGTCGAGCAGATATTGATTACTTGCTGAGCAACTTGGTGGACCCCAGTGCTATTGTTGATGATGCCTATCGACTAACGACGCTCGATCTAAAAGACGGTCGGGTAATGACGGGATTTATGGAACAACTTGGCGATCGTAACTTGACCTTTCGAACACCCCAAGGCGCCTTCAATCTTGCCATGGCGGAGGTCGAGTCGATCCAGACTTCAGAGCTTTCAATGATGCCGGAAGGCATGCTGGCTGGGTTTGCCGATGAAGAGGTTAGGGATTTGATCTTGTACTTGCAGAATTCCGATCAAGTTCCCTTGGTCGGCGATGAGTAGAAATATTGAGGAAAGAATTGGATGGGGTGAGAGAAAGCATGGCTATCAATCTTCTTCGTGAATCACAGCACCTGGAACCTTTTATTATTCGGTAGTCTGATGGATGGAGTCTTCCGGTTCCACATTCTGATGTTGTTGCCCGTGGATCGATTAGAGTGGTGGTTGTCTGTGCAGAAGATTCTGCAGCAACAAGTTCAGGCTCTTGCGATGGTGTCGATAGAATACGATAAGGATGCTAGCTCAAACCCCTGGGCTAGAGTCACGTTCTCCTTCGGGGATGCAATCAAGAATGGCCTGTTCGTAAACAGTGAAACGCTGTTTGGATTTCGAGTAGGCCAAACGAGATTACCATGCCATCGTCTTGGAATGGCGTGATGGATGTGCTCAGACTTCTATTTCCAGCTTAGAAACGGCTCCAGTCTTTCAATTCAGAGATGCTGAAACTCAGGATGGAGAAAACAATAGTCACAGTGATGATTGCGACCATGGTGCTTACAATCCAAGAGACGATCTGAATGGTCTGATCGGTACGATCATCAGAATCCCGAAACGTTTCCCAGTCGGACGGGAGATCTTTGATGACCTTAGCACTCCAGAGCAATCCCAGAATCGCAATGACAGCTTTTGGATTGAGGAAGAACCATCTCATCCCCGATGAATATTCCACCACTCGTTGCAATAACTACATTTGAGATCACCGCTTGGTGAGACCTCTACCCCACCGACATTCGCACCGCAATTTGGACAGTCGTAGGTGCCCGGTTTTGGCGTTGCGGGGCTTTGAGCTACGGATGGGGTTCTTTGATCAAGCGTGCCCGCTTTTGCCTTCATTAGCACACTGATGGGCATTCCGAAGCCCATGAGCATGAATGCCAGTGCGATGAAAGAGCCGAAGATCTTAAAGAATGTAGGGGGTGCACCAAAGCCGCTGGTAGTCCAAAGGGAAATCAGAACTGTAATTCCAATAAAGCCAAAAATCGAAAAGAATAGCAGGATGAAAATGGGGGGGCGTTGCTGCATAGCAGGTCTGTTTAGTGAATCGGATCCAGCTTGCTCAGAACTCCCCGTTGGATCTATTATAAAATCGGTCCAATTGTTGAGCCAGACAGGATGGGTTAGCCAGATCCAGAGTCAGTGTTCTGCTGATCGACGTTCTAAGTCAATGACCAAGGTTTTCGCATCGGACGGCTCATCAGCTGAGTGGCTTCAGAATCGTTTTTAAATTGCTCGGTTGCTGGATCCCACTCTAAGCGGCGACCGAGACGGATCGAGAGGTTTGCGAGGTGGCAAACGGTGGAGATGCGATGTCCAATATCGACCGGGAAATAGGGGTCCTTTCGGCTTTTGACACAATCGAGAAAGTTGCGATGCTCGCCTGCCGGGTTGGTGAAGAGCTTCGTTTCCCCTGGCTCGATGACTGAGTTGAGAATCTTGGGAGAACTGGCTTGAAGGGGGCCTCTCCAACCTTCGTTCCCGACCCATCCTTTGGAACCGTAGAATTTGAGACTCGGATTACCTGAGGTGCAGGTCATGGTCACGCCGTTCTCGTAGCGATAGCTTACATCGTAGTCTTTTACCGTATCGTAGAGCCCGCCTTCCCAGTGGGTCCCTTTCCCAAGAATCTCGATTGGTCCTGATCGTTCTGTGTTGTTGGCCCATTGGGCGGTGTCAAACAGATGGGTTCCCCAATCACAGATGATGCCGCCGGAATAGTCCCAGATCCATCGGAAATGAAAATGGACTCGATCTTTGGTGTAGGGTTTTTCAGGAGCTGGTCCAAGCCACAGGTCATAGTTTAGATCAGTGGGGACAGCTTGTGGTGTGGGGTCGCCAGGGACTGTGGGTTGCTTGGGAAGGATGACTTCAATCCGTTCCAGCGTTCCGATCCGACCATTCCGGACTAGTTCGGCCATTCGATGGTAGACGGGAACAGAGCGATCTTCGGTACTTGTTTGAAATACCTTATTGTGGCGTCGAATCTCTCGGTTGAGGATCTTTCCTTCGTCGATTGTGAGGGTTGGTTTTTCGCATTGTACGTCTTTTCCAGCGCGGACTGCCATGACACTCATAAGGGTGTGCCAGTGATCTGGCGTGGAAATCATGACGGCATCGATATCAGGTCGGGCTAGCACCTCTCGGAAATCCTCCGTGGTGGTGCAGTCGGTGTTTCCGTAGCGATCATCAACCATTTGCTTGGCTTTTGGCATTCGGGAGCGGTCGACATCGCAGACCGTTAGGACGCGCGCATCTGTCTGTTTCAGATAGTTCTTAAGATTGTGATTCGTGCCGTGGCTGCCGACACCGATGAAACCGATGGTGATTTTATTGCTAGGTGAGTCGGCTCCCAATAGTCGGCTTGGGATCAATGTGGGGGCGATGCCTGCGGCAAGCGCGCTCTTTAGGAACGAACGACGGGTAGGATTGCGGTGATACATTTTCTTTTCGAGGTGGCTGGCGTGATTTTCGGATCTATGACTAGCAGAGTACTCAGTAAGCGTCGAGAGGCGCTTGGGGCTGATGTTCTGGCTTTATAATCTTAGCTCGGGTTGATAATTCTCACGATCGGATGCTGTGGTAATGTTTGTTCTCGGGAGTGAAGTAGTAAGCGAAGCGCTCAGAAGAGAAAGAGAAATCGAGAATGAAACATGTGAATTGGTTCTGTCCTAAATGTAAGTATGAAGAATTTGAAACGGATCAGTTTCGGGCAGCGGGTGGGATTCTGTCGAAGATCTTTGATATTCAGAACAAACGGTTCACCACGGTTTCATGTGAACGATGTCGTTATACTGAGGTGTACAAGACAGACTCGTCAATGATCGGGAACGTGTTCGATTTTTTCACCCAATAGGTAATCGGGTGAATGGTATCTAAAGAGTGGAAGAGGTTTGTGGGGAAAAAGGGACACCGCCTAGAGGGAGGGGCGGTGTCCTTTATCATTAGATGAGGCTGGTGACGTGGTGCGGGAGCTGTGATTGCATTGGCCTCCCAGTTCTGCTTCTTGTTAGTTGTCGAGTTCCTTGATCTTCACGTTTCGAAACCAAATGGGCGCTCCAGCATGTTTTCCTTGCAGGCCGATCCGGCCCTTGGTGGGAAGGCCAGCGAATGGCTTGTTTAGCCAGGAGGGGATATCTGAACCGTCAGGATTCTTTGAGGCCGATTTCCACAGGCTCATGTCCATTGAGGTGACATGCTGCCCGTTCAACACGACATCGATTTGTTTCCCGACACATCGAATCGTGTATCGATTCCATTCACCGGCGGGGTTCACGTTACTTGTGGAAGCGGCGAGATGACCGAAGACGGCCGCACATTGCCAGGTCTTGTCGGCGCTCGCCCATTGCTTTGCGAAGTCATCGGCGATTTGAACTTCTACTGAGTTTGGAATCCAGTCGTTGGTGTCCGTGCAATACACCACGACACCACTGTTGGCTCCGGGACCATTTTTGAATTCGAGATCGAGCACGAAATTCTCATAGTCCCGAGGAGTCCAGAGAGCCTGATCTTCGCTGGCGGTAAAGACGCCGCCCTCGCTCGTCCAGACGCCCTTGGGCGCGACAGCGTTTGATAGGTCGTTGGCGAAGAGTTGCGTCCAATGACTTGAGTCTGGATGAGAGAGTGCCACCCGAGGTGATCGTGCCGGTGTGCCGAGGCCCTGCATTCGCGTGTAGGTGGCATCGGTGGCCAGGGTTTCAATTGAGTGGAGTTGATCGCGCGCCGTCATAAACAGCGTGCGGCCGTTGGGACCTCCAAAGCAGAGATTTGCGGCCCCTTTTGGTAGTAAGATTCGGGCAATCAAGGATCCGTCGTGATTGAATACCTGCACGCCATCCCCTGAGCTAGACCAGACTCGACCTTGATTGTCACAGCGGATGCCATCGGGTCCCCCCTTATCGAGTTTCGCAAAAATGCGGTCATTACTGACCGTGCCATTTCGATGCACGGAGAAGGATCGGATGTGTTTGGGCGCTCCCGAGTCAGCGATGTAGAGAAGTTTTTCATCCGGAGAGAAGCAGAGACCATTGGGTTTGTCGAAATCTGTTGCGATGACACTGATGTGTTGTGTCAGAGGATCGAATCGGTAGACATAGTTTCCTGGTTGCTCTTTGGTTCGGTCACCCAAGCCGTAATCGGGATCCGTGAACCAGATCGTTCCATCAGACTTGACGACAGCATCATTGGGGGAATTGAACTTTTTGCCCTCATAGTGAGTGATCAAAGGGACGAGACGCCCATCTAAGGTTTGCAAGGACAGTTTTCGACCGCCATGTTCGCAGCTTATTAAACGCCCTTGGAGGTCTAGGGTATTCCCATTGGTGTTTTCGCTAGGATCGCGATAGGTAGTGATGCCGTCCTCTGTCGTCCATTTGAGAAGTCGATTGGCGGGAATATCACTGAAGACAAGATATCCATCTCGCCCGCCGACCCATGCCGGCCCTTCCGTGAATCTTAAGTCGCTTGCCAGTGTTTTGACGGTCGCGTCACTGGGAAAGATTCGTGAGCTCTCTCCGGTGTCTACCGGCTTGAGTTCGCTGGCGTGGGTTTGGGACAGGCCGGCGACGAGGGCGGCTGCTCCCATGAGTGTACGACGATTAAAATGCATAGAGCCTCTGATTCCTTATTTGAGAGTGGAAGCAGAGATTGTTGTAATTGCGGTTGGTCTTGTCGAGATCCGAAATGCCAGAATCATCGTGTGGTTTTCACGAAGAGAAATATTGATCGGATGGAAGTGTTGAGACGCGACGTAGTGCAATGAGAATTCGGAGAATCTGTGAAATAAGTTGCTGGTAGGAGTGTTGGCGATCAGACCCTGGTGGGGCCGACGTGACGTTTAGTTAAGAGGAAGGCTATCACGCAAGGACGCTAAGATCGCCGAGGATTACACGGCGCGAATTGCCGCACTTAGTGGTGTTGGAGATAGCGCCTATTCAAGCCTCACGCCTTAATCTTTGAATAGCCAGAGTGGCGCCCAGTAGGACGAGGCAGGTGAGAGCCAAGTTTGAGAGTGCCTGGGTTAAATAAGTGTGTGTCATCAATTCGTGGCTTGGCCCGAGGTTGCGGACAAGGTAGGTGTTGACTGCTTGGCCGAGGATATACATCACGAGATAGATACTTGCGATGCTCAGTGCTGAAGTGATTGGGCGCCGATTGAGCAAGTCTGTTCCAGGGATTGAAAGGGGTTTTTGGTGTGATTGGCATCGATTCCTAAGGAAATCGCAGAACAAGGCCCATACTCCAACGAGAGTAAGGATCCCGGAGAGATTGGCCAGTCCTGGACGAAGTCCTGAGGCGAACGATGCGAAAACAGCTAGCTTTGAAACGAGTGTTGCTGCTGTGCCAATGAGAGTAAAACTGAGATATCCGGCGAGCATCCAACAGACTCGGATTGACCAGAGCCGACTCGGATTGGTTTTCTGGTATTCGTCTCGTAGGGAAACGGGATTTCCAAGCCGTTGACGGGCCACGGCAAATGCCTCTTCAGCAGTGAGCTTTTGGCCAGCAAGGTCGTCCATGGATTCTCGGAGATGATTCTCTAGTTCATCGATATCTTGCTGGGTAAGCGAGCCGGGACCACTTAACTCGATTCTCCAGCCGATGATTGCTCGTTCTACGTCAAACTGTTTTGGGGATTCCATAGCTTTGTGAGTGTGCGGTGTACTTGGAGCCATTGTTTCTGTTCAGATATTAGTGCGCTGCGTCCCGTGTCATTGAGGCGATAGTATTTTCTCCGGCGACCATTCGTGGGGGTCTGCCACTTCGAGGTGATCAAACCTTCCCGCTCAAGCCGATGGAGGACTGGGTAAAGCATGCCATCGGTCCATTGGAGTTGATTGTCGGAAAGCTCCTTCACTCGTTGAATGATTGCGTATCCGTAATTCTCTCCATCCTCCAAGATCGAAAGCACGAGTGGCCGAGAGGAGGCTGCGACAAGATCTTTCGATATCATAGAGAAACTATGCATAGAGAAGCTAGGTATGGCAATAGAAAAAGCCGGTGGCTCCCTTTCAGAATGGTTTGTTGCCAGAAATTTGCGGTTTCTCGTTAGGCGGAACGGTTGCGTCTAAACTTGGGCACGAAGAATCCTGTCTCTTTGATGTAGGAGGCGTATTCGCGTTGCGTTCGAAGCATTGCCGCCTCTTCTGTTTTGGCCAGTCGTCGGTAAATGATGACTAAGAATGGATACATCAATAAGGTTATCAAGGTAGGCCAATTGACGATGGATCCCGTGAGAAAGAGGATGAATCCGAGGTATTGAGGATGTCGAATATAGCGGTACAATCCGCCACGAGCGACCCCTCCCCTTCCCTGGTAGAGATCTCGCCAGCCCCAAAGAGTTATTAGTGCGCCCAGGGCGACCATCGCCTGGCCCACCACATCGAAGATGATGGCTCCCCAATCGCCAAGGCCTAGGAGGTAGGGCCATGCGTGGCCGTGAAAATGATCGGTCACGTACTCGGACTGACCCGTTGCCCATGCCACACCATAGAGGGACAAAGGCATGCCATACATTTCCGCATACAAGGCGACGACAAAGGCTTGTGACATACCCATGGAACGCCACTCACTCTGGGTGTGGGGACGCAAGAGCCCGTAGACGAATCCTCCAACAAGAAGGACATAGAATCCGACAAGCCACCACTGAAAATAGTCTATCTGATCGATGAACATCCGTTCTATACGAGCAAACTTGTCGCTGATTCCCCTGGTGGCAAGGGGAAATGTTTCCTCGTTGGGTAGTGAACCTTCCCGTTTGGGAGCTCGGGTCTCGGACAATTTCGTTGTGATCCTCCTCCTTCTGGCAATAGTGTGAGAGGTGAAGTTGACGACTGGAAAGATACCATAGGAGACGGGGCCTGTTAGTCAAAGTACCGAAGTTTTGTTGATGTTGGAATCATGAAGAAGTTTGTTATTTCACTTGGAGTGATCGGAATACTACTAGGGGCAGCGTATCTTCTGAGTCAAAGAGACGAGGTGCAAACCAATCGAACGGTCGTCCTCAGTGACGGGAGCCTGGTGGATTTCGTTGCCGTGACGGTGGGAACCAATCATTTTCCGAATCCCCGTCTTGGTGAGTTGTTGTCCCGATTGCCGGAGCCAGTGGTTGATAAGATGCAGGGATTGTTGGGTGTGAAAACGGGAAAAGTGCGGCATCGTACAAGCGAGACGAACCTCGTTGTTTGGATCGAACACAGAGGTCTTGCAGGGGGGGCGAACACTTCAGCAAGTGCCGTTCTCAGACGTCCGGGAGACAGAACATCTGGTCGTGATCAGCACATCGGTTTCTGGTTGCCAATGGGTACCTCAAACAAAGTCCATTCGGTCTCGTTCGCGAGTTGGCCGCGTCGAGAGGCTTGGATTGAATGTGTGATCTTAGAACGGGATCACAACTATGAGAAGGTTGAGATTGGTTCCTTTCGTTTTCGCAATCCTTGGATTGTGAGCACGCCATCGTGGAGTCCTGAGCCGGAATCAATAGTCAAGAGCGCCGGGGATCTGAAGGTAACGCTTCGCCATTTTGTCACCGGTGTCGGCGACCACAAGACTCAGCGACGCGGGGCGGATGGTCAGAAGGAGCATGTCTATCGGGCAGCATCTCCCAATCAAGACGCTCATGCTCTTGTGAACGTAGATTTTGAGTCTCCCCGTGGCACCAATGAGACTTGGATTCTTTTCAACGCTGACTTGAGCGATTCGGTGGGGAACAAGGTTGGGGCTGGAAGTCGGAGTGAAATGACAGACACCATGCGATTTAGTCCGATACTTTGGCCCAATGAAGGCGCATGGAATCTTCGACTACATATGAAGCGCAAGAGCGGATTTTTACCGGGTGAGATGTTAAGCTTTTCCAATATTCCGTTGCCAGCCGTAGGGACTACGAATGTTCTAAACTTGACCAACACGGCTACGGGAATCGAAGCGTGGCTAGCAGAGATCAGGCGTCGACCTCCGCTAGATAGCGACACCCAGAGTTGGAGTAGTCGCGACATTAGCCGCATTCGATTGGAGCATGAAGATTTGGGAGAAACCAATCAGATCGATCTCGTGAGCATGACGATTCAGCCCTCAGGCGAACGTTTGAAGAGTAGCGGGAGCAGTTGGTCAAATGACTATCATGAATACAACCTACGAAATCTACCTCCGTCAGCCACTCATCTTGATCTCCGTTTCTCTGTTCAAAAAGCCCGCTTCGTAGACTTTCGAGTCGCACCCAATTGGGTGACGAATGAGTTTCTTCTAAGGGAATAGCGGACCATTTCGAAGGGGCGAGATCGGTCCATTCTCCTTCAACATTGCTTCGGTGAAAGCAGTGTTGTAGAGTTGCTATCGTCATGTTTCCACTGTCTGCATCGTCCCAAGGCCAAGAGTCGCGACTAGCCTTCACATTGATTGAATTGCTGGTCGTGATTGCTATTATTGCCATTCTTGCTGGCATGTTACTTCCCGCGTTGGGGAAAGCGAAGGAACAGGGCAAGCGGGCGGTTTGCAAAAACAATCAGAGGCAAATCGTCCTCACAATGCACATGTATGCCAACGACAATGAACAGAAATTTGCGGAGGGCCTGCGTGACAACGGGGTCGAACACTTTTCATTCATTCATTCTGACACATATTGGTATTACATTCAGGCTGGAGGCATGCCGACAAACTCTCTTTCTTGTCCGAACAAGAAGAATTGGTATCGCGAACAACCAGGGGTGGGATTTCGTCTCGGCTACTACTATCTCTACGGGCACCAGACCGCAAAGGATACCCGTGACCGCAACGCCGACTACGGTAGGCAACCCCGACCCTGGGATTCGCCCTTGCGATCCACGGATGATCCGACCTGGCCGATGATCGCCGATGTCATCGAGAAAGGGACGGTGAACCCAAATATTACTAGTTCTCCCCACGGACCATCGGGGCCGGTGAAGAGTCAAGAGCGCAATATTGTTGAGCCAGAGGTCATTGGGTCCCAAGGAGGCAACGTGGGACTAACCGATGGCTCGGTAAACTGGCGCAAACAAGGCGAGATGTTTCCACGGAACGCCACGATCCCATTCGGATCGATTATTGGCTATTGGTAGGGTGGGCCTGGCATTTGGGCCAATCGGCGGGTAGAGCGTGCTAAGAAGGCTTGGGCCGACATTTGCCCCGTCGGGCATTGTTCTGGATTGGCTCGTGTCCCAGAAAATGGTACCCCCACCAGGAGTCGAACCCGGATCCGCGGTTTAGGAAACCGCTGCTCTATCCACTTGAGCTATGGGAGCCTTGCGCTAACGCGGGGTCAATTTATCAATTCATTCCCGTCGGGCCAGAAAATTGTGCGCTGATCCAGCAAGCATCCTCTCATGGGCTCTCGACCGAAGGGGAGGAGGCGCTTCAGTCGGTTCGATATCGGAGAGTGAAGGGCTGACGGGTCTGGGAGCAAATTGTGGTTTCAGAGTCCCGGAGTGTAAGCACGATGGCTCCTTCGGTGCCGGTGAAAAGGAGCTTCGTTCTCGATTCGTTAAGTTGTCTTCTGAGGTCCTCGACCCAGCGACCACCTTTGGCTGTATCGCTTCCCGTGACGATGATCACTTGTGGATTCAGCTGTCGAATGACGTAATGATTGGGCGGTGTGAGTTTCGCAGGAAGATTGAGGCATAGGACATCTACTTCAAGGGTAGGCTCTCGATTAAGGATTTCTTTTTGCATTGAGCGGTCCAGGTCTGAGAGGAGGAGAATCTGTGTGCCGTGGAGTTTCCCGAGCAGGACGAGGGGGGCATGGTCGGCGGGGCTCGCGGGACTTTCGGGAGTAGGATGAAGGATCAGCCAACGGCCAATGTGGTCAGGAAAAGCGACAGGCTTCAGGCGATGGCCTTGGTTATCTAGGTCGTTGATGAGTTGACGGTAGAACCCTGAGCGATATCGAAGGGGAGTGGTAATTATGGTCGCTGGCTGCTGTTTGGTGACGAGTTGAGGCAGCACCTCAACGTGCTGTTTGTCGCCGTGAGTCAGCAAGAATTGGTTGATTTTTGTGAAGGGAGGAAGACTTGCTAGATAGGGCTGGAGTGCTCGCTTCGAGCTCCAGAGTGGGCCTCCATCGATCAACATATCAGAGGATCTACCCGGGGCATCAATGAGAATGGCATCGGCATCGGGAATGGGGAGAAAGGTGATGGTGGTTTGTCGCTGGCTAGTGAGGTGAGTGAGATAGGCCATTCCAATCGCTGTGAGAGAACCGAGGGTGATGGCTGTACGGCTGACAATCACGCTCGGTGATATGGCCCAGATGAGAAGCGTTATGTAGTAGATGAGGCACCACGAAATCGGGAACGGAGAAACTGCGATGTGGGCGCCCGGGAGAGCTGCGGCGCCTTTGCAGAGCCAAATCATGGCCTTCATCCAAAACCAGGCACTTGAGTTGGCGAGTGCGGCAATGGCTGGGATCCACGCGGCCGTTGCAAGAGACATGAAAGCGCTCGCCATCGTGAGGCCGGCGATCGGGATTAAGAGTAGATTCGTCAAGATAGAGACTGGCGTAAGCAGGTTAAAGTAGATCGCGACGAGGGGAACAGAGCCGAGCCAGGCCGCAAGCGAGACGGAGAGTGTCGAGCAAGTCTTGTGACTTATTCGAGTCGCCATCTTCTGAAAAGTGGACTGGGATTGGGATTGGGTTGGGATCATGGAATAGTCAGGCACGAGTCGAGTGGCAATGCGACTTAGTTTCGGGAAGAGGAGAATCAGTGAAGTAACCACGGTAAAGGAGAGTTGGAATCCAGGTTGAAACAACTGCAGGGGATCTACCGTCAGAAGCAGAATCACGGCTACCCCGAGGGAATTGAGTATTTCCGGGGGACGCCTTAGAACCCAGCCCAGAAGAATAATGGAGCTGACTGTTGAGGCACGAATTGCTGAGGATGGATAGCCAGTAGCAGCCGTGTAGAACCAAAGCGCCGGAATGACGAGGAGCGCTGCGTGGCGTCGAGGAATCCGTAACGTCCTTGCTAGGGTTACCATAAAGCTCGCAATCATCGCAATATGGAGACCGCTGATGGCAAAGACGTGGAGTGTCCCAGACTGCAAGAACGGCTCTCTTCGCTCGCCGTTCAGCCAGGTGCGGTAACCAACAACCATCGCCCAGATTAAGCGGATCTCCGCCCCTTCCTCGACTTGGCCAATCGTCAGGGTCTTTCGGGCCCACGCTTGGAATCTCGCCGGAAGCGGCCTTCTCTTTGGAGGGGTGAGGAGGGTGATATTTGGATCCCAATCTGGCAGCTGGATTTGGTAGTAGATATCTCGATTGCGGAGATGTCGGCGAAGGTTAAAGGCGTTTGGGACGAGAGGGGGATCGGGGCGTTTGATGCAACCACGGATGCTTACGATGGATCCCGGATCGAAATCGTCTCGTAACGGTTGATCCACCTGTACCATAACCTTTCCCGATGCAGGCATCGAACGGTTGCCGATCGCTATCATTTGAACCTCGATCAGAACTTGGGTTCGGAAGAGGGTTTTTTCAGAGGTTTCGATGGCGCGGGATTGAGGGAGGGCGCTGACTGTACCTTCTACAGTGACCATCCGCGGTTGATTTCCGATGATAAGGCGCAGGTCATTTTTGGAAACGATGTTCGTGTGAAGTCGGTGGTTAGCCCAGCCCAACACCATGATAATGGCTCCAAGGGCTAGGTATCTTCCTTGCAGACCAATGTATCGGAGAAAGCCAAAGAGAATCCCGATTGTAGTTACCTGGTTTTGAAGCGACTCCGGATACTCACCTGCAAGCACACCGGTGATGAGGCACAGTGCTGCCCAGGTGCAGGGGCGCTTCTTCACATGGAAGGAGTGCTTCGCCGTGTTCCGGCTAGTCGTATGTTGGCAGTAGCGAGTTAAATGCTGCCAAGCCTGATGTGATTAGTGGTGAAAGTCGAGATACTTCGGTAGGGGTGCTTTGACTGCTCATTGTTTCCGGCCGAATGCATAAGGGGCGCTAGAAGTTGAACTTCGAGTTCATGGCGCTGCAATGAGGGCAGCGAGAGCGCTCGACATTCGGATCGTCGGTATAGACGTAGGCACAGCCACTGCAACGAAAGACATTGTCATCACTTCTTGGGGGCTCGAAACGTCGACGCCGAAACTCAGAATAGAGCCCAACAAACGCTAAGCCCGCGAGCATCACCGCGACATAGTAGAACAAAAGCTCGCTAAGAGTGAGTGTCATTGCTTTGTCTTGGTTGAATCCTCCGATGGTAAGGTAGCCCAGCGGAAGGTAATCTGACCCCAGGCGAGATCAGTGTTGTCCCCTACCCGTTTTGGAGGTACGGGTTGAAAGCGGGTTTGGCGGAGCCAGCTAAGCGCGTGTGAGTCAGCATTCGGGAGACTGTTGGAAACGATGAGAGCCGACTGAGACCAACCAAATCGATCGAGGGCGATCGCGACAACGGTTGGCTTGACGAGATTGGTGTGCGGCCAGGCCGGAAGGGGCTCAAAGCTCTTTGGACGCCGAGGGCGGATGTCTTCTGAGAATGCCAAGGTCGTGATGGTTTGTGGCAGGGGCTGAGGCTTTTCAGCTTCCGACAATTCAGGGTGAGATTTTGAGACTACGGAAGGGGCGATTGGGTTGCTTCGAATGTGTTCTTTCAAGGCATCCCCAGCACGAAATTCGACCCGATCGTAGTAATGGGGATCTTCGGTCCATGGAATATATTCTCGTTCGGGGTTGAGAGGCTGATCCCAGAGAGATCCGGTAAAACTATGTGGATGGGGACGGGTTAGGAGCGAAGCATCGCGAGCCAAAATGTGGCTTGGATTGGAAGATTGATCGATTCCGGTCCCTAAGTAATAGGTAGTAGGCTTCGCTTTCGTAGGGCTTGTGAGAGCCGTTTCTCGTTCCGAGAACAAGAAAACCAGAATGGCCTGAATACCAAGGGCAAAAGCGATGGTGGCGAACCATTTCGAGAGGGACCACCGGTCTCTATCGAGCTCAGCGTTCATCTTCTGAGGGCGCTTGGGTTGCGTCGGACTCGAATGTGGGAGCTCTTCCAGCCCATATGGTTTGTTTGACGCCGACCTCTACGGCCGTCTGGCAAATTTGGAGCAGAGTTTCAAGATCCGCGTTTTTATCTGCTTGAAGCACGAGTGTCGGGGCGTTTGTTGGGGAGTTTTTGGTGAAACGGTTCACCGCAAACTCTAGGCGTTCCCTGAGGTTGCTTTTGGTGATATTTTGACTTTCGAAGATGATATCTCCTCCTGCTGTCACGGCGATATCCAGCTTGGGAAGTGTGGCCCGGGCAAATTCGCTTCCGGTGAGTTCAGGGAGTTCGATCTTTACGCCAGGTGATGACGTTAGCAGGGAGCTGAAAATCATGAAAATCGCCAGCAGGAAGAAAACCGATGCGAAGGGGGCGACGTCGAGTTGGCCGCGAAATATCTTGGCATTGCGGGGAAACTTCATGTTAGCCCTTGGTTTCCGAGACGATATTGACGATTTCCGTGGAGGCTTTCTCCATATCTAAGACGATCGAATTGACCCGGCTAACCAGGTAATTGTAGGCAGCGTAGCTCGGAATGGCAATGCCCAGACCCGCGGCCGTGCAAATGAGCGATTTCCAGACACCGAGGGCGAGGGCTTGGGTCTCGGCGTAAAGTCCATTTTCTGAGACAACAGCGAAGGTATCAATCATTCCGAGGGTTGTTCCAAAAAGTCCAATGAGTGGGGCGATCTGAGCAATGGTTGCCAGGAGGTTGAGCTTCTCCTCTAGTCGAGGTACTTCCATGAGGCCTGCCTCCTCGAGTGCTTCTCGGACTCCTTCCCGTCCGGCGTCTCGATTAAGGATCGCGGCTTTCACAAGGCGAGCGACCGGCCCGGGGGTTGCGTCACATATCGAGATAGCTTCCACCACATTGGATTGGCGGAGCACGTTGCGAATGCCCTCAATGAACTCCATCGAATGGATTTGTGCCCGATGATAGTGCAGTAAGCGTTCGATGAAGACGGCGATCGCTATCGCACTGGTGATGAGGAGGATCCACATCACCGGTCCACCGAGAGTAATCAACTTAGGCAATAGCATCGGCCACTTATATGCTTGGCCTGAAACTCTCGCAAGTCTAGTTCCTCAAGAATCGAACATGGGATCCCAGGCATTGAATCGCTCGGTAAAGTTGCCTAGGCTTCGGGGTATGGAAAACCCAGATCAACTACGGGAATTATTTCGGATGCAGCGGGCGCTTAATGAGCGTATTGGCGTGAAGCTTGATAACCTCAGTGATGAGGAAAAGACAAAGTGGGTTTTGAACTATACGCGTGCGATGACCCAGGAGATGGCGGAGTTAACCGATAGTGTGCCGTGGAAATGGTGGGCTAAGTATCAGAAATTGGATGAACAGAACGCTCGGGTTGAGGTGGTTGATCTTTTCCACTTCCTCATCAGTCTCGCGCAGGTGCTCGGCATGAGCGCTGACGATGTGTTCGCTGCCTATGTGAAAAAGAATGAGGTGAACTTCAAGCGTCAGGAGTCTGGCTACACTGTTAAGGACGAGGATGATTCACGTCATATCTGATTTGCCGGGGTTCAGGCAGGGACTGACGATCACGCTGAATCAGTGTGTCAGGGCGTAATAGACGATGTTAATCCCCATGGGATAGGAATACTTTTCTGAGTAGGCTGAGAAAAACCATTGGCTAATACCCTCTTCTTCCCAGCCGTCGCTCAGGTCCGTATTATGGCACATGAGAACCATGATTCGGCCTTTGTCGTCGAGTAGGGCTTGGTAGTTAGCCGGAGCGGGAGTTTCATTCCAGATTTCATCTTCCCAGGATTCGTTTTTAGTACCGCGATTTCGGTGGGCGGAATCCTCACTGGGCACTTGAGGGAGCTTATCGAGAGGAAAGACGCAGCTGAATAGCGGATGGCTTAAGGGGAGTTTTTGCGGTTTCTTGCCGGGAAAGACTTTTTCCATTTCTCCTAGAAAATGAGTTAACATCGTTTCTCCCCAAAAATCATCAACCATGAGAAATCCGCCATTGGTCAGGTAGAGTCGAAGGGTTTCGGCTTCTTGCTTGCTAATGTTCAGCGAGCGTGGGTCAATCATGAAGATAAACGGGTAGTCGAAGAGGCTCTCGTCAAGGAGTGTCAGAATTTCTCCCTCAGGATTGACTTTCATCGAGGTCAGTTCTTCCAGGCGGTAGGAAAAATTGAGATCGGCTGCCGGATAGTCGTTCCGCCATCCCCCACCCCTTCTTCCGAATCGTTTGGAACCGTACATGATCCTTACGAAGGAAAAAATGTCCTTGCGGAAGGCTTCGTTCACTTCCCATTCGGGGACCCCTGCTCGTGACGATGGGCCTCTCTGATTGATGAGGCGTTCTTGGCCCATCCCGCGGCCACCCCGAGATCCCTCTTCTCGCCCTCCTCCGCTAGGCCTGAATGGCTGGGAGTTGGCCATTTCGGCGAAGAGTAGTATCGAAAGAAACAAGAGCAGACTCTGGAGGCGAAGTAAGGGATGCTGATGGGCTCTTGTCATGGTGCGCAAACCGATGGTGGATTGTCTCGGTCTAGGAGAAGTTTGATACAGATTGATGACGGAAGGCAAATGCTATTCTGAACATGTCGGGATCGGTCTTTGAATGGCTGCAATGGGATCAATGACCGTCTCAACATCTTTCTCAGCTTAATCGACGGTCAGTGGTCCGTCAAAGATCGTCAAGCTAATGACCTCGGACAAGGCATGATGGGGACCATGCTTTATCCCCTGCTCTGCATAGAAACAGGTGCCTTGGGTGTAGACCTTGCCGGATTCTTCCCATTCGCCGGAGAGGATATAGGCCGTTTCGTTGGCTTCACGGTGAATGTGGGCAGGAATAAGGGCTCCTGCGTGGAAACGTCGTAGCACGGTGACTCCGCCGGTTTTGGGGTTTTTATGGAGCACCTTCAGATCGACTCCCTCATAAGGGCCTGGTTTCCAGTCGACTTGGTCACTTGAGCATACGTGCGGAAACATGATGCTTAGCCATACTCCGAATTGAGGCTTCCTGCAACCCATCGATCCGTTTCACGACCGAGTTCGTCTTGAGCAGTGTCGTTCAGGCCTTGGATTAGATCTAGGAAACGTTGTTTCAGCTGAGGTTTCCCTTGCGTGTTTTTTTCTGGCAGGTAATTGAAAGGGATGTTGATGTTGCGGGCGAAAGTCGCTCCTGAATGGTTTTCTAAGATTGAGTCGAATATAGGCTCAGCCTTGGTGGACCATGCTCATCTTGAAAAGCGGGCCGCGACGACGGCCCTGACCTTAGAAAGATATCCCGAGCTCTATGATCGAGTCGAAGAACTCAACGCGATCGCTATCGAGGAATTGGAGCATTTTCAATTGGTCTTGCAAATACTGCGACGGCGGGAGATTCCTTTTGGGCCCGCACTACCGAGCCCGTGGATTAAAGGGCTGATGCGATCGATGCGGAGTGGCCAGGGTGTGCAAGTGATTGATCATTTGTTGTGCTGCTGCCTCATTGAAGGTCGGAGCTGTGAAAAATTTCAGATTCTAGCGGATGGTTTTCGGGCGACCGATCCGGAGTTGGCCTCTTTCTACGGAGGGTTGGTGGAGTCGGAAGGAAATCACTATGCTGCCTATCTGCTCATGGCTCGGCAAATTGACGAACGAGAGACGGACCGGCGGCTTGACTACTATTTGGACCTCGACGCAGAGCTGATGGGTGCGCCTAATCCGTGGCCGGCGCTCCATTGAGCGAAGAATTTGGTTTGAGATGATTTGATTGCAGTGAATTTAAATAGAACGGAAAACCTGGTTGGAAACCTGCTGTTGACCGAGGCGATGAAACCTCGTTTTTGGCTCCTCATGTTCGTCGGTGCGCTGGGTATGGGTAGTGATCTCTCGGCGGCTTCCCGAGCGAGAATTGCGACGCCGAACGTGATTCTTATTGTTGCGGAACAGATGGGGTTTGGGGATCTTGGTGTCAATGGCCAAGCGCGCTTTGAGACGCCGCGCCTTGATCGGTTCGCTGGCGAAGGGCTACGCTTCACGAACTATTATGCGGGAAGCAGTCTGGGAGTGGTCACTCGTGGTAGTATGATGACCGGGCGGCATACCGGGCAGGCGCGGATTCGCGGCGAAGGGGACTATTCTCTGGCATTGTCAGACACCACTTTAGGGGAACTGGCAAAGAAGGCTGGGTACGCCACCGCCGCGATTGGGAAGTGGGGTTTGGGTGGTCCTGGTTCGGAAGGCATCCCGACTGTTCAGGGATTTGATGAATGGTTCGGCTATCTTACGGAGGCATCTGCTACGAATCATTTTCCGACGACTCTGTGGCGGAACCAGACGAACCTGTTTTGGGAAACGAATTTGGACGATGGTAGGGAAGACTATGCCCCCTATCTTTTCACCAAGGCGGCAACGAACTTCATCACTTTGAATCGCCGAAAACCCTTCTTCCTCTATTTGAGCTGCTCCCTTCCAGCTGCTCCCTTGCAATCTCCGACAGATAAACCTTTTAAGACGAAGGATTGGCCTGGGCCTCAGAAGACACTCGCTGCAATGATCTATCGCTTGGATCGTGATATTGGCCGAGTTCTGGATACTCTTGAAAAACAGGGGCTTGATGAACGGACGATTGTTCTCTTTACCAGTTCTGGAGGGCCCCATGCAGACGAGGGCATTGATCCGAGATTCTTCAACTCCACAGGTGGGCATCGAGGCCAAAAGGGATCGCTCTACGAGGGAGGGATTCGGGTGCCTCTTTTGATCCGTTGGCCTGGTAAGATTGAAGCAGGACGCACGTCGGATCATATCTGTGCGGCTTGGGATCTTTTTCCGACGATTGCTCACTTGATGGGCATCGCTGAAATGGGGCAAGTCGATGGCGAATCGCTCACGCCGACCCTGTTTCGGAGTCGGCAATCGAAGCATCCGTATCTCTATTGGGAAAGCCACGGTCCAGGTGGGTTCATGCAGGCGGTTCGCAGTGGGAATTGGAAAGCCGTCAGGCCGGGGCCGGATCGCCCCACTGAGCTCTATCACCTGGGTCGAGATCCTAGAGAGACGAAGGATACGGCGAAGCGGAATCGACGCACGACCCGTCGGATGGAACGCTTTATGCAAGAAGCACGGGTTCCCTCGGTGGCATGGCCAAGCCCAGTGGATGCTAAGGCAGAGCGGTAGAGAGAGTTGCTGTCTTGGCTAAAGGGTCCAGGAAAGTCGGATCCAGAGCAGAATCAATGCGACGGGAATAAAACTAAGAAGGGTCGAATAGAAGACGACTGCTGCGGCAGTTTGACTATCGGCCTCAAACTCATGGGCGAGCAAGGCTGTATTGACGGCCGTAGGAGCGGCAGCCCCTAGAATGAGAACCGCTGCAATGGCGGGTTCGAATCCGAATAGGGCGGTGAGGCCTAGTGCGCAAGCGGGCCCAGCGAGGAGTCGAATGGTTAAGGCCCAAACCAAGGGGCCTCGGAACGTCGTTCGTTTTGTTTTCGAGAGTTGAACGCCAAGGGTCACAAGGGCTAATCCGACCAATGCGTCCGCGAGAAACTCAGCGGGCTTCCAGATAAAGATAAAATCCTGAACCGGTACCGAGGTGGTCTTAAGCAGGATCGCGGTGAAGATGGCATAGAGGGACGGTTGTTTAAAAACAGGATTGAGGTTGAGTCGTATCGATCGGTTCTGAGGACAGGGTTTGGCGCTTGCTAGCATCAATCCAAGTGAAAAGGTGGCGATGTTCATGGTCATCAGACAGAAGACTTGGACGCCCGGACCTACGGAAGGAAAGGCGAGTGCTGTGAGTGGAATTCCATAGTTGCCACAGTTGTAGAACATGCTGCTCAGAAGAAGCGTTTTCTTGTGCTCTGGAGGATAGCCGCGGAACTGGGCAATGATGAGACTTAGTAGCCCCATTGATAGGATCATTGTGACGGTAAAACCTACGATGGAGAGGCCCAATCTCGTTGCCACCTCGGATTGAGTGACGCGGACGAAGATGAAGGCCGGTACGAAGAGGTAGAGATTGAGCTTAACAAGAGACTCAAGATCGATCTTATAACGCCGGTCAAAGAACCATCCGAAGCCGATCACAAGAAGAATCGGAAGGCAGACGTCTCTCAAGATATACCAGATCATCGAGACTGGCTCAGGTATCATTGAGAGCTGTGGGATGAAGCAAGATTCGAGCTATGGCTTTGGGATCTGTGTTCAATCCGATGCAGCGTTCGATCCGAAACCGAAGGCCCGGCGGGTCTTGATCTGTTCGACGATGTCAGGAGGAACACAGGCTTCCCATTTCCCATCGTCCTTGAGAATTCCTTCGGTGATGGTGCGATGATCCATGGCAAGGCACTCGGTGTTGTATCCTCTGAGTGACTCGATGCGACGATTCTCTGCGAGGTGTCGAAATAAATGGCGGAGATTTGGAGCGACGTGAAGATTCTCTGCGGTAATGGTGGCTCCGGTCTTTTCATGGCGCGTGGGATAAACGTAGACCTTCAGGTCGTTCTTGAACATGCGGCCGAAGGACTCGAGTATGCCTCCAGAAAGATCCGTATAATATTTCTCCTCGAAAAGCTCTTGGAGACTCGGGATGCCCATTACAAGCCCTACCATTTCAGAAGTATACTGAAAGAGATAACTGGCCAAGCGATAGAATCGGTAGTAATTGGAAATCAAGACTGGATGCCCGAAGCTGGCCAAGATATCAGCGCGATCCAAGAAATCCCGTGAGTCGACACCAACCTCTCCGACAAGTTGCTTCATGTTCATTTCAAAGAGAACCAGAGGTTCAGTCCCTTCGTTCTGAGGCTCCTGGACAAAATGAGCCTGTGCGCACTGAAGCATGTCGAGATGAACATTCGAAGGAGGCCTAAAGGAACCTCGTTCTACTAAAACGGGGCGCTTGTAGAGAACCTCGGCGGGCTGGACGACTTCACCGTTGGCCGTGAACATGGCGGCATGGGTGATGCCGAACTCGACTAACTTCAGCGCCATGAGACGATTGTCGATTCCTTCGAATGCCGGCCCCGACAACTTGATCATATCGATCTCAATTCGTTTGTCTGTGAGCCCGTCGACGAGCGAGCGGATCAATGAATCAGGATCATTGAAGAGAACGGTTGCCCCATAGATGAGATTGACGCCAACAATACCAAGAGCGTCCTGTTGTTGTAGGTTCTCGTCGTCGAGAAGGCGTGTGTGGATAATGACCTGTGAGGGCGCTGCATTGGTTTCATGCTGGAAGCGGACACCCATCCAACCATGAGCATCGGTAACCCGCTGGAAGCTTTTTGCAGCGACGGTATTGGCAAAGGCGAAGAAACGAGACTCGGCGCCCCGTTTTTCGTTGAGACGTTCGATTAGAAGATTGAACTCCCGGTCAAGCATTGTCGTCAATCGTTCCCGACTGACGTAGCGTTTAGCACTTCCATAGATGGCATCGCTGAACTGCATATCATAGGCTGATATCGTTTTTGCAATGCTCCCTGATGCGCCCCCGACTCTAAAGAACCATCGGGCGACCTCTTGACCTGCACCGATCTCGGCAAGCGTTCCGTAGACGGCGTTGTCGAGGTTGAGTTGAAAGGCTTTTTGCGAGGTGTCGAGTGAAGGGGTGTTCATTCTAATCTGTGACGTCATTCAAGATGAGGCTAGCTCAGGGCTGCCTTGGCTGCAGCCAGATTCTTTTGGTTGTGGCTGAGCTTATCTGCCCACTCGGTCAATCGCTTTCTATGCTCCTCAACCACTTCGGGAGGGGCTTTTGAGGCGAAGTTTGGATTGTTGAGTTTGGCGTTAGCCTTTTCGATCTCTTTCTCAATTTTCTCGACCTCTTTTGTCAGTCGAATCACCTCGGCTTCAAAATCAATGAGTCCTTCAAGCGGTAGATAAAGATCGCCGAGTTCTGAGTGGACATTGGGTGTGCCCTGCGGTGCTTCGAACTCAGGGTCAATGTCGAGGGGCTCGGCATTGAGAAGGCCACGGAGTACGCTTGCATCATGCTCCATGATTTCTCGAGAATTTTTCATGACAAAGCGAACCCGCTTGTTTGATGCGATCCCGGCCTCGGCGCGGAGGTTTCTTCCTTCTCGTATCAAGGCGTACTTTGCGTCCACGAATTCGAGATAACAGTCATCGAGGCTGTAGCAATCGCGGAAATCCTGATCAAAGGCCTTAGGCCAGCGGGCGTTCATGATAGTAAAGCCCCCCTGCTCTTTAGGGAGTTCGTTGGCATAGCCCATCCCTTGCCACAGTTCTTCAGTGATAAATGGCAGGAACGGATGAAGCAATCGAAGCACGTTGCTCAGAATGAAATCGATGACGGCGAGAGCGTTCGCCTTTTGCTGTTCGTCTTCTCCGTAAAGAATGGCTTTGGATGCTTCAACGTACCAATCGCAGTACTCGCTCCAAAAGAAGCGGTAAAGCACATTGGTTGCTTCGTTGAGTTTGTGTTCTTTGATCGAGGCGTCAATCTCATCAATCGCTTGACCAAGCTTGAGGAGAATCCATTTGTCGTCTGAGGTGAGGAGACTATCGTTGAGCTCCCCTTCTGTCTCGCCACCGTGCATTTGTCGAAAGCGGCAAGCGTTCCAAAGTTTGTTGCAGAAATTGCGCCCGAGCTCCACGTTCTGCTCGTCAAAGAGCGTGTCTTGTCCACGAGGGGTCGATCTCATGATCCCAAAGCGTAGGGCATCCGCACCATACTGCGAAATGAGATCGAGTGGGTCTGGAGAATTGCCGAGACTTTTTGACATCTTGCGACCTTTACCATCTCGAACAATACCGTGGAGAACGACGGTTTCGAATGGCTTGACTTGCTTGTACTCCAAGCCTGCCATAATCATTCGAGCGACCCAGAAGAATAGGATCTCTGGAGCTGTCACTAGGACGTTCGTTGGATAGAACTTGTTGAACGTTGCTTCGTCCATAGTGGCAAAAGGCCACAGCCAGGATGAGCACCACGTATCGAGAACGTCTGGATCTTGGGTCCAGTCTGATCCGGGTGAGTCGACTTGGCATTTGACCTCGTCGCCGCGATACCAGACGGGAATCTGATGTCCCCACCAGAGTTGGCGACTAATACACCAGTCCTGAAGGTTGTCCATCCAGTGATCATAAACCTTCGTCCAACGGTCGGGATAGAACTGAAGCTCTCCGGAATCGACGATCGACTTGGCCGCCTCGGCACTGGGATACTTCAAAAACCATTGTTCGGAAAGACGGGGCTCGATGGGAACATCAGCCCGTTCGCTGAACCCGACGTTATTGGTGTAAGGTTCTTCTTTAACAAGCAGGCCTAGTTCTTCGAGAAGTTTGGAGGCTTCCTTGCGTGCTTTGAAGCGTTCCAATCTTTTGAGATCAGCGCCTGCGGCATCAGACATGGTCCCATCCGCTTCAATCACCTCAATCACTTCAAGAGAATGACGTTCGCCGATCTCGAAGTCGGCTTTGTCGTGGGCTGGCGTGACTTTGAGCACGCCGGTTCCAAATTCAAAATCCACGTGTTCGTCCGCGACGATAGGGATGTGTTTCTGGTCTTCTGGAAGTTCTCTTGGCAGCGGGCGGAGGACATGCTTGCCGATGTATTTTGCGTAGCGTGGGTCCTTGGGATTAACAGCGATCCCTGAGTCGCCCGGGATCGTTTCCGGGCGCGTTGTTGCGATTGTTAAGAAGGTGCCAGGTTCTTCGATGATTTCGACTTTAAAGTAGTAGAGATAACCCCGCTGCTCTTTCATGATGACCTCTTCATCTGACAGAGCTGTTCGTGATACGGGACACCAATTGACCATTCGCTTGCCGCGATAGATGAGGCCTTTGTTATAGAGATCAACGAAGGTTTCGGCGACCATTCGAGAGTAGTCTTCATCCATCGTGAAGCGTTCCCTGGACCAGTCACAAGAACAGCCGAGCTTCTTCAACTGGTCGATGATGATGCCGCCATGCTTCTCTTTCCATTGCCACACTTTCTCGATGAATTTCTCACGGCCGAGATCATGGCGGGATTGGCCCTGCTCTTTCTTTAGTCGTTTTTCGACGACGACCTGGGTAGCAATTCCGGCATGGTCGGTTCCCGGAAGCCAAAGGACTTCGCAACCATCCATACGAGCTTTTCGAGCGAGAATATCTTGAATGGTGTTGTTGAGCACATGGCCCATGTGGAGTACGCCGGTGACGTTGGGCGGCGGGATGACGATTGAGAACGCCGGCTTGCTTGAGCTCGGATCCGCCTTAAAGCTCTCGTTGTCTAACCAACGTTGGTACCACTTGGATTCAAAATTCTGTGGTTCGTATGCTTTTGGGATATCTGACATGGGTGCCTATGCTTAGGTTGTCGTAGAGTCGAGAGGTTAGCGCCGTGCTTTCGTTTTCTTGGTAGCTTTCTTAGCGGCTGGTTGCTGGAGCAGTAATCGGTATTCGAGGCTGTCTATGAGTGCTTGGAGACTCGCTTCGATGATATTGTCGTGGGCAGCAACGGTACACCAGCTTTTCGACCCGTCGGATGATTCGAGAAAGACTCGCGTCTTCGCTGCAGTGCCGCTTGATGAATCGAGGATTCGCACTTTGTAATCGATGAGTTTCACCGGTCTGATTTGCTTGGGAAAGAATTGAGTGAGTGCCAATCGTAGTGCTCCATCAAGTGCGTTTACGGGGCCGTCTCCTTCGGCGACGGTGTGGGCCACCTCGTCCCCTACTCTTACCTTAGTTGTCGCTTGGCAGATACTGGTGCTGCCGTCTCGTCGCATGGAAACGTGATAGCCTTCAAGGGCAAAGGGTTGGCTGACCTTTTTGATTCGTTTGTGTATGAGTAGTGACAAGGAGGCCTCAGCGGCCTCGAATTCGTATCCCTCATGTTCTAATTGTTTGATGTCCTTAAGGATGTCTTTGAGCTCCGGGGTGCTATTGTCGATTTTGAAGCCTAATTCTTGGGCCTTCATGACGATGTTGCTGCGGCCGGCCAGGTCACTCATGAGGATTCGTCTTCGGTTACCGACGATCTCAGGTTGGCTGTGCTCAAAACTATGGGCGACTTTCTGGACTGCATTGACGTGCATGCCTCCTTTGTGAGCGAACGCGGAGGTTCCGACCCAAGGACGTCGGCTCTCATGTGCCAGGTTGGCGATTTCGGCAACGAAATTAGAGAGATCTACCAGAGAGCGAATAGACTTTTTCGAGATGCAGGGTCGCTTCATTTTAAGCGCAACGTTGGGTATGACCGACGTTAGGCTGCAGTTTCCTGTTCGTTCTCCGTATCCGTTGATCGTCCCCTGCACTTGGCTCGCACCAACTTCAATGGCTGAGAGTGCATTGGCGACTCCGAGCCCAATGTCATCGTGGGTGTGGATGCCGATTGGGCAACCGACCTTGGCGATGGCATCTTGGGTGATGGCTTGAATCTCTGAGGGAAGACTGCCACCGTTAGTGTCGCAGAGAGTGATGGTGTCGGCCCCGGCTTCGGCAGCAGCGATCCAGGTTTCCAAGGCGTAATCGGGACTGTCCTTGTAGCCATCGAATGCATGTTCGGCATCGTAGATAACGTGGCGACCGTTTTTCTTTAAGTAGCGAACGGTATCCGCGATCATCTTGATGTTTTCAGCTGGGGTTGTCTTGATAACCTCTTGAACATGAAGAAGCCAAGTCTTCCCAAAGATGGTGACGACGGGAGTTTCGGCCTTGAGTAGCAACTCGACCTGGGCGTCTTTGTGGACTTTGATCCCTTTGCGGCGGGTTGATCCAAAGGCGGCAATCAGGGCATTTTTCCAATTCCGTTTTTTGGCGAGTTCAAAGAACTCGATATCTCTTGGATTGGAGCCGGGCCATCCGCCTTCAATATAATGAATTCCAAATTGGTCGAATCGTTCTGCGAGCCGAATTTTGTCGGCCACCGAAAAGTTCACGCCCTCGCCCTGTGTTCCGTCACGGAGGGTTGTATCGTAGATTTCGATTTTGGAGTTTTGCTTAGCCATGAGATCGGGTAATGAGCGTTTTGACGTCGAGGAGCCGCGGTGCGGTGGAGAAGAGAAACCAGCGACGTGCTGGTTTCTTAGTCGACGATAATAATGGATCCGACAACGACGATGCTTTGCGATTGTCGGGCGACAATAACACGTTGGGTTGTGGTTCTACCACTGCCCTGGGAAACATTTTGCTGTTGAATCAAGCCTGCCATGATTGGCCTTAGTAGAAGGCAAGATGCATCATTGTGGCCTGTGACGCAAGTACGGAGCTCTAAATCCGTGGGACTTGTTATTTCTTGAGACGATCCTCGCGCCGGGTTCTGACGGCTGCGGCGAGGGTCTCTAGGATGGGTTCGGTCTGTTCCCACGAGACGCAGGCATCCGTGATGCTTTGGCCGTAGGTCGACTCTTTGGCATTGGTGAATTTCTGTTTCCCTTCCACTAGGTGGCTTTCGATCATGACCCCGAAGACCTCATTAGAACCCGCAGCAATTTGATTGGCGAGGTCCTGTGCTACGGCGGGCTGCCTACGATGGTCCTTGTTGCTGTTTCCGTGGCTGCAATCGACCATGACTGAAGGCCAGAGGCCTGAAGTTTTGAGTTTTGTGGTGACCTCTGAGACGGATTCTTTATCAAAATTGGGGCCCTTGTTCGATCCGCGGAGAATAAGGTGGCAGCAGTTGTTGCCTTTGGTTTCGACGATTGCCGCGAGGCCTTGCTTGGTAACCGATAGGAAATGGTGTTTTTGACAGGAGGCGCCGACGGCATCGATGGCGATTTGGATGCTGCCGTCTGTTCCGTTCTTGAAGCCAACTGGCATCGAAAGGCCTGAGGCGAGTTCGCGGTGTACCTGACTTTCAGTGGTGCGAGCTCCGATGGCGCCCCAAGTTACGAGATCGGCTGTAAACTGAGGGAGGATCGTATCAAGAAACTCTGTGGCTGCCGGTAGGCCCATTTCGGCGAGATCAATAAGAAGCTTGCGGGCGACACGAAGTCCGTGATTGATCTTGAAGCTTCCATCGAGCAATGGATCGTTGATGAGCCCTTTCCAACCGACCGTCGTTCTGGGCTTTTCGAAATAGACTCGCATCACGAGCAAGAGATCGCCGTCGTACTGTTTCTTAACGGCAAGAAGCTTCTGTGCGTAGGCAAGTGCGGCTTCGGTGTCGTGAATGGAACAGGGGCCGACGATAACGAGCAATCGATCATCCTCACCGCGGACGATCTTTTCTGCGCTCCTGCGCCCCTCGGTGACAACCTCTGATGCCGTCTCAGAGATGGGGAGTTCCTCCATAAGGATAGCAGGTGGAAGAAGTGGGTGGAGGGATTGAATTCTTAAGTCGTCAGTGTCCTTGATCATTTCTAAGGGGCCGGAGTATATTGAAGTGTCCGTCTGTGGAAAGAACGAGTTGGCTTCAGCTTCGTTTTTCTCGTGGCTCAGTTTGGGGGAATAGATAGGGGTAATTAAATTAGATGAATCTAAGAATCGTAAGTCGCTGGATATTGTGAGGCAGATTCTGGTGTGCCGTCACGGTCCCCTACTCTTCGTTTGTTGGAGACGCTTCCTTGGCTTCCAGTTCTTGAATGAGTGCGCGAATTGCGAAATCGATATGCTCGGTTCCGCTTTCAGGTGACTGGGTTGGACGGGTGTTTCTACTGCCGAAGAAACGAGAGAAGCTATTCTGTTCGCCTGGGACGTCGCACACGTTCCAAAATCTCAATCGATCTTTCTGCTCAAGGATCTTCGGAATCTGACCAAAGCGTTCCCGCAACATGGGTTCGTGCTCATCGCGATTCAAGGCGATGAGTAGTGAAGCCTCTTCCAGGTCTGACACCCGGAGTTGCTGAGGATTACGCGAGGGATCGACGTGCGGCGACAATCCGCGCTGATCAAGGTATTCAAAAGCAAAGGGTGAGATGCCGCGCAGTCCTCCGGCTTCGACCATGCCACGTGAGGTGGCTTCCCAAGGTAGATCGGTTTGCTGAACGTAGAAGTTAAAAAGTTCTTCCGAAAGCCGACTACGGTAGTAGTTGCCAGTGCAGATAAAGATGATCTCTTTGTTTGCTTCGTCCATTGCTTGCTGGTCCAAGGGCATATTTGTTTGTTTCCCGGTCTCGCTTGTCGCTCTGCTTGATTGCTCTTTGGTTTGTCGCGGGCCAGATTGACAGAGTGAGGATTATCGACTGCTGGGGTGTTTCTGCCAGCAAATTCTCACGCGATGCGGCGACGGCTCGGTCTTTGGTGGTGCTTTGAGGGAATTCAGGTGCGGATTCTTTGATCTTACGCGAGCTCTGGCCTCGTATGATCGCCTCATTTCTAATAAGCTCCGATGAGTCGCGCTGTCTGGCCTGCGGCATCGCGTCGATTGTTCCCTGACTCAGTTTTCATTAAGAAGTATTTGGATAATGTATTGGATTTCTAAGTTTTGTGTTGTTTTGGGGCTCGTTGTGCCTTGTTCGAGCATGCTTTCTGAGCCCGCTACTGCCCGTTTTCCAACCGTGGTGCTAGAGTTGGAGAAGAGCTGGCGCCTTGATTCGAAAGTGGGACGTTTCGATGCTTCGGGCATTGAGCGAGGGCCTGATGGAGAGCTCTTGGTTGTTCGCGATTCAGAATTGGCCGTTTATGCCGTGCGCTTCGAAAAGGACTCGGATGTGGCAGCCTTGGTTAAACATGCGCGTTACTCCGTCGATAAAAGGAAGCTTGATGTGGGGGTGAGGCGGTTCGATGTTGAAGGGCTTGCGATCGATGCCAAGGGAGTGCTTCATGCTTGTGATGAGCATGCTCGACGAATTCTGCGATTTTCATCGAGGGGGCGAATCGAATCGATTCCGATGGACCTGTCCTCGGTGGAGTCCTTCTTTAGCAAGCAGGATCGAAACGCATCTTTTGAAGGAATTGCGATTGGTGGTGGGCGACTTTTCCTGGCCAACGAACGAAGTCGTGGCAGGCTGATAGAGTTCGATCTGGCCTCGATGACTGTGCGAGGAAGTTTTACCTTTCGCACTGGAGCAACGGTTTGGCCGGACACCCATTTCTCCGGATTGGATTGGTATGACGGAAAACTCTTTGCCCTTCTGAGGGAGGAACAAGCGATTGCCGAGATCGATCCAGAATCGAAAAAGATCACTCAGCTTCTTCGGTATCATGAGATCGAATTTGATAAGGAATTCCGATATCGCGCACTCGTTCCGTTCTTTGGGGTGATGGAAGGCCTCCTGGTTGAGGGTGACGTATTCTGGCTCCTAGCGGACAATAACGGGCAGGCGCTCTATGCGGATCCCTCCGACTCGAGAGCTTCGCTTTTTAAGTGCCGGTTAAGAACCCAAGACTAGTTAAAACGTTGATTATCAGAAATTTAAAGATTCTTACTTTATGAAAAGCACAAACACGTGGGAGCGGTTCAAGCAGTGGCAGGTGAACGTTCCGGCCCTTGGTTTCTCTTTTGACTTTAGTCGTATGGACTTTGTCGAGTCTGACCTTCAGGGGCTTGATTCCAAGTTGAGAGGAGCCTTCGAGGCGATGAAAGAGCTAGAGCTAGGGGCGATTGCCAATCCTGATGAAGGCCGACAAGTTGGCCACTATTGGTTGCGGGCGCCGGAACTCGCCCCGGATGAGAGGACACGGGCTGAGATCGTCGATACGCTCGAATCGATCAAGACATTTTGTGACGGAATTCATAATGGTCGCTGCACCGGAAGCGGTGGTCCGTTCAAGAATCTACTAATTATTGGTATTGGTGGTTCGGCGTTGGGACCGCAGTTTGTGAGTCGGGCCCTGGGTTCAGTGGCTAGTGATAAAATGCGATTGGAATTCTTTGACAACACCGATCCCGATGGGATTGAGAACGTTCTTGATTCGCTGAAGGGGCAGCTCAATCAGACCCTCGCCGTTGTCATCTCGAAGTCGGGTGGGACCAAAGAGACTCGAAATGGACTGCTTGAAGCGGCCCGCGCCTATGAGGCGGCAGGCTTGAGTTTTCCCGAGCACGCTGTTGCAATTACTGGGCGGAACAGTCAGCTGGATTCAACGGCAGCTGATCAGAAGTGGCTCAAGCGGTTCCCTATGTGGGATTGGGTGGGAGGAAGAACAAGTGAGCTTTCGGCGGTTGGACTTCTGCCCGCTGCGCTGCAAGGAATTGACATCGATGAGTTCCTGGCGGGTGCCCGCCTCATGGACGAGGCGACACGTGGCGCGGCTCTCAATTCGAATCCTGCCGCCATGATGGCTGCCCTCTGGTATCTTAGCGGGGATGGCGAAGGGAGCAAAAACATGGTGATTGTTCCCTATAAAGATCGCTTGGAACTGTTTTCTAAGTATCTGCAGCAGTTGGTGATGGAGTCGATTGGAAAAGATAAGAGCATTGCTGGAGCCCTGGTGAATCAGGGGCTAAGTGTTTTCGGAAACAAAGGTTCGACGGATCAGCATGCCTATATTCAACAGTTGCGAGACGGGAGGAATGATTTCTTCGCCACCTTCATTCAAGTGCTCCAGGACCGTTCAGGTGCCGATCTGATGGTTGAGGACGGAGTTACGACGGGTGATTTTCTCTTTGGATTCTTGGTAGGAACCCAGGAGGCTCTGTCGGGCAATGATCGAGAATCGATGTCGATTACCGTGCCTCGGGTCGATGCCCGGACGGTGGGAGCCCTCATTGCTTGCTTTGAACGGGCGGTAGGATTCTATGCCTCTTTGATCGACATCAATGCCTACCATCAGCCGGGTGTCGAGGCTGGGAAGAAGGCCGCGGGTGAAGTCATTGATCTGCAGGGACGGATCATGGCTTGCTTGCGGGGCGAGGCAGGAAAAGGCAAGACGGCCGTTGAATTGGTGGCTTTACTTGGGGGTGGAGATTCTCCTGAGATCGTCTTTCGTATCTGTGAACACCTTGCTTGTAATCGGCCTAACCAGGTGATGAGAGCTGAGGGAAGCGATCCCTTTGAAGCACGATACTCTGTTGACTGTAGCTAGATTCTTCGATGTTTACCTATCCTAGGACGTTTGACGTCATTGTTGTTGGGGCCGGTCATGCCGGAGTTGAGGCCGCGTTAGCCGCTGCTCGAATGGGCGTGAGCACATTAATGCTAGCCATTAATATTGATACCGTTGGGCAGATGTCTTGCAATCCTGCCATCGGTGGTCTGGCTAAGGGCCACTTGGCTAGGGAAATTGATGCGCTGGGTGGTGAAATGGGGATCAATACGGATCTCTGTGGGCTGCAGTTTAGAATGCTCAATACCAGTAAAGGGCCCTCGGTCTGGGCGCCTCGGGCTCAATGCGACAAGAAAGCCTATCAGTTTCGGCTCAAGTGGATCTGTGAACGGCAGGAGAATTTGACCATGATTCAGGGGCAGGCAGCTCGGATTGTCTTTGAGGAATCCAGGGCTGTCGGGGTGGAAACGAATCTTGGAGTACGATACTCTGGAAAGACGGTGGTCATCACAACGGGAACCTTTTTGAGGGGCCTGATGCACATCGGTTCGGCCCAAGCCAAGGGTGGCCGGGCTGGAGAGTCGGCTGCGATGGGCCTATCCGATTCGCTCGCGGAGATTGGCTTGGAGCTAGGGCGCTTGAAGACAGGCACCCCACCCCGCCTCTTGCGTCGCTCCCTTGATCTTAGCGTTACCGAAGAACAGCCGGGAGATGAGCCGGTGCCCTACTTTAGCTATTGGGTCGACGAATTGTTCCACGTGGAACAGGAAGAGAAGCTCGCCAAAAGGGGCGCTGAATTGGGATCTATCTACCCAAAGGGCTCAATTCTTGAGGAAATTGGAGGGCAATTGCCCTGCTACATCACGTCTACCACCGCTGAAACCAAATGTTTGGTTAAGGACAATCTGCACAAATCTCCAATGTATTCGGGTGAGATTGAGGGAACGGGTCCCCGTTATTGTCCTTCGATTGAGGACAAGATCGTTCGCTTTAACGACAAGGAAACACATCAGATCTTCTTAGAGCCGGAAGGCACTAAAACGGATGAGTTTTATGTCAATGGATTCTCGACCTGCCTCCCATACGAATTGCAGATCGATCTCGTTCGATCGATTCGAGGATGTGAGCAGGCGGAAATTCTTAGGCCTGCCTATGCGGTCGAATACGATTTCGTCCATCCTACCCAGCTCGATCCCTCGCTCGAGACAAAGGTTTGTGAGAATCTGTTTCTCGCCGGCCAGATCAATGGAACGTCTGGATATGAGGAAGCTGGCGCTCAAGGCCTCGTCGCTGGAGTGAACGCAGCTCGAAGGGTTCAAGAAAAGGATCCGATGATATTGAAACGAAATGAGGCATACATTGGAGTCCTCATTGATGATCTCGTCACGAAGGGAACAAGTGAGCCATATCGAATGTTCACGTCTCGTGCAGAGTATCGTTTGTTGCTAAGGCAGGATAATGCAGACTTGCGACTTTGTGATAAGGCAAATGAAGTTGGCTTAATCAGTGAGCAACGTTTCGCTCGCTTTGACACGAAGCGGCAACAGATCGAGGCTGAGGTCCAGCGCTTAGGAAAAGTTCGGGACGGGAGTCTCTCCATGCTGCAACTCTTAAAGCGTCCGGATGTTCACTATCGAGACTTGCCGCTGCAGTCTGAGGGGCTTTCTTCAGAGGTGATTCAGCAGGTCGAGATCGCGGTTAAATATGAGGGGTATATCTCTCGGCAACAAATGGAGGTCGAGAAATTTAAGAAGCTTGAGGAAAAGCAGATTCCCGATTGGATTGACTACGACCAGATTGTGAGCATGCGAAATGAGGCCAAGCAAAAACTTGCCTCCATTCAGCCTCGAACCATTGGGCAGGCCGCCCGAATTTCTGGGATCTCGCCTTCTGACGTGAGCCTTCTAATGGTTCACCTGAAACGAGGGCCAGTGAGTCTTGGTTCTGAAGAAAATTGTTCGGAATCAGAGGGTGCTTGACGTAGGATTGTTCCACGTGGAACAAATCTAGCCCTCAGATCACTAGTCAAAATCGTCTTTTTTGACGTTTTAGGTGCATTCTGAGGGCGTAAGGGGTCCTGCATCTATGATTCGGTCGTATACATTCTCAACTCAGGGACGTCTGAATAGTCAAAATATTGAGCCGTTCCTCATGCCTACGATTCTGGCGGATACCCAATTGTTCCTCTGGGTGGACCTTGAGGATCCGACTCATGATGAGGTTCGGATGGTGCTAGAGGATGTCTTCAAGTTTCATCCGCTTTCGATCGAGGATTGCGTCAACGAAAGTTCAGCTCCAAAAATTGAGGAGTATCTCCCCAAAGATGATGACCTCTTTTCACCTTACATTTTCTTGGTTATTCATGCCGTCGACTACAGCCGGAAAGACGGGGTGTTTGCTACCAGCGAGCTGAATTTTTTCTTGGGCCGAAAGTTTCTGGTCACTTTCCATGACAAGGCTTTGCGGAGTATCGAGCAGGCTATGGAGACCTGCGGTCGAAAGAAGTCAAGCGTGGCGCGGGCACCCGACCGGGTGGCGCATTTGCTTTTGGATGGATTGGTGGACAATTATCGACCCGCTTTGGAGGAGCTTGCGCTCGAGATTTCCGAGATCGAGGATCAAGTTCTAAACGGGATGCCGAAAGAATGTCTTAATAAGATCATTCAAGTTAAGAAGGAGGTCTTTCATCTGCGTCAAATTATGGAGCCTCAGCGCCTTGTTCTTTCGCGTTTGGCACGGGGTGAGTTCAAACTGATTCGACCTAAAATGGTTCCTTATTATCGTGATGTTTATGATGGTCTTTTTAGGATCTATGAACGTGCTCAAACCTACACGGATTCATTGACCGGGATTCTTCAGGTTTATCTCAACCTGTCCTCCAATCAGACGGGAGAAGTTGTTAAGTTGCTGACAATGATTACCTTGATCACGACGCCAATGATGATGATCGGAAGCTGGTATGGAATGAACTTTAAGACCATGCCCGAGTTGGATGCTCGCTGGGGTTACTTAACCGTGGCCCTGCTAACCATCGTGTCGACGGCATCCACGTATTGGTATTTTAAACGAAAAAAATGGCTCTGATCTGCTGCGATTAGCCGCTCTTTGCTCAAACAGATTACGACTGTGCCGAAATCCAACTCAAGTTTTCTAGAGAAAGCCCTCGGGCGAATTGACCGTCTCGACACTGACAGCATTCATGCAGTCGTTGGGCGGCTTGCCCAGGAGCATCAATTCCTCGAGACGCTCTTTGATACCATTCATGATGGCGTTGTCGTCGTTGAGGAATCGAGCAAGGTTCTTTATTTTAATAAGGCTGCGGTCGTGTTGTTAGGATTGCCCTTGGACGGCGTGATAGGTGAAAGCGTGAGTCGATTTATTCCAGGATTGGATTGGGAATCGATCATTGAAAGAGATCGTGAAGGGAAGGGTGAAACAAGGACGTTTGAGATTGAGATTTCGTATCCTGAGGATCGGTTTGTCGAGGTGGTAGCCGCCCCGATCGACGGTGATTCAAAAGGTAGTTCAGGGGTGGTGTTGGTTTTTCATGACGCCACAGAGAGTCGGAGGGAGACCTTTGAGGCAATCGAGAGTGAGCGAGTTCAAGCCTTGACCTTGCTTGCAGCGAGCGTGGCTCATGAGATAGGGAACCCCCTTCATGCGCTGCACATTCATCTCCAGCTGTTCGAGCGGGAGCTGAATAAGCTCGCATCTAAAAGGGCTACGAATCATGATATCGTTGTCACTGAATTGGAGGGGGCTGATTCTCCAGCAGACCGTCCGAAAGATTCAGAGCCCATCGAAAAACTCCGGAATTATCTGCAAGTTTCAAAAGGGGAAATCACCCGTCTTGATCTGATCGTGAAAGAGTTTCTGGGGGCCATTCGGCCGGTGAAACCGAAGCTGGAACTCCAGGATGTGAACCTGGTAGCAAAGGAGACCATTGGTGTGTTGCAGCCAGAGCTTGATAACCGCGGTCTCACCGTGATCAAGGAGCTGTGTGATCGACCTGCAAAGGCTTTGATAGACGCTGGGCAGATTAAACAAGTATTAGTGAATCTAATAAGAAATGCCATGCAAGCGATGACGCGTGACGGAGTCTTGACGATTCGAAGCAATCGCGAACAAGGGGGGGTTGCGATCGAGGTTGAAGACACAGGCGTTGGGATTTCAGAGGAACAAATCAGCCGCATCTTTGAGCCGTTTTTCACGACCAAGAAAAAGGGCACCGGACTGGGCTTGATGATTGTTCATAGGATCGTTGATCAGCATTCGGGACGGATCCATGTTGAGGCTGGAAAAGAGGGGGGGACTCGATTTCGAATTTGGTTGCCGCGTGAACCTCGTGGGCCTCGTCTCTTGGCCACTTCAGAGTCACAGAATCATGATTGAAAGATTAGAATTCGAGCACCGATAAAACTACAAGAGCGCAGTGAGAATGGAAAGAAAGCCACAACTCCTTATCGTCGACGATGAGAAGACGCAGCGTGAGGGACTGAGAGCCGTACTGGAAGATCAGTATGATGTCTACTTGGCGGAAGACGTTGAAGCCGCGATTAGCTTGTTGGAGATGGAACCATTTGATGTTCTCCTGACCGACTACAAGATGCCCAAGGAAGACGGTCTGGCTTTGATTCTGCGGGCAAAGAGCCTCTCCAAGCCGCCCGTCTGCATCTTGATGACGGCCTATGGTTCTGAAGATATTGCTGTTGAGGCAATGAAGCACGGAGCGGACGATTACATCTCCAAGGGAGGGATGCTGCTTGAGGACCTCGAGAAGAAGATTGCTCGTGCTCTGAAAATTCAGAATCTAGAGGTTGAAAATGCTGATCTTAAACGTCGCCTAGACAAGCGATTTCAATTGGAGAGCATCGTTGGTGAATCACCCCCAATGCAGCAGGTCCTAGAGATTGTGAATCAAGTCGCGCCATCAATGGCCAACATCCTGATCACCGGGGAAAGCGGCACCGGCAAAGAGCTCATTGCAAAGGCGATTCATCAGCTTAGTCCGCGGGCGAAAAACTCGATGGTCACCGTGCACTGCGCTGGCCTTTCGCCGAACCTACTCGAGAGTGAGCTATTCGGACATGAGAAGGGGGCTTTCACCGGGGCGCATGAGCGCCGGATTGGGCGCTTTGAGCAGGCGAATGGCGGTACGATTTTTCTTGATGAAATCGGTGAAATTGATGGTTCGACACAGATTAAACTCCTTCGGATTCTCGGTGAAAGAACCTTTGAACGAGTCGGCTCGAGTGTGACTCAAAAGACGGATGTGAGGCTCGTGGCAGCAACGAATAAAGACCTAAAGAAACTGGTTAGTGAGGAGACCTTTAGAGAAGATCTTTACTATCGGCTCCGAGTTGTTGAAATCATGTTGCCACCGCTTCGTGATCGTTCGATTGACATCCCGGCTCTGGCGCAAAAGTTTCTACAAGAATTCGCTCGCCAAAACGGAAAAAAAGTGAACGATTATTCGCCTGAAGCGCTAGGCCTGCTGACGCGTTTTGAGTGGCCCGGGAATGTTAGGGAGCTTAGAGCCGCCGTTGAACATGCCGTGGTCTTTTCTACCAGTTCGGTTGTTGGAGTGCAGGACCTTCCCGTTGCCCTACGGCAGTCCGAGTTATCAGGGGGAGGGGATGATGTTCGATTCGGGGGGGCGTTGTCGGTGGCGCAGAATGAAAGAGATTTGATTATCCAAGCTTTGGCAAAAACGAACGGAAACAAAACAGAGGCGGCATTGTTGCTGGGTATGAGTCGACGGACCCTGCATCGAAAAATTGCTAAATTGGGTATCAGCGGCTAAGGCACGAATGATCAGCATCCAGGAGATTATCCACCGATTCGAAGTCGGTGAAGGGAGACGATACATACCGATAGGAACAGGCCTATTGCTGTTCATCGCCATTCTTGCAATCTACAACCTTCGCGAGTCCACGGGCTATGCCTCCATTGAAGCGATGGATGTCGGGCAAATTGCTCGCAACATTGAGCAAGGGGAGGGGTTTACGACGAACTTTATTCGGCCGCTTAGCCTCGCCATGATTGGGGAGCAAAACAAAACGGAGATTGATGACCCAATGAGAATTAAGGGGCTGCATCCTGATATTTCCAATGCGCCACTCTATCCGTATTTACTGGCGGGCGCGATGAAGGTTCTCCCGTTCGATTTTACCATTCCCGCGCTACGTTCAAAAAACTTCCGTATCTTTCAGCCCGAAGTGCTCGTGGGCATCGTCAATCAATGCCTCTTTATTCTCTGCGCGGTGGTGATGTTCTTTATTGCCAAACGACTCTTCGATGAATCGATCGCCTATTTTGCAGTAGCTATCTTTCTTGGTACCGATCTGATGTGGCGCTTTTCTTTCTCTGGTCTGTCGACGAACCTCGCGATGTTGTTTGTTCTCATTTTGGTGGCCTTGCTGCTGAAATTGGAATCAGGGCATCCCTGCGAGGACTACGAAGAGAAAGACAATCCAAACCGGATCGATCGTGGAGTTACTCATTATATCTGGATGGGAGCGATTTGCGGAATACTACTGGGAGCGCTGATGATGACTCGCTATGCCTTCATCTGTCTTCTCGTTCCCACGATCCTCTTCGCAATTTTCTATCTTCCCGGGAAACGGATTGTGACGATTCTGCCAATGCTATTTGCTGTCGTTATTATCGTGAGTCCCTGGCTTAAAAGAAACCACGACCTGAGTGGGCACGTATTAGGGACAGCTGGATATGCCTACATCAGTGAATCAAGTCGTTATGGTGGAACCAATCTGGAGAGAAGCCTACAGGTTGATATTGGGGCGCCATCCCTCCGGGAAATGATTCGAAGCCTACTCACAAATGGCGGCGATATCTTGGAGAACGAAATTCCCAAACTTGGCGGGAGTTGGATGAGTGCTCTTTTCCTCGCAGGACTGCTCGTTCCGTTCTCGAATCGCACCCTCAATCGTCTGCGAAATTATACACTGCTTTCTTTGCTTACCCTCGGGATCACTCAGGCTCTGATAAAAACACATCTGTCAGATCATTCCCAAGACATCAACTCTGAGAACCTAATCGTACTCATGCTACCTATGGTCTACTTTTTTGGTGCCGGGCTCTTCTTTTTGTTGCTCGACCAATTAAGACTAAATTTCAATGGGGCGCAGTTCTACGTGAGTGTTCTAGTGGCAGTGCTCTCATGTCTCCCGTTAATATTTCGAGTCCTTCCGCCTCGGGAGAGCCCGGTCGCTTACCCGCCGTATAGCCCTCCATTGATCCAACGAGTCGGCGGCTGGTTCAGTGACAATGAATTGATGATGAGTGACATGCCTTGGGCGCTTGGTTGGTATGCCGATCAAAAATGCGTTTGGGTGACAAGGAATCTGGAACCAGATTTCTTTACCATCAACGACCAGCACAAATCTATTAACGGTCTCTATTTGACTCCGATCACAACTGATGGCAGATTCGTATCAGATATGGTTCGGGATTCGGGTTGGGCGTGGGGGCGACTTCACATGGATATTACTTTGAGGAAGAATCTTCCGAAGGGGTTTCCGCTTTTACATGTTGATGATGGTTTCATGCCTGATCAACTCGTTCTCACAGATTGGCCGCGGTGGAATTCCTCTGGCAATTAATGCAAGGCAATTCCTTTGTGGCCAATGATTTCTGTTTGACAAGGTGAGGTTACGACTCTACAAACACCTGACGTATCAGAAAGTGATTAACCCGGGAAACACGTTTTAACAGGATTTTTTTTTACGGTATGAAAAAACTCATTGCTTCCGCCGGTATTGCTGCTGTCGGTGCCGCTAGCCTACAGGCAGCACCACAAGTCGGCTTAAGTCCGACCCAAACATCGAAACCGTGGAGCATTTCAGCATCACTTCGGGGCTTCTACGACGATAACATCACGACCGCTCCTGATGCTATCAAAGAAGAAAGCTACGGTATCGAGATCAGCCCTTCGATCAACTACAATGTCGTAAGGGAATCAACACAGATCAGCCTCGGTTACACATTCGGCCTGCGATGGTATGAAGATCGAGAACCAGATAGCAGCGATGAGTCTCACCAAGTTTCGGCGAATATCATTCACGACGTTTCTCCCAGTTTGTCATTCAAGTTGTCTGATACCTTTCGGGTAGCTCAAGAGCCGACGATTGCTAATGGCGCTCGCACCCGTGTTCTACGAGGTGAGCAAGACTACCTTCAGAATGATGCATCCATTTCAGCAACCAAGCGTCTGTCTGATACCTTGTCTGTGTTAGGGCAATATTCGAATCGTTTGATCAATTATGATGACCAGGGATTCTCAGGAATTCTGGATCGAGTTGAGCACACTCCTTTGGTTCACTTGATGTCACAAATTAATCCTAATACGGTTGGGTTGATTGGTTATCGCTTTAAAGCAGTCCGCTACACCGCCGATGAGATTATCCCTGGTTCCGGAATTGATCCTAACATCCGTGACGCCAACTCGCATTATGCTTACGTTGGTGTTGACCATGCCTTTACGCCAGCCTTGCAAGGATCTGCTAGAATTGGTGTTCAACATACCGAGTTTGAAAATGCGCCAGCCGGAGTGGATGACAATGTCACCAATCCTTTTGCCGATGCAAATTTGAGCTATGGCTATGCTGAAGGTAGCAATGTTCAAGTCGGCGTGAAGCATGAAAGAAATCGAAATGACTTGGCCTTTGCCGGGGCAAGCTCTCTCATTCTTGATCAAGAGCAAACAGTCATCTACTCATCCATCAATCACAGAATCACCGCGAAGTTGAATGCATCACTTCAAGGTACTTACCTAAACGGTAGTTACGAAGGCGGCGGTCCAGGAGTGGATGGTGTCGACGACGAGTATTGGGCTCTCGGTCTTAATTTGAATTACACTATCAATCAATTCCTCGCGGCTGAAGCTGGTTACAACTTTGATGACTACGATTCAGGTGTGTTGAGTGCTTTCCGAAGCTACGATCGAAATCGCGTTTACATCGGTCTTAGAGCAAGCTATTAATCCCCGAGTGGTTTTAAAACAGTGTTAGGGAGGCTAGAACCTACATTCTGGCCTCCTTTTTTTTGACGACATGCAACAAAATAATAGCACCAAGAAAGCTCAGGATTCAAAGCTTCACTTTCTTGATTACTGGCGGATAATTCGTATCCGTAAGACTGTCATCCTGGCAGTTTTTCTCCTGGTGGTCCTGACCACCACCGTTGTAACCCTCCTGCTCAAGCCTACTTTTTCGAGTACGGTTAGGATAGCAATTGAGAAGGACAATTCAGATATTGCTCCTCTTCTAGGAATTCAGGCCAGTACGCCATATGATCCCTACTTCATTCAGACCGAGTTTGAAAAGATACAGTCGAAGAAGGTTCTGCACAAAGTCATCGCGAAGCTTGGATTAAACCAGGTTTGGGCCGAAAGGTATAACGCCGATACCCTAACGACTAATGAAACCTATCTCATTTTGCAGAAGCTCATCCAAATTGAGCAATTCCGCAATACGAGTATCATTGAGATTAGTGCCTATAGTGAAGATCGAGATGAGGCAGCAATTATCGCCAACGAGATAGCGACTCAATATCAAGAAAGTCGATTGGAGAGTCAGCGAACCATGTCCCTCAAGGGAATCGAAGCCCTTGATTTGCAGCTTGAACAACAGAATGAAGAGGTGATTGAAGCCCAAGCCCTGGTTGATAGTCTCAAGATGGAACTCGGTATTTCTGATATCTATAGCCCTGAAGGAAGCGGAATCGCACAAGGAATAGAATCTCAGTCGGTCTTAAAATTAGAGAACGAACGAACAACTGCACTGGCTGCTTACGTGCGTTATAAAACTCTCTTTGAGAAGTTGTCAGTTCTCTCAAGAGAAGACTTGAGAAAAGCGGCACTGACCGCGGTGCCAAACGATATCAATCTTTCCCGTCTGTTCAATGAGTACGACATGACGGCACAAAAGGTTGCTACGACTAAGGCCGTTTACGGTCCCGAACATTCGGAGATGCAACGACTTTTAGATCTGAAGACTGAACTTAGCGAGCAGATCGAAACTCGGCTCGATGGAATATTAATTGGACTTCAAACACAGTTGAATGCTGCGAAAGCGCAAGTTGAAAGTCTCGAAGCGGTTGTTGAAAACGCAAAATCTAACGATGCAACAAACACGGCCGCCTACCGACCCTACTTCCAAGCCAAACGAAAATTAGAGAACCTTCAAAAGATCAAGGATATGATCTTTGTTCGAAAACTGCAGGAAACAGTCGATGCTAGCCTTCCGACGACCGCAATTGTTGAAATCTATGACCCTGCCGAACCCTCGGTTCGGCCAGTGCGACCTAATATTGCATTGAACGTTGCGCTCGGGGTCTTGGTTGGTTTGGTCGTTGGCGTCGGTCTTGCCTTCTTCATTGAGTATCTCGATACCAGTGTGAAGACGATCGACGATGTTGAGCAGGCTCTAGGAGCACCTGTGTTGGGTGTGATTCCACAGAATGTGGGCTCTCTGTTAGAAGAAGGGCCTGACAGCCCTCATGCTGAGGCCTATCGCGTCCTGCGAACGAATATCCTATTCTCGCGAAAATCCGATGAGGCGAGAACAATGACAGTTGTGAGTGGAGGTGCCGGTGAAGGTAAATCGACCACCATTTTCAACCTCTCGGCAATCTTTGCTCAAAACAACAGCAAGGTTCTTGTCGTTGATTCTGATTTACGGCGACCTAGTTTGCATAAGATCGTGGGCGTTTCGAATGCCAAAGGACTTACCGACTACTTGATGGATACTGCGAAGATGGAAGATGTTATTCAGACAACCAATGTTCCAACATTGGATTTCCTACCTAGCGGTAAGCTTCCAAGTAGTTCCATGGGAATTCTCAATTCCGTTCAGATGAAGAACTTTATCCAAGAAGTTAAGAGTCGTTACGATTATGTCTTCTTCGATTCGCCGCCGATCATGGGTGTGAGCGATGCCTCTGTTCTCGCCAGTGAGGTTGATATGGCCATCCTCGTTATTCAATATCGTAAGTATCCACAGGCGATGACAGTGAGAGCAAAACAGATGGTTGAGAAAGTTGGTGGCAACCTGCTCGGCGTCGTGCTCAACAACATCAATATTTCCCAGGATTCCTACTACTACTACTACAGTGGCTATTACTATGACTATTACTCAAAGTCTGATGACGCTGTGGATTCCGAGAAAGCAAGCAAGAAGAATGGAGGCAGTAAGACGTCAAAATCTTCTGGCCGGCAGGAACTGGATTTGAAGAAGAAGTTTTAGATTTGAAGGAATCTCAACCGCAAAGCAGTAACGGATACATGAAGAAGAGTCTGAAGAACTGGAAAACGATAGTTTGCTATTTCATTGGCGTCATTTTTCTCGGGTTGAATACAGGATGTCAACCTAGTGGAGCAACCGTGCCGGGAGCAACTGCTCCAGGAAACGGAAGCATGGTGCAATCTAATCCAGATATCCTAACGGAGGGTGACCGGATTCTGATTACCTACGCCGGTATCCCTCAGCCTCCGCTCCCTCATACTGAGCAGATCCGCCAGGATGGGACGGTCCAGCCTCCCTTCCTGACGGCGCCAGTGAAGGCAGCAGGTCTAACAACAGGAGAGTTTCGTCAAAAGTTGGTTAATCTCTATGTTCCGAGTATTTTCACCAAGATATCGCTTACCGTTAAAGCTGAAGAACGGTACTTTACGGTAGATGGAGAGGTGAACGTGCCTGGTTTGTATCCGTATGTCGGTACGATGACTGTATTGAAAGGAATCGCCTCTGCTCGTGGTTTGAATGATTTTGCCAAGAAGGGTAGGATACGTGTCACCCGAGTGAACGGAGAGACGCTTACCTTTAACTACAATAAGGCTCGGGAAAATCCAGCCTATGATATTCCCCTCTACCCGGGTGATATCATCAATGCTCCTCGACGACTGTATTAATGTTCAATCTGACCGTCGTTGAAGGGAAGCAACGGGGTCAGCGAGTGGATCTGAAATCCTATCCATTCGTGATTGGAAAGAACTCCGAAGCTCATTTAAAGTTCTCGGAACCTGGAGTCTGGGACAATCATATTGCCATCGAGCTCTCCCAAGGTAAGGGCCCCGAGCTCCGAAGGTTGGGTGATGGGGTGGTAAGTCTCAATTCTGAGCCCATTGACCTATCGTGCTTGCGTAATGGGGACCTAATCAGTTTCGGTGCTGTTGTGCTTCGTTTTGGCCTAGCTCCCGTCAAGCGGAAACCCTTGTCGTTTTTGAATTCAGCATCATGGATGGCAATTATTCTAGTCGGGCTGATTGAATTGCTTCTGATGGTTTACTTGAAATCTCGGTAAGATTTCATTGCCGTAGGCGTTCTCTCCCTCATCCAGTCCAATCTCTTCCCAGTATCCCGAGCGGTGCTATGAGCTTGCGCTCGTGTACCGTTTCATCGTCCAGTTCCATCCCAGTTCGGAAACGACGAGGCAGGCGAAGGCCATGAATAGCAATGAACCGATTTCCGTCGGTGATTCCAGTTTGTTTGCAAGAAGCTTTACCGGAACATTGGATACCAGAAGCATCGGTATCGCGAAGGTGAAAAGCATACGGAACGGACCTTGAAACGCACTGTCTGGGAGGCGCGCGATATTGAAGAGATTGTAGTATCCCCACACGATTCCCTGTGCTTTTACCGAGAGAAAGCTGATGCATGCCAAAAGGAACATTAGCGAGTAATGTATCATTATCCCAGAAAGGGAAAGACCGAGAAATCCGATGATTTGCAGTGGTCCGGGTTTCAAATCCAGTTGAATACAGGCATATCCCATCACAAAGAGCCCGGCTAAGGCTCCGACAAAGGAACCCAGATCAACGGTTCTCAAGGAAATCAGAAATCGAGAATTGATGGGGAGAAGCAGCATGAAGTCGAGACGACCTGTCCGAACATGTTCAGAAAGCGCGACGATGTTGTTCAGAAAGATGGCGTGGAAGAGTTGCTGAATGAACTGGCTGGCGCCCGTGAGTAAAACGACCTCCCATTTAGACCAGGTGGCGATGTGGTCGGTATGAGAGTAGATCACAGCAACGAAAATGAGTTGTAGCGAGAACCAAAGAAATTCGACCACGATCCATAGCAGGAAGTTGACCTTGAACTGCATGTCTCGCATCACGGAGTTTTGCCACAAGGCAGAATAGATCGAAGCGTACCTCTTTGTGGAAGTTATCAGCTTCTGGATCATTCCTGGTGTGTTTGGGCTGTGGTTCTCCATGATCCCAGCGACTAGCCTCCAACGGCTTCGTATTTCTTTATTCCTTGTTTCCAGACCCACTGAGCGATTAGGAAAGCAATGAGCACCCAAAAAGCTTGAATCAGCAAGCCGGTGGTAAGGAGAGTGGCTGTGGTTCGACCGAGAAAGATACTAGCTGGGAAGTAGAGGAGGTAGGGAAACGGGGTATAGATCAGTAGGGCTGTCAACCCGGTCGGGAGAAGGTCCAGCGGGAACAAATGTCCACCAGCAACGTATTCGATGGCGAAGAGCATGAAAATGAGGGTATCGATTTCCAGAATCCAAAAGGCAAGCAGAGCCATAGTATAGGAAACAAAGAACTGAAGTAAGGCGGTCAGGACTAGTGAGACCGCAAACCAGAGATAAGTGATTGCTTCGGTCGGGAGCTGGAACGAGTCACGATACAAGAAGATGAAACCACCCAACGGAATGACTGCGGTCAGAAGATAAACAAACCTGCCGGCCCCAAATAAAACCAGGCGGTAGCTTAGATAGTTCATGGGTTTGAGGAGGAACTGGCTTATTTGGCCATCGCGAATTTCTGCGACGATTTGCCAATCGTCCTCATTGACGGCTGTCAGGGTGTCAACGATGCTGACCGTCAGATAGTATGAGATCATCTGGGCCAACTCATACCCAGCGATCGAACTCCCCTCAGCCTTTCCTGCATAGATCGTTCGCCATAGGAAAATCGTTGCCGCCAATGGGATGAGGTTGAACGCTGCCCGGAAAAAGAAGTTGAGGCGATAGGCGAGTGTATTCTGAATACCTACATTGAATACCTGCAGATATTTGCTCATGCGTTTAGTCGGATCGCGGGCTAGAGCGGTGCGATGTACTCTGGGTCGAAAACCTGTTGATCCGGTAGCTGCCTGAGCTCGTGGATAAACCGTTCGATCCCGCGTTTTTCGGCGTCCCCGACACGATAGTGGATGTGTTTTGTCAGGTATTTTCTACTGAAGGGCGCGTCGAATTCTCGGTAGCTCGATGCGATCGTGTTGAGATTCTGCAGTCCCTGTTCTTGAGCGTGTTTCAATTTCGAAAACAGTTTGGCATCGGTCACCTCTCTTCGAACGACCCAGACTGCGTAGACGAACGGGAGTTGCATTTCCTTTTCCCATGCTTCGCCGAGGTCCCAGATTTGATGTCGAATATTCTGCGACTGGAATCGGATAGCCGGATTGCCAATGAGCAAGACGTTTTCATGGTCTCGGGCGGACTCGTAATTCTCGAGAGTTTTCCAAGTCGGATGGATGCCTTGACGATGTAGGAGGACTCGGAGCAGATTCACACTAGTGAGCGACGCTGGATCACAATAGATTTCTGTAATCTCTTTCAGCGGAACCGAATGGGCGAGAAACACGCTGCCTACCGGTCCGCGAGAACATATCCCTATGCCATCGATGATTCGGTATCGGTTCTGAAATAGAACCTCGGTGATACTCAGCAATGCAGCATCGAGGTCTTCCTCGCGAATTGAGGCTCCGAGTTGATTCGGAGGGAGGAACGCGATTTCCCTCTCAAGTCCCCAGGTTAATGGAACCGCGTTGAGGTAAGGAACCGACCCAATTCTGATTCCTCGCGGAATGGAGGGCCTCGGAGTTGGAACCTTTGAATTGGACGGAGGAATGCTGTGAGTCATGGAGACTATTGGGCGAGGGTATTCGAGAGTCTATGATTTGGTGCTGCTTGTTCTACCGGCGCTGGTGTGTCGGAATGCTCCAGAGATTCATAGAACGTGTTTCGTTGAACCGGGTCACGCCCGGCTTCTCGAATGGCTTTGATCATCGAGGCTCGGGATTGCTCCTGGGGTGAACTCGCTCCAGCCATATGAAAAATGTGTTCCTCGATAATTGTTCCGTGAAGATCATCAGCGCCGTAGCTAAGCGCGACCTGCGCAAGCCCGAGGCCGAGCCCTACCCAGTAGGCGGTGATATGGTCGATGTTGTCGAGAAAGAGCCGACTAACGGCGATCGTTCGCAGCGAATCGGCGCCTGTTGGTGGATGTTTGACCGGGATCCCGTTGTCTTCGGGCTGGTAGGCGAGGGGGACGAAGCCAGTGAATCCTCGGCTTTCATCTTGTAGCTGTCGAAGTTGCTTTAGGTGATCGACTCGATCTTCAAGGGTCTCGACATGGCCATAGAGCATGGTGCAGGTGCTCCGGCCACCCAGGCTGTGCCAAGTGCGATGAACGTCGAGATACTCTTCGGCAGACTCTTTGCCGCGGGCGATTTGCTTACGAACATCTTCTCGAAATATCTCAGCACCTCCCCCGGTGAGCGAACCGAGTCCGGCCTGCTTTAGTTCCTTCAATGTTTCCTCGACCGACTTCTTGGCAAGCCAGGAAAGGTGTAGGATCTCGATGGCCGTAAAGCATTTTAGCTCGAGGCTCGGGCTCAGTGATTTGAGCCGACTGACCATGTCGGTGTAGTAGTCAAAGGGCAGCGATGGATGCAATCCACCGACAATGTGGAGTTCGGTAATTCCGAGATCGAGTGCTTCACGAGCCTTATCAACCATTGCTTCGACCGATAGCTGAAAACCATCGTTGTCTCGCTTCTTTCGTGAAAAGGAGCAGAACTGACAACTAAGAATGCAATAGTTGGAATAGTTGATATACCGATTGACGATATACGTTGCGCGCTTCCCGTTTTTCCGTTGGTTCGCAGCGTTGGCGATATAGCCGACGGCGTTCAGGTCTCGGCTTTGGAAGAGACGAAGAGCCTCGCTCTCGTCAATTCGAGTGCCAGCCATAACCTTTTCATAAATGTCGGCGAGTTCGCTGTGAATGATGATTGGGTTCATACTCGGATTCGAAACATTGGAAATACAATCTCTACGATCGTCACCACGAGGAAGACAATACTGATGAGAGCATTGAGGCGAAAGAAAGCAAAATTAACCCACTTCAGACTACGCTTGCGGGCTAGCCAGTGTTCGAGGAGGAGACAAACGGCCATGACAAACATGCCGCCAAAGTAGGCCAATCGAAACTTCAGAATGAGTCCAAAGGAGGCCAAGAGCAACCACATGATGAAGTGAGCTATAAACGCTGCCTGAAGGGCATTCTTGAGGCCCCATCCTACGACGATCGAATGAAGGCCTTGAGCTTTGTCGAATTCGTAGTCTTGGGTGGCATAAATGATATCGAATCCAATCAGCCAAAAGATAACCGCCACACTTAAGATGATGGGGGGAAGTCCGAGCGTACCTTGAACGGCGAGCCAGGCGCCCAGCGGCGCAATTCCTAGGGCGATTCCGAGATAGACATGGGTGTAGTCGGTAAAGCGCTTCGTGAGTGAATAGAAACACACAATAAAGAGGGCTACCGGTGAGAGATAGAAACAGATAGGATTGATAAACCAGCATGTGATAAGAAATCCGAATGCGCTCACTCCGCAAAGAATCGATGCGCTCAAAAGGCTTACCTTGCCGGCGGGTAAATGCCGGTCCTTAGTCCGTGGATTCAATTTATCCCAACGCCGATCGACAATTCTATTGAAGGTCATGGCGCAGGTTCGAGCTGTCACCATAGCTAGAATGACGAGCACGAAGATTCGCCACCCGGGCCACCCTTTGGTTTCTCTGGCTGCCACGACCATGGAGGAGATAGCAAACGGGAGAGCAAAGACGGTATGAGAGAATTTAATCATCTCAGCCCAATTCCGTATTGTTGTTATGATGCTGAAGGACATCCGGTGGCTACAGTGGGAGTTGATGGACCTCAAGATCAAGGCCATTTTCGCTGGGGCGAAAACTTCTTGAAGGCCCTTTCAAGTTCCGAGATCGCTCATTCCTGCTCTTCTTGCCAGCGGGGGACCAAGCTTTGGTCGATTTCGAGATGATCCAAGACTCGAGCAACGACGGTATCAACAAGATCAGTCACCGTTTGCGGGTGAGAGTAGAACGAAGGATTGGCTGGAATGACGCTTGCTCCGGCCAGGGCGAGGAGTTCGAAGTTCTTGATATGAATGAGGCTCAGTGGGGTTTCTCGAGGAACAAGAATCAATTGTTTTTTCTCCTTAAGCATCACATCAGCCGTTCGAAGCAGAAGGTCGCTGCTAAACCCGTGAGCAATACGGCCGAGGGTGCCCATGGTGCAAGGAATGATGACCATGGCATCGAACGGATTCGATCCGCTGGCGAAAGGCGCATTCATGCTCTTGAGACTGTGCTGAGTCACTCGGGAATCGAGTGTAAGTCCGTTGGGGAGTTCCTCTCGAATTACCTGATGGGCGTAGTTGCTCAAGACAAGATGCACCTCATGGGAGTCGCACGATAGGTGGTCGAGCAATCGTTGTCCGTAAAGGGCTCCACTGGCTCCGGTGATGGCAATGACGATTCTCAAATCAAAAAATGGAATAGACTAGTGAGTTCCTTGGTAGAATATGGCTTGGGAAGCAACGATGCGCAAGTTTCAGCCAAGGTGTTCTTGCTGAAAGGTGCCTTCTGAAAAGCTGTGAAGGCAAACCTATGGTGATCATGGGAATGGCGATTCGAGCGCCCGCTTGCGAAGTTCCCCTTGCAAGCTGACAAAGGGGCGGCAGGGTTCGAGTTGGCGTTGATCAATCGAGACGACAGGAATCATCTCCCAGACACTTTGGCTAAGAAAGACGCCGTTCATTTGAGGCAGTTGTCCCCCCGGTAGGAGTTCTTCCGCATAGGGCCATCCCAGCGACTGACAGATCTCGAGAATGACCTCCCGGGTGATGCCCGGCAGGATTCCTGCGCTTTCTGGTGGCGTCTTGATCGTTGGGCCGTCAATCCAGAATAGATTTGCTGAGCTGGTTTCTGAGACAAATCCGTCCTGGGTTAGGAGAAGCACGTCGTCGACTCCGCCTTGTTCGGCTTCTTGTTTGGCAAGGACCTGCAGGAGCTTATTACTGGACTTATGAGCGTTGAGCGGGGTGTCTCGCTGAATTCTGAGTGCGCTTGTTTGGAGTCTCCATGACGGGTTTGTCTCTGCAATGCCTCTAGGCAAGGGATGAAGAGACATAATCAAAGAGGGATTCTTTGATCCCACGGTGGAATAACCTCGCGGTCCCACTCCTCGTGTCACCTGAATTCGAAGGATCCCTTCGAGTCTCCCGTTCTCTTTGAGGAGGCGTGTGGCGATCTCTGCCAATCGAGCGGGGTCGACAGAAAAGGAGATCGAGAATGCCTCCAATGCCCTAGTGAGGCGGTTCAGGTGCTTTTGCCAGAAGGCTGGCTTTCCTTGATAGACGCGGAGCGTCTCAAAACAGCCATCACCATAGAGGAATCCGCGATCAAAAACAGATATTGAGGCCTTCTCTTCTTCAGTAAAAGTGTCATTTACGAAGACAATCATGGGCTTCCGTTCTCTCGTAGTGGCCTTTCAGCCTTTTTAGACTTCGTTGAATTTGAGAGGCGAGCGAGGCCCAGGGACTCGATGAAGCCGCGTCCTTTAGCCATTGTCTCGTCATACTCGGCTTCGGGATCCGAATCGGCGACGATGCCAGCGCCAACGTTGAAATAGAGCTTTCCGTTGGTCTTAAAACCCGTACGAATGGTTATGCTGAGATGTGATTCCTGATTGAAGCCGATAAATCCGATGGCGCCTGTGTAGGGACCTCTGGCGATCGGTTCAAGTTCATCGATAATCTGCATCGCTCGAAGCTTAGGCGTTCCCGTAATACTGCCACCCGGAAAACAGGCTGCGAGGGCCTGGCTGTGACTGATCGACTTGCGGAGGGTGCCTTCAACGGTGGAGACCAGATGCTGGACCTGAGGGTAGCGTTCGAGGCGAACGAGCTCGGGAACGGAAATAGATCCATAGTCGCAGATCATTCCGAGATCGTTTCTCAGGAGGTCCGTGATCATGACGAGCTCTGCAAGCTCTTTCGGACTCGACTGAAGTTCGTAGGTCAATTGTGCGTCTTTTTGGGGGTCGGATGATCGAGGGCGAGTGCCCTTGATCGGCCTGGTTCTTATATGCCTGCCCGAAAGGCGGAGAAACGATTCTGGGGATGCGGATGCAATCTGAAAGTCTTTGAAGTTGAGATAGGCAGAGTAGGGAGCAGGGGACACATCCATCAATCGAGCATAGAAATCAAAACAGTCGTGATGGCACTCAAGTTCGAGCCGATGCGAGAGATTGATTTGATAGATGTCCCCCGCGTTGATGTACTCTTTCGCTCGAATGACCTTGTTGATGAAGGATTCTCGGGCGGTGTTTGAAGTGAGCTTGCTGACGGGCCAATCCGACCTGGATCGTTGTGAATCGCCATCGTCAATTTTTTTCGCGAGGGTTTCTTTCCACCAATTTAGCTTCGATTGGGCCAGACTAGAACATCGTGAGCCGTCCACCCGCATTCCTGTGGAAACGATAAAACACTTTCCAAGTCGGTGATCGAAGACACAGAGACTATCGTAGAAACCCAAACAAAGGTCCGGAAGCTCGAGATCACGAGCTGCTTTGGAGGCGAGTTTAGCTGAGAGGCTGCGATTTAATTCGTAGCCCCAATAGCCGAACATTCCGCCGAGGGGAAAGGGCTGATCCGACTCTTCGAGGAGTTCGTATTTTTTGATATGCTCCTCGATGAGAATCCATGGACTACCGAATTGCTCGGAAGTGCTGGATTCGGAACTCGTGTAGCATCGACTTCCCCATGCTTCGAGAGTCAGAAATGGATTCACAGCAACGTAGGAAAACCGCACTTCTGGGCCATGAAAAAGTTCCGACTGAAGCACGACGAGGCCCGTGACGTCCCTCAGCTGTGCGCCGAGCGTGAGTGGCGTATGATCGGTGTCAATTTCGCGAATGAGTGTTCGCATTCCAACAGGGTGTTAATTCCTACACTAATCTAAGAATGACAAAGGGGTTTTTAGCTTGGTCGATTTCGGCCCGACCAGGGCAATGCGCGCAAGTTGACGTGTTAGAAAATCGGCGGCGACTTGTCTCACTGCCTCGCCTGTTACGCTGAGTATACGCTTCTTGAAGGCTTCGACAGAACGTATCGATCCGAAGCCGAGAAGCTGTTCTCCGATCCAGATCATGTGGTTCTCCGTATTTTCGAGGTGAAGATCGAGTTGCCCGATGAGATACTGCGCTGCTCGGTCTACTTCATCAGCGGGGGTTGTTTCGGAACGAAGGCGTTTGAGTTCTCGGTCGATTAACTTAAGCGCCAGACCGAGTTTGTCGGGATCGAGCCCGAGGCAAATGGAAAGCGTTCCACCATCATCGAAACTTCCGAGGCTACTATAGACCGAATAGGCGAGTCCGTGTTCTTCACGGAGACTTTGAAAAAGTCGAGAGCTCATGTTCTCACCGAGAATAGTGTTCAAGACCTGGAGGGCGTATTGCCGGGGATCGTGACGGGAGCAGGTCTTAAAGCAGATGGCGAGCTGAGCTTGTTCCACTTTTCTCGGAATGAACTTATATTTGAATCGCTGAGGCGTATCCTTTAGTCGTTCAAAGGTGCTGACTTCACCTTTGGGAATGAGACGAGAAAACTTGCGCGCTTGCTTGAGCAGGGACTTATGATCAATTTGGCCAGCTGCTGCCAGCAATACGTTGGGTGCAGTATAGTGTTGGTCGCGAAACTCGAGGAGCCGACTGCGGTTGAGCTTCTTTAGTGAACCGGCATTTCCGGTGATGGATCGTCCAAGGGGATGTCTCGGCCACAAAAGTTCGTTCAACTTTTCGAGGACTAGCTGGTGAGGCTGATCCAAGTACATGGCGTTCTCTTCGAGAATGACGTCTCGTTCTTTCTTCATGTCAGCGGTTTGAAACTCCGCATTTAAGAACATGTCGAAAAGGACACTGAGTAAGGTGTCGCAGTGCACTGAGGAGACTTTGGCGTAGTAACAGGTATTCTCCTCGGCTGTGAACGCATTGAGGTAGCCGCCTAGGCCTTCGATTTCCTCAGATATTTCTCGAGCGTTTCGATTGCTGGTGCCTTTGAACAACATGTGTTCAATGAAATGGGCTGCTCCGTTCTGTTCGCGGGCTTCGTGCCGTCCCCCGACGTTTACCCACAAGCCCACACAGATGCTGGACATGTGGGGAAGTTCAGCGGTCGCCACTTGCAAGCCGCTTTTGAGTTTAGTGTGATGATACATCGTTGTGAAGCGAGAGCCTCAAAGGGAGCATGATCCATCGAGAGCGGCAGTCTAGTCCCCTCGCGATGGATCAATTATTTGTGTGCAGTATCGACTATTGGAAACTCGAGGGAACTTCCTGCGGGACGCCAATTCGACGACGATAGGCGAGGATCAGTTTGAGAGCATCCTCTGGCGTGTCGACAATCTTGAAGAGTTTCAGATCGTCAGGCCCGATATAGCCACCTGGTTTGAGCGTTGACTTCATCCATTTGACGAGGCCTGTCCAATAGTCAGATCCGAAAAGAATAAGTGGGAAATGCGGGATGCGACGGGTTTGTACCAAGGTCAAAACTTCGAAGAACTCATCCAAGGTTCCAAATCCGCCCGGCATGTAGACAAAACCCATGCTGTATTTGACCAGGCATACTTTTCTTGAGAAAAAGTAGTGGAAATTGATTGGCAGGTTCGCAAATCGGTTTCCTGACTGTTCGAAGGGGAGTTCGATATTGAGACCGACGGATTTGCCTTTTCCTTGAGCCGCTCCCTTATTGGCTGCCTCCATGATTCCCGGACCACCACCCGTAATGACAGCCAGGTCATTCTTGGCCAGTTGCTTCGCCAAGGAGACAGTCGCCTGTCTCTTATACACATCTCCGAGCCCAC